>DATBBB010000297.1:0-51602 GCA_036271215.1 Kofleriaceae bacterium | reverse complement strand
GCGACCTACGCGATCGGCCGCTTCGGGGTCACCGGCTCGGCCGGGTTCGCCGGCATCAAGACGGTGGCGACCGCCACGGCGCCGGCCAAGCCGATGCAGTTCGGGCCGCAGGCCGCGCTCGCGGTCGGCGCGGTGTTCTGAGCCGGCTGAGCCGGCTGCCGGCCGGGCCGGGCCGACGATAAATTGCCAGACGTGGGCTCCCATCCCATCGCGCAGGCGGTGAATACTGCGCCCCATGCGAATCATGCTCGTGATCGCGACGGTATGCACGCTGACCGTGGGACCAGCGCCCGGCCACGCCGCGCCGCTCGACGATATCCTGGCCCGTAACCTGGCGGCCCATGGCGGCGAGGCCAGGTGGCAGGCGATCCACGCGCTGCGGCTGACCGGCCACGTCGTGTTCGGCGGCAACGACGTCAGCATCGAGGCGGCGTGGGGCGAGGTGCTGACCCACGCCGGCGCGGTGCGCACCGAGGTCACCCTGCAGGGCCTGACCCAGATCACCGCGTTCAACGGCCGCGATGGCTGGGGCGTGTCGCCGTTCGGCGGCCGCATCGATGCCGAGACCGCGTCGGCCGACGACGCGCGCGGGTTCGCGCAGAGCGCCGAGATCGCCGGTCCGCTGCTCGACGCGCGCGCGCGCGGCCACCGCGTCGAGTACCTCGGCACCGAGGACGTCGACGGCACGCCGGCGATCAAGCTGCGCGTCACCCGCAAGGACGGCGACGTCCAGTTCGTCTACCTCGACCCCGACTCGGCGCTCGAGATCCGGGTCCGCACCGTGCACAAGGCGCGCGGCACCGAGCACATCGCAGAGACCGACCTCGGCGGCTACCAGCAGGTCGACGGCGTGTGGCTGCCGTTCTCGCTCGAGTCGGGCGGCGTCGGCAGCCCGCGCACCGAGCGCGTGGTGATCGAGCGCGCCGAGCCCAACATCCCCGTCGACCCGGCGTGGTTCGCGCTGCCGGCGGCCAAGACCCGGGTCAACGCGGTGATCATCGCCGGCCCGCCGGCGACCAGCGCGGCCGCCACCGCCAGTGTGCCGCCGGCGCCGAACGAGCGCGCGGTGGTCGACAGCGGCACGTTCGCCGGGCTCGGCGCGCGCAACATCGGCTCGGCGACGATGAGCGGCCGGATCGCGGCGGTCGCCGGCCGCGTGGTCGACGGCAAGACCACGCTCTACGTCGGCGCGGCGTCGGGCGGGGTGTGGAAGTCGCAGGACGGCGGCACCACGTTCAAGCCGGTGTTCGACAAGCAGCCCGTGCAGTCGATCGGCGCGATCACGATCGATCCCACCGACCCGCGCACGATCTGGGTCGGCACCGGCGAGGCGTGGACCCGCAACTCGGTGTCGATCGGCGACGGCATCTACAAGTCGACCGACGGCGGCGACACGTGGACCCACATGGGGCTTGCCGAGTCCGAGCGCATCGTCAAGATCGCGGTCAACCCGAGCGCGCCGGCGACGGTGTACGCGTGCGTGCCCGGCAAGCTGTGGAGCGACTCCACCGCGCGCGGGCTGTACAAGACCGCCGACGGCGGCAAGACGTGGACGCTGATCCTGCACGGCCAGAACGGCTCGACCGGCTGCTCGGGCGTGACCATGGATCCGAAGAACCCCAACGCGCTGATCGCCGGGCTATGGGACTTCCGGCGCAAGGGCTGGACGTTCCGCTCGGGCGGCGAAGGTCCCGACGCCCCGAGCGGCAGCGCGATGTACCGCAGCGCCGACGGCGGCCGGACCTGGGTCGAGATCAGCACCGCCAAAGGTCTGCCGGCCAAGCCGTGGGGCCGCGTCGAGGTCGTGTACGCGCCGTCGGACGACCGGATCGTCTACGCGCTCGTCGAGTCCAAGGCATCGGCGCTCTACCGCTCGGCCGACGGCGGCCAGACCTGGGAAGCGCGCGACACCAGCCAGTCGATGGTGTGGCGGCCGTTCTACTTCGCGCGCCTGATCGTCGACCCGACCAACCCCAACCGGCTGTTCAAGCCCGACTACCGGCTGATCGCCAGCGAGGACGGCGGGCACAGCTTCGCCGACGCGGCGGGCGGCACGCACGGCGACTGGCACGATCTGTGGATCGATCCGACCAACCCCAAGCACGTGATCGGCGGCGACGATGGCGGCCTGTGGCTGTCGTACGACGGCGGCAGCCGGTGGTGGAAGGCCCAGAACCTGCCGATCTCGCAATTCTACCACGTCGCCGTCGACGACCGCGATCCATACCAGGTCTACGGCGGCCTGCAGGACAACAGCTCGTGGGTCGGCGACTCGTCGTACCCCGGCGGCATCACCAACTCGCGGTGGGAGAACCTGTACGGCGGCGACGGGTTCTGGACGCTCCCCGATCCCACCGACCCCACCGCGGTGTACGCCGAGGCCCAGGGCGGCACGATCGGCCGCGTCGATCGCAAGACGCTGGTGGTGCGCGATATCCAGCCGCGCGCCGGCTACAAAGAGAAGCTGCGCTTCAACTGGAACACGCCGATCCACGCCAGCCCGACCCAGAAGGGCACGATCTACATCGGCGCGCAGTTCCTGTTCCGCTCGCGCGACCGCGGCGACAGCTGGGATCGCGTGTCGCCCGATCTCACCACCAACGACCCCGACAAGCAGAAGCAGGAGCAGTCGGGCGGCGTCACGGTCGACAACTCGTCGGCCGAGATGCACACCACGATCTACTCGATCAGCGAGTCGCCCAGGAACCCGGGCGTGATCTGGGTCGGCACCGACGACGGCAACTTGCAGCTGTCCCGCGACGGCGCGCGGACGTGGAGCAACGTGATCGGCAACGTCGTCGGCCTGCCCCGGAATTCGTGGGTCAACTGGGTCGAGGCCAGCCGCTACGATCCGGCGGTCGCCTACGCCGTGTTCGACCGCCACACGTTCGGCGACATGACGCCGTGGGTCTACCGCACCGCCGACTACGGCAAGACGTGGACCCGCATCGTCGGCCCCGATCAGACGGTGCGCGGCTACGCGTTCGTGATCAAGGAGGACCGGGTCAAGAAGGACCTGCTGTTCCTCGGCACCGAGTTCGGGCTGTGGATCTCGCTCGACGGCGGGGCGAAGTGGTCGCAGTTCAAGGGCGGCGAGCTGCCCAACGTCGCAGTGCGCGACCTCCAGATCCAGCCCCGCGACGGCGACCTCGTGATCGCGACCCACGGCCGCGGCATCTGGATCGTCGATGATCTCGAGCCGCTGCGCGCGCTGAGCGACGCCACGCTGCAGAAGTCGACCGCGTTCCTGCCGACCCGGCCGGTCCAGCAGCGCCTGCAGGGCAACGGCGGCTGGCCCGAGGGTGACGCCACGTTCTCCGGCGACAACGCGCCGACCAGCGCGATGATCACCTACTACCTGCGCACCCGCCATATCTACGGCCCGATCAAGCTCGAGATCTTCGACGCCGCCGGCGTGCTGGTCGATACCATCGCGCCGAGCAAGCGGCGCGGCCTCAACCGCGTGGCGTGGCCGATGCGGCTCAAGCCGCCTCGCGTGCCGCGCGCGGCGTCGGTCGCGTTCGGCTCGCAGGTCGGGCCGCGCGTGCTGCCCGGCACGTACACGATCCGGCTGACCCGCGGCAGTGAAGTCGTCGAGACCAAGCTGACGGTCGGCCTCGATCGCCGCGCGCCGTACACGGTCGCCGATCGCAAGCTCCAGCTCGACGCCGCGCTCAAGGTCCACGCGGTGTTCGAGGACATGTCGAAGCTGACCGACAAGATCGAGGCCGCGCGCGATGCGCTGCGCGAGCGGCTCAAGGCGGTGCCGGCGGGCGATCCGCTGGCCGGCAAGCTGCGCGCGCTGCTCGATCGCGCCGACGCGACCCGCAAGCTGGTGGTCGCGACCACCGAGGGCGGCGCGATCACCGGCGAGGAGCGCATCCGCGAGCACCTCGATCAGCTGTACGGCGCGATCAACGGCTGGGACGGTCGGCCCGCGAAGTACCAGATGGCGGCGATCGAGGCGCTGCGCAGGGAGCTCACGGACGCCGCCAAGCAGCTCGACGAGCTGGTCGGCAAGGACTGGCGGGCGCTCGACGACGCCCTGCGCCAGCACAAGCTCGAGCCGCTCCCCCAGGTCAGCCAGCTCGAGCGCCACGACGACGAGCTGGACGACCTCGCGATGCACTGCGTCGCGACCGAAGGCAAGGAGTGTCGCGGCGATACCCGGGCCGCGACCGAGCGCGACTGACGCCTTGAGCGCTACCTCGACGAGGCGCGCGCGTTGGTCTCAAATATCGTTGGAGCACCGCCGCGCTTGTGGGTCTTGCGAGCCAGGGAGGGGTTGATGCCGGTCCAACCGCGAAACGCCCGGAAGAAGCAGTTGGGGTCCTCGTAGCCGAGCAAGTACGCGATCTCGGCGGACGGAAGCTCGGTGTTATTCAAGTAGTGGCTCGCGAGCTCGCAGCGCGTGCGGTGCAAGACGGCTTGGTAGCTCGCCTGTTCCCCGTGAAGTCGGCGCTGCAGAGTTCGGGCGCTGGTGCCGAGCTTCTTGGCGACGTCCGCCATGTTCGGTGCGCCTCCCGGCAGCATCTCGAGCAAGGCAGCGCGGACTCGATCGGCCGCCGAGGCTGTCCGGTCGAGGTCGGAGAGGCGACGCCGGAGATCGGGTTCGAAGACTTTCCACATCTTCTCGTTCGCGGTGAGAAACGGCGCGGCTGCATCCTCGGCGGAAAAGACGAGTCGCGTGATCTTTCCCTGCTTCACGGGCACTCCGAAGTACCGCGTGAACACCGCAGCAGGCGTTGGGAGGTGAGGCGATTCCACCTCCAGCGGCCGGATGCGCGCTCGCGTTCCGATACGGGCAAGCTGTACGAAGAACACCAGCTCTGTCTCGATCAGAACGGTTGGCACCGGTTCCGTCGAAGCCGGCCAATGGATCGTCATGGCAGTCTTGGTCCTACCCACTGCTAGATCCAGGACCATGGGCCCGATCAGCGGCTTGTAGCGCGCGACACGATCCAGCGCGGTATTCAGATTCGGGCTGCAGAACGCAGCGAAGAACGGGGGATCGAAAACGTCTGCCGACAGCGCCGCTCCCAGTCGGAGCGCGACGGCCGACTCATCGGACTCTTCCTCGATGCCACGAAACAACCTGAAGTACTCCTCGCTCTCGAGTAAGGCTCGATCACCGGCGAACAGGTCGGCTTGCAGGCCAGCTCGGCGCAGCACGCGATCGGGGTTGATGCCCGCATCGCGCAACAGCAGGCGCCAACCGGGAAGGATGGCGTAGGGGCGGATCTTGGCCATGCGTCCTCGGGTGTAGCTGCGTTCCTTCAGAAGATATCGTGGCCCGCGCACTGGCGCAATCGGTTCGACCTCGGCTCGGCTCGGAGGCACGACCGGCCAACTGCGATGTGAGCTCGCGAACCACGAGCGCGCGCGTTGGCGCGATCAGTTTGCTATTTGGCGCGATCGGTTGACCATGCATCTGCCGCTCGCCGGTAGCATGGGCTGCGAGGCCATCGCCAGCGCGACTGCAAGGTCGACGCACGCACGGCAAAGCAACAACCATGAAGACGATATTTATTACAGGTAGTTCAAGTGGCTTGGGGAAGGCTGTGGCGAAACTGTTCTCGGCAAAGGGGTGGAAGGTCATCGCGACCATGCGAAGTCCCGCCAAAGAGAAGGAGCTAGGAAGCTTACCAAACGTCTCGATGCTCGAATTGGACGTATCTAATTCGAAGCAAATCCCTGAGGTCGTCAATATGGCGACCGCTGACGGGGGTGTAGACGTTGTCCTGAACAACGCAGGCTACGCACTCACCGGGCCGCTCGAGGCCACCACGGATGAGCAAGTGATCTCGCAGATCAACACGAACCAGCTCGGCGCGATCTTGGTGACCAAAGCGTTCATTCCGCATTTCAGGGCGCGGAGCTCCGGCATGTTTTTAACCACGACCTCGATCGGTGGTCTGGTTTCGTTTCCGCTGAACGCCGTGTATCACGCGACAAAATGGGCGCTGGAGGGCTTTGCTGAAAGCCTCGCCTTCGAGCTGAAGCCATTCAACATCGCGGTAAAGACCATCAGCCCCGGCGGCATCAAGTCCGAGTTCATGGGCAAGGCGCAGATGGTCGAAGACAAGAACTACGCCGAGAGCTTTCGAAGAATGTTGGCCATGTTTGGACATGCAACGGGCAGCGAGCCGGAACAGATTGCAGAGGTGGTGTACAAAGCCGCCACGGACGGCAAAGAGCAGCTGCGCTATGTCGCAGGGGCTGATGCGATCGCAACCCATGACCATCGAGTAGTCGTCGGAAGCGAAGTCTTCCACGCGGAACTGCTGAAACAATTCCTGGGCGCTAGCAAAGAACGGCCATGACCAATCTAAAAAACAAAGTCGCTCTCATCACCGGCTCGGCCAGAGGTATCGGAAAAAGCATCGCGCTTCGCTATGCCTCGAAAGGCGCTGATATCGTCGTCAACTACTCGACGGACAAACAGAGCGGAGACGCAACGGTTCGCGACATCAAGGCGCTTGGCGTCAAGGCGCTCGGCATACAGGCAAACGTCGCTGATGTTGGGCAGCTTACGAGCATGTTCGAGACGGCCATCACCACCTTCGGAAAGATTGACATTGTCGTCGCAAATGCGGGCATGGAAGCCATCGATCTGCCTGTCGTCGATGTCACAGAGGAGCTGTATGACCGGCTTTACAGCATCAATGTGAAAGGCGCGTTTTTCACGATGCAGCAGGCGGCGAAGACCGTAGTGAATAACGGTCGGATCATCTACGTCGGCTCGACGACCGCAGATCTCCCGTTGCCGGGGATCGGGCTCTATGGTAGCACCAAGGCTGCGCCGCGGTACCTGGTGCGCGTCTTGGCGTTGGAATTGGGAGCCCGAGGGATAACGGTCAACGGCGTCATTCCTACGGCCATTGACGGAGCCGGAGTCTTTACCAAGGCCGGCGACCATCCTGACATGCGCGAGTTCGTAAAGAAAAGTATTCCAATGGGTCGTATGGGAACAGCCGAAGACGTCGCCGACGTGGCGGAATTCTTTGCAGGAGACTTGTCTTCGTTTGTCAGCGGACAAAACCTCTGTATCACGGGCGGCGCGATCGCATAGATGATCATGCGGCTGCAATATCAACAATCTTCGTTCGAATGTAAGGTGGGCTGATGTCGAGCGATGAAGGTGAGCTATCCAAGGCTCGCGTCGAGGCATTCTCCGACGGCGTCTTGGCGGTGATCATCACGATCATGGTGCTCGACCTGAAGGCCCCGCGGAGCAACGAACCAGCTGCCCTTGTTGAGCTCTGGCCGTCGTTCGCCATCTATCTCGTCAGCTTCTTCCTGACGACGATCTACTGGATCAATCACCACGCACTCCTCGCGCAAGCGCGTCGTGTCACGACCGGACTGCTGTGGGCCAACAGCGCCGTGTTGTTCTCGGTTTCGCTCATCCCTTTTGCGACTGCGTACGTCGCGCAGGCGCGTGTCGCGCCGTTCCCAACAGCGATTTACGCAGGGCTGCAGTGCGTCTGCGGGATCGCGTTCAACGCACTGTTCAGCACGATCTTTCGACAGGGAGACGGCGAGGAATTTCGCCTACGCTTGAAGATCCGACGACGGCGGAACCTCGTGGCGCTGACAGTCTACGCTGCATCAGCGCTCGTGGCGCTCTACAGTCCGCTCGTGGCTACCTTGATCTTTACCGCGCTCTCGCTTGTCTACGTAGCGCCCAAAATGCTCGAGGCCAGAAGGGACGAGTAGGCGAGCGCCGGCTGCCGTAACGCGAAACCGCGCTGGTATCGCCCGAGGCGACAGCAGCGCGTTCCAGCTCGACCGGTGGTGCCGTCGATGCTCGGCTCCGACTCCGGCTAGTTGCCTCGCCTCAGCGGCCACCGGCCCAGCGGTGTCGACGCGGTGATCCACGCGCGCCGGCTGTCCTGACATCGAGCGGCCTCGTTCGAGCGACTCCGAGGATACCAGAGAGACCGAGCGCAGCTCGCGTACACCAGCGATGCTACCTGCCGCGACCGTACGCCAGCTGTCGTAATGCGAAACCGCGCTGGTATCGCCCGAGGGCGACAGCAGCGCGTTCCAGCTCGACCGGATGGGCGAACCGTGGCCTGCGTCGACGGCCTGGTGGGCGAGGGAGATCAGCGACAATCACTTTGGCCACTTTTGCCGGCAAGTAATTGTCGCCAATCGTGAGCCTCGAGCGTGCGCCCGCCGCTCTTGGTGTGCGCATGGGCTCGGTGTGCTCGGCGGCCTCGGCGGGACCGAGCCTGAATCGCAGAGCGTCCCGTATCGCCCGAGGTATGCTGCTGGACGCATGAGTACCTCTGACACCGACTCGCGCGAGCACGCCAGCGAGCTCCATCGCGACATCACTCCGATCCGCGATGACGCCGGCAAGCTGGTCGGGTTCGCGAAGGTCACGCGCGATCTGACCGAGCGCGAGACTGCCGAGGAGCAACGGCGTAACGATAACGAACGCTTTCGCCTGTTGGTCGAGAGCGTCCAGGACTATGCGATCTTCATCCTCGATCCCGAGGGCAATGTCGCGACGTGGAACAGCGGTGCCGAACGCTTCAAGGGCTACAGGGCCGCCGAGATCATCGGCAAGCACTTCTCGACGTTCTATCCAGCCGAGGACGTCCGCGCCGGCAAATGCGAGATGGAATTAGAAGGCGCGACCCGCACCGGTCGATACGAAGACGAGGGCTGGCGCGTCCGCAAGGATGGAACGCGGTTCTGGGCGAACGTGGTCATCACCGCCCTGCGCGATCCGTCGGGCACGTTGCTCGGCTTCGGCAAGGTTACCCGTGATCTCACCGAGCGCAAACGCGGCGAGGAAGACCACCGCGTAGCCGACGAGCGGTTCCGGCTGCTCGTCGACAGCGTGCAGGACTATGCGATCTTCATCCTCGACCCGAACGGAAACGTCACCACGTGGAACTCGGGGGCTGAACACATCAAGGGCTATTCCGCGAACGAGGTCATCGGCACGCACTTCTCGCGGTTCTACCCACCAGCCGATGTAAGAGCCGGGAAGTGCGAGCGCGAGCTCGAGGGCGCCACGCGCGACGGCCGCTACGAGGACGAAGGCTGGCGGGTTCGCAAGGACGGCTCGATGTTCTGGGCCAATGTCGTGATCAGCGCGATTCGCGACGACCTCGGCACCCTGGTCGGGTTCTCGAAGATCACGCGCGATCTGACCGAACGCCGCCGCAACGAAGAGGATCGCAGGGCGCGCGCGATCGCCGAACAGGCGAACAAGACCAAGGACGAATTCCTCGCGATGCTCGGCCACGAGCTGCGCAATCCACTCGCACCGATCGTGTCGGCGTTACAGCTACTCAAGCTACGCGGCGATACAAGGTCGCTGCGCGAGCACCAGATCATCGAGCGTCAGGTCCGGCAGATGGTCCGACTCGTCGACGACTTGCTGGACATCTCGCGCATCTCGCGCGGCAAGATCGAGCTGCAACGCGCGAAGACGGACATCCGCGACGCGCTCGCGAAGGCGGCCGAGATCGCGATCCCGCTGTTCGAAAAGAAATCGCAGACGTTCGAGGTCGACACCCTCCAGGAACCGCTGCTGGTAGACGGCGACGAAGCACGGCTGATCCAGGTCTTCGCGAACCTGTTGAACAATTCCGCGAAGTACACGCCCGAAGGCGGCGGCATCACGATGAGCGTTCGCAAGGTCGCCGACGAGCTGTTCGTCGAGGTGCGCGACGATGGCATCGGAATGGATCCGGCGCTGCTGCCACGGATCTTCGAGCTGTTCGTGCAAGGCTATCAAGACGTCGATCGGCCAGAGGGCGGCCTCGGCGTCGGCCTCACGCTCGTCCGCTCGCTTGTCGAGCTGCACGGCGGCCGGGTCGAAGCGCACAGCGCCGGCCGGAACAAGGGCAGTACCTTCACCGTCCGGCTTCCGCTGGCGAAGCAGGAACCATCACGAGATCCGGCTTCGCTGCTCTCGAGTGCATTCGGGTCGGTCGTGGCGAGGCAATCGCACAAGCATCGTGTCCTGGTCGTCGATGACAACGAGGACGCGCTGGTGCTGCTCGCCGACATCCTGGCCGCGGTCGGCTACGACGTGAGGACCGCGGGCGATGGTCCGAGCGCGCTCGAGGTGATGAATGGGTTTGAACCTCACTGCGCGCTACTCGATATCGGCCTTCCTGGCATGGACGGTTACGAGTTAGCCAGCCGGATTCGACAAGCTCCAGGCGGTGACAAGATCCGACTCGTGGCACTCAGTGGCTACGGGCAATCTGCCGACCACCAGCGCACCGAACACGCCGGGTTCGACGCGCACCTCGTCAAGCCGGTCGAAGTCCAGCGCGTGCTCGAACAGCTCGCCAAGCTACCGCCGTCATGACCAGCTCGTTCGCGGTCCCGTTGATTCGCGAGCTCAGTAGCCGATCGCGATCTCGCCGGCGCCGCCGGCGGTCGCAGCGCCGCCACCGATCGCCGTGCCCGGGACGTACGACGTGCTCGTGGTGCCGGCCGGCGCGGCGCCCGAACCCGCGGTCGTGATCGCGCCGGTCACGCTGCCGACGTACGACGCGCCACCGCCGCCGCCGCCGTCGTCCTCGCCGTTCGCGCCGCCGCCGCCGCCGCCGCGATAGCCGCCGCCACCACCGGCGCCCCAGCACGCCGACGCACCGCCGCCCTTGCCGCCGCTGTCGGTGCCGCCGGCGCCGCCGGTGCACACCGCGCCGATGCCGCCGCCACCCGCGGCGCTCTGCGTGCCGCCGGCGCCGCCGGGCGCGCCCTCGCCGACGCCGTTCGAGCCGCCGCCGCCGCCGCCCGGACGCGCGCCCGTGCTCGCCCCACCGCCGCCGCCGCCGCCGCCGCCGGCGACGAGCAGTTCGACGCCGTGGACGAGGATCGCCGACCGGCCGCCGCCCGCACCATCGCCACCCTGGCCCGCGCCCCCGCCGCCGAAGCCGCCCGCGGCCGTCGCGCCGGCCGCGCACGATGCGATGCCCGCCGCGCCGCCACCGCCGACCACGAGCGTCAGCGTCTGGCCCGCCGTCACGGCGAGCGTCGCGCGCGCATAGCCACCCGCGCCGCCGGACCCGCCGGTCACGTTGCAGCCGCCCGCGGCGCCGCCGCGACCGCCGCCACCGCCGCCGCCCCAGATCTCGAGCGAGAGCGACGTGACGCCATGCGGCACCACGAACGCCTGGTTGGCGCCGGTCGCGGTGAAGATCTTCGGGTTCGCGCGATACGCGAGGATCGACGCGGCCGCCGAGGTGAGGTACGCCGAGCCGACCGCGGTGTTGGGCTCGATGCCGTCGGTCGTGTCGCCGTCCCAGCCCTCGTCGCTGGTGTTCGGCGCGCCGTACTCGTTGAACTGATGGATGACCGTGAAGATCGGATCGAGCGCCTGCGCGTCGCCGAGGAATGCCGCGAGCGTGCCGCTGCCGCGCAGCGCATCGTCGGTGGCGTGCTGCAGCGGCGTGACGTGCGGCGCGGCCCAGCCGTTCGCCCCGGCGACCGCGACCGAGGCGGTGAACGCCTCGACCCGCGTGCCCGCGGTGGCGTACGTGGGCTGGTAGCCGAAAGCGGCCTGGCGGCGATCGACCCACGTCCAGAACGGATACGCCGCGGCGAGCGGATTCGGCGAGGTCGGCACGAAGCCGGGCGTCTGGTTCGCCCAGAACTGCCACTGCGCGTCGAAGTAGCCGCCCATGATCACGAACGTGTACTGCGAGGTCACGGACATGCCGTGGATCGTCATCGCGTCGAGCGCGGCCATGGTGTCGGCCACCGTCGGCGAGCAGCCCGCCGAGAGCGCCGGGTAGCACGGCGTCGGGCCGGTGAACAGGATCATGAGCGGGTGGCCCTTGTAGAGGACGCTGAGGTTCTTGTGGCCGGTCATCAGGGCGTCGAAGTTGTCGACCTCGTGCTCGAGCGCCGACCGTCCGGACAGGTCCTTCCACAGGAGCTGCGCGCTCTGCGCGTCGAGCACCGGGATCAGCTTCAAGCGCGTCGCCACGTTGGGTGGGGTCGGCGGCGTGAACGCGGCGTACAGGTTGTTCTCGTTCGCGAGGATCGCCTGGACGAGCGTGCGCTCGTCGCTCGTGCACGTCGGCTCGACGCTCGAGATCTCCGGGCCGTCGAACGCGCACGGCGCGTCGTTGGAGACATCGACGGTGACCGCGTCGACGCCGAGCTGCTCGAGCCACGCGATGTGCTGCTCGAGGACGCCCGGGTCGGCGCTGTCGTAGCCGGCCAGGCCGAGCCGCGACATCGAGGTCGAGGTCAAGCTCGGCCGGACGACCGCGTCGTCGACGTGGAACGCCGCCGGCCCGTACGACGCCTCGTACTCCATGACGACGATGCGGCTCGTCGAGCTGACGGTGAGCGGCGTCGCCGGCGTGCCCGGGTAGGTGAACGGCGCCGCCGGCGCGGGGGCCGCGAGCACGGCGGCGCCGACCGCGGCGACGAGGACGGCTGAACGTAGGCTGCGAGCGGTCATGGGACCTCGGGCGATATCACATCGCCGGGCGCGATGCGCGTATGCTCGCGGCATGGCACTCGACCACTACGTGACGCTCGGCCGCTCGGGCCTGCGCGTGTCTCCGTTCTGCCTCGGCGCGATGACGTTCGGGGAGGACTGGGGCTGGGGCTCGAGCGTGACGGACTCGGAGGCGATCCTCGACCACTACCTCGCGCGGGGCGGCAACTTCATCGATACCGCGAACGGCTATACCAAGGGCCACTCGGAGAAGATCATCGGCGACCACCTCGGCCGGCACCGCGCGAAGCGCGACCGCGTGGTGATCGCGACGAAGTTCATCACGAACATGTACCGTGGCGATCCCAACGGCGGCGGGGCGTCGCGCAAGGCGATCGTCGCGCAGTGCGAGCAATCGCTGCGCCGGCTGCAGACCGACTACATCGACCTGTACTGGATGCATGCGTGGGACCCGACGGTGCCGATCGACGAGACCATGCGCGCGCTCGACGACCTGGTGCGCGACGGCAAGGTCCGGTTCCTCGGGTTCTCCGACGCACCGGCCTGGAAGTGCGCGCAGGCGCAGACCATCGCGGGGTTCCGCGGCTGGGCGCCGCTGATCGCGCTGCAGATCGAGTACTCGCTGCTCGAGCGCACCGTCGAGGGCGAGCTGGTGCCGATGGCGCGCGAGCTCGGCATGGGCGTCACGCCGTGGTCGCCGCTCGCGCGCGGCGTGCTGTCCGGCAAGTACAAGCGCGCCGATCACGGCAAGCACCAGGCGAACCGCGGCGAGCGCGTCACCGCCAGCCTGACGCCCAGGGCGTACGATCTGATCGAGGAGCTCGAGCGCGTCGCGACCGAGCTCGGCACCACGCCGGCGCGCGTCGCCCTGGCGTGGGTCGCGGGTCGGCCCGGCGTCAGCTCGACGATCATCGGCGCCCGGACGATGGAGCAGCTCGATGACAACCTCGCCGCGGCGGATATCGCGCTCGCCGCCGCCCAGGTCGCGCGGCTCGACAAGCTATCGACCCCGACGCTGCCGTTCCCGGTCACGATGGCGGCGATGGTGCCCGCGATCGTCCACGGCGGCACGAGCATCAACGGCGTCCAGGCGCCGCCGTGGCCGAACACGCCGGCCAACGACGACGAGCGCTGGTAGCGCCGGGCCGAGGCGTAGGCCTCCTTTGCGGTCTTCGTTCACTACGCCGAGATCGTGAGTGAGGGATTCCTCGCATTCACCTCTGGCAGGTGGTCAATGTTCTCGAATGCAGCAAGATGCTGCACACCTGGTAGCCATTCGCGGATCGTCATGGCTCTACGCTCGCGCTCGTGACAGAGCGCGACCTTGCCGTGCCGGTGGTTCCGGCGCGCAACCTTACCGGGCGGATGCTTGGTGCGTTCCGACTGGGGGCGCGACTCGGAACCGGTTCCTACGGCGACGTGTATCGCAGCGAGCATGTCTTGCTCGAGCGCCCGTGTGTCGTGAAGGTGCTGCGGGAGGACCGGCACTATCGAGCACGCGAGCGGTTTCTCCGCGAAGCGCGGCTGGCCTCTCGGCTCGATCATCCGCACGCGGCTCACATCTACGATTATGGCTTCGAGCCCGAGGTCGACAGCGACAACTACGTAGCGTGGCTCGCGATGGAGCTGGTCGACGGCGTCACGCTGACTGACTGGCTGCGAGCACACGGCCCGATGTCACTCGAGGAGTTCGTGCCGGCCTTCGAGGCCCTCGCGGACGCGCTTCAGGCTGCCCACGATGCCGGCATCATCCACCGCGACGTCAAGCCCGACAACATCATGGTGATCGAGCGGGCGGGCCGTCGGATCCTCAAGCTGATCGACTTCGGGATCGCAAAGCAGTTCGTCGCTCCCCAGCCCGCCGAGCCGCCGAGCCGGCCCGCTGGCTCGCTCGCCGAGGACGTGGACGGTAAGGCACGGACAGCGCCAACCGCACCGATTCGTCCGAAGCTCCGCGAACGAACGGAGACCTACCATGGGCCGCGGGCGCCCAGCCGGGTGCCGCACGAGCAGCTGACCAACGCTGACACTCTCATCGGATCGTTCCCATACATGGCGCCCGAGATGTGGCGCAGCTCTCGGGACGTTGGCCCCGAGGTCGACCTCTACGCCCTCGGCGTCGTGGCGTACAAGATGTTGAGCGGTCGCGCTCCATTCCACGGGGCAAGTACCGGCGAGTGGAAGCAGCTCCATCAGCACGCCCCGGTGCCACCGCTGGGCGTGCCCGACCTCGATCCAATCCTCTCGCGTGCGATGGCCAAGCATCGCGCGGACCGGCAGGGGAGCGTGACGGAGCTGGCCGCCGAGTTCGGCGCGGTGTTGCGCACGCGCCAGCGAGCGCACCTCCACGTCGCGGCGCAGACGTGGAAGGACCGTGGACGATCATCCCGCCTGTTGTGGGGGGCCGGGCAGCTCGCGGACTTCGAGCGGACGCGCGGCGCTGGAATTCTCAGCGATCTGGAGTGTGCGTTCATCGAGGCGAGCCAGCGGCGGGCTCGGCAGCTGTGGTGGTGGCGTCGTGGATTGGTCGCGTTGCTCGCCGTCGGCGTGTTCTGCGTGTTCCAGCACTACGCCTCGATGAGGGCACAGCTTGCCGAGGAGCAGGTTCGTCGTACACGCGAAGTGACGGAGGCGACGCGGACACAGGCGGAGCTCGAGCAGGGCCGATCCGCGGGGCTCCACGCGGAACCCGAGGCGTGGCTTCACCTGGCGGCGGCCTATCAGCGCGATCGATCTCCGAGCACGGCCTTCATGCTCGCGCGTGCCTTGCAGCCGCGGCTCGCGGAGCAAGCGGTGCTCCCAGCGTCCAGGGGACGCATGTGGTCGGCAACGTTCTCGCCCGACGGCCGGCAGATCGTGACCGCCGACGACAGCGCCGCGCAGGTCTGGGACGCTGGTACCCATCAGCTGCGATTCACGCTCGCGCACGGTGACATCGTGTACCAGGCGATCTACGCCGCCGGCGGAAAACGGATCCTGACGGCGTGCGGCGACGGTGGCGTGCGGATCTGGGATGCCGCCAGCGGGGCGCTCGTGCGCGAGCTGAGACGCGAGGGCCCGAAGCCGCGCTACGGCGCCGTGGCTGCGTTGCCCGACGGCAGAGCGGTGGCCGCGATCGATATCAAGGGCGACGTGGTGAACGTCTGGGATGCGACCACCGGTGGCCTGCTCGCCGAGTTGCGTAGCGCGGGGATGGAGTACTTCGGGCTCGCCTTCAGCGCTGATGGTCGCTGGCTCGCCGCGGTCGGCGGCGACAACGTGCGAGTGTATGACGTCCGGACGTGGTCACCGGTGAACACGTTCGCCGGACACCGCTTGAGCTGGGACCCGACGGGGCCGCGGCTCGTGACTGGTGGTGATGGCGGTGTCTCGCTGTGGGCCATTCCGAGCGGCGAACGGCTGCACCACCTTCGCGACCTCGGTGCCCCCGTGAGCCGGGTCGCGGTTTCTCCGAATGGCCACCTCATCGTCGCTGGAACCGAGGACGGGGCGGAGCTGGTCTGGACCGCGGCCGGCAAGCTGCAGAGCCAGGGGAACTATCTCCATGGTCAGATCTACTCCGTCGAGTTTGACCCGACTTCCACCCTCGTCGTCGCTGCCAGCTCGAGTGGTTCGGTCGTCATCAGTGACGCCCTGCAGGGGATGCCTGTTGCGGTGCTTGATGGGGCACGGAAGCCTGTCAGGGCCGCGCACTTCGATCCGAGCGCGCGCTTGGTCGTGAGTGCTTCCTGGGATGGGACCGCGCGCGTCTGGGACGCAACGGCGCCGTACCGGCGTTGGCGTTCACCGACGATCAGTGATGAGGATTGCGGACTACTTACGAGCCTCGAGCCGGACCAGAGATTTGTTGCGATCGGCTGTCGAGCACATCCCACGCAGGTCTGGGACACCTCGCGGGAGCAGATGGTGGCCGAGCTTCCAAGCGTGACACCGGGCGAGGGTGGCTTCGCGGGCGCCTATCCCGCCGTATCGAAGTCAGGGGATCTCGTTGCCATCGCTCGTGGCAGTACCGTGGCCGTGTACGCAGTGCCTGGGGGCAGGCTCGTGCGCACGATCGTCCATGGCGCACCTGTCAATGCGGTGGCCTTCGCAACAACGGGACATGACATCGTGAGCGGTGCCGTCGACGGCTCGTTGATCGTCACGCGCGAGAACGGCGCACAGCTCGTGCTTCCTGCATCGAGGAGTGGCATTGATGCTGCGGGGTTTCTACCTGATGGCAGGGTTGTCGTGGCAGACGCACAACGTCATCTGCGGGTCTACGATCCAGGCGGCGCGCGTGTGGCGGATCTGGAGACCAGTGGGCATGTGAGAATGCTCCGGATGTCATCGGATGGTCGCCGCCTGCTCACGGTTCCGAACTTCATCGGTAAAGCCGAACCTTTGGACCTATGGGATGTTGAGAGCTATCGACGCCTCGCGCAACTCGAAGGCGGTCAGGTCTCTGCTCGGTTCGTTGGAGATCAGGTTCTGACCGCGGGGGTGGACGCTATCCGGCTCTGGGACGGCGCAACGGGATTACTTCTTCAAACGTACCGAGGAGGACCACGCACTCTGGTCGATGCTGCGCTCTCGACCGATGGTTCCATGGTCATCGCCGGTGACGGAGATGGTCTCCTGAGGTTCTGGGACGCGTCGTCCGGGCTTCCGCTGTGGGTGATGCCAGCGCATCGATCCTACGTCGTCGGGATCCGCGTCGACGGCGACGACATCGTGACGCGAGGTTTCTTCGGCGACATCGCGAAGTGGACCTTGCCAAAGCCCGAGCAAACGATCGAGGCGTTCGGAGCGCACAGCCGCGCTATCACGTCAAAATGAAGAATCCCATTCGTAAGCTCGTGCGTCATGCGACTGCGTGTGCCGATGAGCTTCGCGATTGATCGCGGCCTGTGGCGGGACGGGCGCGCCGTCCGCGAGTGGGCCGCCGGGCGCGGCGGGACCGGCGGGGCTGCGCGTGGCGACCGACCGCGGTCCGGTGACGAGCTGGCGGTCCCGCCGGGTCGCGCGCGCGGTCGCCGCGCACGGCGTGCGGGTCTACCTGTACGGTCTACCTGTACGAGTGACGCACACGCTCGACGGCTGGTGAGCGGCGCGATCCGCATGGCAACCCGCGGGTACGGTCTACCTGTACGAGTGACGCACACGCTCGACGGCCCGCCGGAGGCGCACCAAGCTCGGCCCGACCCACGGGGTCGACCTGGTGTTCCAGTGGGCACCGTCAGCGACGGCGTGGGCGCGAGCGCGGCCGAGCAGCCGCTGGTCGACCTGGTCCAGGATCTGTGGGGCAGCATGGCCCGCCGCAGCGACCCGGACCACGGCTGGCCGCGCTACACGCCCGCCGGCGACGCGCACTTCGCGATCGACGCGCAGAGCGCCACGGGCACGCAGCTCGACGCCGCCACCTGCGACTTCTGGGATTCGCTGTCGCGCTACCAGGCCAGCGCTCGAGCGCTCGAGCTGCGATGTTCGCGAGCATCGGTGCGGCCATCTTGCCCCCCGGACCCGCGCGCGCCGGACAGCTGGTGTGAAAACGAGCGCCCACGCACGGTATCTGGTGCTCGTAGATTCGCCTAGCGAAGACCTGGACTGAAGTTTTCCGCCGGTAATACAGTGCTGCGATTAGCGGCAGGGTGCATCCGCGGAGCCGGCTGCTCGTCGGTAGAATGGCGAGCGCGACCGGATTTCCGTCGTGCCTACATCGAGGCTCGTATGACAGATTGGGTAGCTCAAAGAGTGCTGCCCGCTTATGCTGATAAACGACGATAACGTCGCATGAGGCGACGCACCATCATCCCGATTACCTCATACCTCGCGAGCCAAATTCCATGACCAGCGCACGTCCGGGTATGCAAACCGAAGCACCACCGTCCTCTCATCGATTCGGCGACTACTACCTGACTGGCCACCTGGGCCGAGGTGGCATGGCCGATGTGTTCCTCGCACGGTACGTGGGAGCCGCCGGATTTCAGCGCGCGGTGGTGATCAAGCGGATCTTGAACGTCGGCGACCCGGAGTGCATCCGGATGTTCATCAACGAAGCCAAGCTCGCCGCGGAGCTGACCCACCCCAACATCGTCCAGCTCTACGAGCTCGGCGAGACCGACGGCGAGTTCTTCATCGCGATGGAGTACGTGCGCGGCGTGGACGTCGGGAAGCTGCTCAATGCAATACTGGCGCACAAGCGGCCGGCGCCCCGCGCCGTGGCGGCGCTGATCGCTCGCGAGGTCTGCCGCGCGCTCGCCCACGCCCACGCCCACGTCGATGCGTTCGGCGTGCCGCAACCGATCATCCACCGCGACGTCTCGCCGGGCAACGTGATCGTCGGCTACGACGGCCAGGTCAAGCTCGTCGACTTCGGTGTTGCAAAAGCATTGCAATCGCACGCCGACATCCCGCAGACCCAGGCCGGCATCATCAAGGGCAAGCTCGGCTACATGGCTCCCGAGCAGCTCGACGGCCACACCACCCCGCAGTGCGACATCTTCTCGGCCGGCGTGGTGCTGCACGAGATGCTCACGCTGCGCCGGCTGATTCGCGCCGACAACGTGCTCGAGCAGGTGACCAAGCTGAAGACGATGGCGTTCCCCGCGCCGTCGTCGACCAACCCGGAGGTCGGGGCCGAGCTGGACGCGATCGTGCGCAAGGCGCTGGATCGCAACCTCGAGGTTCGCTACGCCACCGTATCGGCCATGGCGCGCGATCTCGACGCCATCGTGCAGGCCGATCGGTTCTCGATCGAAGATCTCGCGCGCTTCATGACCGAGGTGTTCCCCCCCGAGGCCAGGACCGAGCTGGCGCAAGCAGGAGCCGCGCGCTGGCTGCCCGAACGCACCCCGGTGTCCCACGCCACGCTGGCGGTGCCACAGCTGCAGGAGGCGTCCGTGCCAGCAGGTCCCCCCCGCAGCTACCCGCCGGCACCGAGCGCGGCTTCCCCGAGCCGGTTCCGCGGCGTCTTGCTCGGCGCCGCGATCGTCGGCGTCGCGGCGGCCGTGGCCGGCTCCGCGCTCACGCGCTCGCAGCCGGGGCACGACGCGATCTCCAGCTCGGCGGCGGACGGGCTCGGCACGCCGCCACCGCCGAGCCCGGCGCCGGCCGTCGCGGCAAAGCTCGCGGAGCTGCCGCCTGGCCCGGCGCGCGAGATCCGCGGCGTGACCGAGCACGAGATCGTGCTCGGAATGGCGACCGCGATGTCGGGCTCGGCCAAGGAGTACGGCCGGCAGATGAAGCTCGGCATCGAGTCGGCGTTTCAGCGCGTGAACGACCAGGGCGGAGTCAACGGCCGCAAGCTCAAGCTCATCGCCGTCGATGACGCCTACGAGCCGAAGACCACCGAGAAGGCGATGAACCAGCTGTACGATCAGGAGCACGTGTTCGCCGTGATGGGCAACTTCGGAACCGCCACCGCGACCGTCGCGGCACCGATCGCGCTCCAGCACAAGGCGCTGTTCTTCGGCGCCGCCACCGGCGCGACCATCCTGCGCCGCGATCCGCCCGATCGCTATGTCTTCAACTTCCGGGCGAGCTACGCCGAGGAAGCCGCCGCGATCGCGAGCTACCTGATCCACGTGCGCCGGATCCGGCCCGATCGCATCGTCGTGCTCGTCCAGGCCGACAATTTCGGCGACACGGTGTATGCGAGCCTGTCCAAGACGATGCGCGCGCTGCGGCCCGACGCCGCCCCGCTGTTCCGCGTCGGCTATCAGCGCAATACCGTCGACGTCGCCGACGCCGTGGCGCAGGTCCGAGCGCGCACCGTGCAAACCGACGCGGTGGTCCTGCTGGCGATCACGCGGCCGGCCGCGCGGTTCATCGAGCAGCTGAACGCGACCAACCGCGGCGTGCAGTTCATCACCGGATCGTGGACCAGCAGCGCGGGGCTGGCCGAGGAGATGAAGATGCTCGGGACGCGGTCCGCGAGCGGCGTCGTGATCACGCAGGTCGTCCCGGCATCCGACAGCAGCGCGACCGCCGTGCTGGAGTTCAAGAGCGCGATGGCCAAGTACAACTCGCAGGAGCAGGGCGACAGCACCGCGCTCGAGGGCTACTTGATGACCAATGTCTTGATCGAGGCGCTGCAACGCGCCGGGCGCGACCTCGACACCGAGCGGCTGGTCACCACGCTCGAGGGCATCCGCGGCTTCGATCTCGGCATCGGCGCGCCGATCTCGTTCAGCGCCACCGAGCACCAGGGCTCGCACAAGGTCTGGGGCATCCAGCTCGACAGTAATGGTCACTACCAGCCAGTCGATCTCGAATAGCGCTGAAAGCCAGCCGTGGGCGCCCGGGGGCGTTGCGCGATGCCACCCCGAACGGCTAGCGTGCGGCTTCCGCGCTGACCCCGATGGCTGATCCGCTAGATGTCCTGCTCGCCGATGGCGTGATCGATGAAATCCTCGGCCGGCTCAAGAGCGGCAAGGAGGCGAACATCTCGCTGATCCGGCGCGGCGACGACGTGCTGGCGGCCAAGGTCTACAAGGACCGGTCGACCCGCAGCTTCAAGAACAACGCGGACTACAAGGAAGGCCGCAAGGTCCGCAACAGCCGCACCCAGCGCGCGATGGACAGCGGCGGCAAGTTCGGCCGCGACGCCGCGGAGCAGGCGTGGAAGTCGGCCGAGGCCGATGCGCTGTACAAGCTGATCGACGCCGGGGTCCGGGTGCCGGCGCCGGTGATGTTCTACGAGGGCGTGCTGCTGATGGAGCTGGTCAAGGACGCCGAGGGCCGGCCGGCGCCCCGGCTGATCGACGTCGCGCTCGAGCCGACCGCGGCGCTGGGCGTATACGCCGATCTGCTCGCGCAGATGATCGCGATGCTGTGCTGCGATCTGATCCACGGCGATCTGTCGCCCTACAACATCCTCGCGGCGGCCGACGGCCCGACGATCATCGACTTCCCGCAGGTGGTGTCCGCGGTGCACAGCTCGCGCGCCGAGTTCTTCTTCCTGCGCGACTTCGACAACGTGGTGCGGTTCGTGTCGGGCTTTGATCCGGCGCTGGCGATCCACCGCCACGACGGCCGCGCGATCTGGCGCGCCTACGTCGCCCGCGATCTGACCCGCTCGTTCGTGCCGCCACCGCCGCCGCCCCCCCAGCCGGCGCGCGGCGGGCCGCGCTGGCGCGATCAGCGCTCCGACGATCGACGTCCGGAGCCGCGCGGGCAGGGCGGGCCGCCGCGCAACCAGGGCGGGCCGCCGCCGCGCGATCCGCGGCCATCGAACGGCGGGCCGCCGCCGCGCGATCCGCAATGGAACAGCAGGCCACCGCCGCGCGATCCGCGATCGAACGGCGCACCTCCGGAAGGTCGGCGCGACGGCGGGGATCCGCGACGCGGGAACGGAGCTCCGACGGGGGGACCACGCGGTCCGGCGACCGCTGGAGCACCGGATCGATCCAGGGATCGCGGTCCCGCGCGTGGACCGGATCGCGGGCCGGCCCCACCGCCGCAGCAGGCACGCCCACCGCGGCGCGAGTGGTCGATGCCCGCGCCGGCACCGTCGTCGCCCGCGCCGTCGCGCGGCAAGCGCCGGCGGCCCAAGCGCCACTGGTAGCGCCCGCGTCACTTCTTCTTGTGGAGAGCTGCTTCCCACTGCGTGAGCGACTCGACGTCGGGCTCGGCCCACGGGCGCTTCGAGCGCAGGTAGCGGATCGCGTCGCGCGCCGTGAGCCCCTTGGCCTTCATCAGGTACGCGCACAGCACGGTGGCGCTGCGGTTCTTGCCTTCGATGCAGTGCACCAGCACGCCGCCGCCGGCGTGGGCCGCGAGCTGCTGGCTCGCCCACTCGAACAGCCCGAGCTCGAACCCGATCACGTTGACGTTCTCGTACGCGACGCCGTCGGCGCGCGGGAACGTGTACTGGCAGCAGTTGAGGACGAACCGCACGTGGGCGCGCTGCCACCCCACGTTCGACGCCGACGCGTGGCCGGACAGGAACATCCGGGGCTCGATCTCGGTCGCGTCCTTCGCCGACGCGAACTGCATCGCGAAGTCGCGCCACGCCGCCGAGCCGATCGAGACGCCGGCGAGCGGCGCCAGCATCTCGCGCAGGCTGGTCGCGTTGGCCTGGAACGGCAGGCTCTGCTCGCAGACCTGCTGCCAGGAGTCGCCGAGCTTGACCTTGAGGCCGAGCGCCGTCAGCTGGGCGACCTCGACCGGCGTCGGCGCCTCCTTGGCGGGGAACGATGCGACGTACGGCCGGCCACCGTCCCAGTCGGTGTGGTTGAGGTAGCCGCCGGACGGCACCCACGGCGACTCCGCCCCGGGCTTCGCCGGGCCAGCCGACGGGCCAGCCGACCCGCCCGACGCCGCCGGCGGCGCGAACTTGTTGCCGCCGGTCGAGGTCGGCGCACCCTCGCCCTCGAACGTCAGCTTGCTCGGCACCGCGGTCTGCGCGGGCAGGCCGGCCTCGGTGGCCGAGCGCACGGCCACGCCGCGGCGATTTTCCTCGGGCCGGTGCAGCGACGGGATCGCGATGCACTGCTTGGCCGCGTGCCAGCTCAGCACGGCCTCGAGATCCTCGCGGTCCGAGTCCTCGCGGCCGACGATGAAGTAGTCGCGGTCCAGCGGCAAGGCATGGCCCAGCCGGCCGCGCAGCTCGCCCAGCACCTCGTCGCCCTTGTCGAGCCCGAGCCGGGCCTGGGTCAGGCGCGCCACGATCTCCGCCGGGGCGTAGATCCGGAGCAGCGCGCTGTCCTTCTTGCTGCCGGAGTATCCGGTGGCGGTCTCGAGCTCCGGCGCGACATAGAACCCGCGCCACGGATCGGTGGGCTCGCGGGTCTCGAACGACTCGTTGAAGCCGAGCGTGAAGATGCTCTTGCAGATCGCGGCCGAGGTGCCGTGGAACCCGGCGAACGCGTAGCCGTGCGCGAGCAGGTAGTGATGCGCGGCGATCATGCCGGCGTCGCCGGGCTTGTCGAACTCGAGGCTCAGCTGATCGAACAGCGCCTTGCCGGTGCCCGGAGCCGGCACCCGCACGCCGCCGAGCTCGGCCAGCCGCTGGGCATACGCTTCCGGACCGCGGCACAGCTCGCAGCCGAACATCGCGGCGACGTGCTCGATCTCGACCAGGCTGTGCGCGCCGATCGGCAGCAGGTAGCCGGTGGCGGCCATGCGCAGGTGGTCCGGGTGGACGCGGCGCTCGAGCCCGAGCAGGCGCGCGATCTCGAAGATCTCGAGGGTGTGGGTCGACGGCCCGGACTTGACCGGCAGGCCCTGCGCCCGCTTGTCCTTGACCCACGGGTTCGCGCCGTCGACGTCGACCTGCTGCGAGCCGACGCCGAACTGCGGCGTGTCCGAGCCCCACACCGCGCGCTCGCGGCCGCTGAACGGGATCCCGACCTGCTCGGCGGTGCGCTGGTTGGTCGCCGGCGGCCCGCTGCGGCGCTTGATGATGGCGTCCTTGAGGCCGAAGATCGCCGCGTGCTCCCTGGAGCTCGCGCCGCGCTCCAGCTCGTCGAGCATGCCGCGATCGAACCCCGCGCGCGTCGCGGCGGCGACCACCGCGTCGTGGTCCGGCTTCATCATCAGGTGGTTGCCGAGCACCGCGCGGAACGCGAGGACGTGGGTCATCTGCTCCTGCAGCGTGGCGTCGCGCGCGGTGAGCGCCTCGCGCACGGTGGCACCGTCGGTCCCGACCGCGCCGGCGGTCTCCTTGTTCGCGGTCCCGAGCTCGAGGTAGAGGTCGATGCCGGCCGTCCGCTTCAGATCGTCGCAGAACGCCACGACCTGCGCGGCCATCGCCGCCGCCGCGCCCCGGCTGCCGGCGTGCTGCGCGGCGAGCTTGCCGATCTCCTGCTCGATCGCGTCGGACTGCGGGAGCCTGGCCTCGAGTGACGTCCCGGCCGAGGCCGCCGAGCCGCCGCGCGCGGCCGCCGCCTGCTGCAACAACTCCTGGCGCTCGCGCTCCTTGGCGGCCTCCGCGCGCTCGCGGGCGGCGCGCTCGGACCTTTGCTTCTGCGCCACGCTGTCGAGCCGGTCCTTGTTGTTCTGGATGACCATGAGCTCGGTCTGCAGCGCCCGCCAGGTCGCGAACTCCTGGCCCGCGGTGAGGTGATCGATCATCCCGACCAGGTCGGGCAGGTACCTGGCGCCCAGGCAGTCCTTGTCATCGACCACCCAGGCCTTGAGGTCGGCCCGCGTGTACCAGACGCCCTTGAACCGGACCGCCGGACCGCCGGGGACCTCGTCGATGAAGCCCTTGTCGTGCTGGATCGCCTCCCACATCACCGGCGCAAAGCTGCCCAGGATGCCGAGCGCGCGCTGCATGGCCTGCGCGACCCGGGCACCAGACGCGGCGGGGTCCTTGGTCCACGCGGTGCTGAACCCGACGCGCGGGGCCGCCGCGGGCTCGCCGCCGGCGCCACCGCGGTCCTGCGGCTGGGGCGGCATCACGGCCGGCGCGCCCATCCCCAGCGCGGCCACCGGCGCCGCAACCGCCGGCATCGGCACGCGGACGTAGGTGTACAGCGTCGCCAGCATGTACGCGGGCGCGGGATGGGCGGCGAGCCGATGCGTGCCCGGGTCGATCTCCCGGGTCCGCGGGCTCATCACGCCGTCCTCGTGCGGCTTGGGGGTACCGATGTCGTCGGACTCGAGCCAGTGGCCATCGCCGGTGCGCATCACCGCGACGTAGTGGCCGCCGGCGAGCTGCGAGAACGTGGTGCGGACGATGAACGCCTGCAGCCGGTAGCGCGGCAGCGCGACGCCGTGCGCCGCGATCTCGGCCGGCGCCGTGAACTCCGCCGGCATGTCGATCGTGTCGTCGCCGCTCTGCCGCGTCATCGCGATGCTCAGCACCTCGGGGAACCCGGTGACCTGCCGGGTCATCGTGAACGGGTTGCGCACGCCTGTGGGTGCGACGTGCTGGCCGGCCACGAAGTACGCGCGCAGCGCGTCTTCGAGCGTGCGGTGGCCCACGGCGGTCAGCTGCAGCACGAACTGGCGCTCGTTCTCGGTGATCGGGGCCTGGCGCGGGTCGTCGTAGGTCCGGGCCTCGCGGGTGGTGAGCGTGTTGCCGGCCGCCGGCATCACCCGCTGCAGGATCGCCGCGATCACCTGGTTGGCGTCCTGCTGGGCCTCGAGCAGCTCGCCGGCGTGGGCCTGCAGCAGGTTCATCCGGCCGAGCAGCGCGAGCAGGGCGCGCACCGACGCCGCGGGCACCACGCCGTTGCCACGGAGCGTGCCGATCATCGGTGCGATCGCGACCTGGAGCGCGCGGGCCTGCGAGCCCTCGGGGGTGACGTTGACCTGCGGGTCGAACATGGCGCGGTAGCGCGGCGTGACGGCGATCAGGTTGAGGATCGACGCGGCGTAGCAGCTGCTCGTGATGTGCTCGACGCCGCGCTGGCTCGAGGCGACGGGCTCGACGTCCTGCGCGCCCTCGATCGCGGGGTGCTGGCGATCCAGGCTGTAGCGCGCGGTCGCGAGCTGGACGAACAGCTGCTCGATGCCCAGCCGGGTGGTCGGCAGCCGGAGCTGGTCCTCGGCCGGCATGTACTTCAGGCCGACCAGCACGCGGGCGATGACCTCGGGGTCGAGCAGGAGCAGCTGATCGATCGCGGTCCGCGGCCGCGCCGGGCGGAGCGGCTGGGGCCCGATCAGCGCGCGGCTCGCTCCGCCGAGCTCGGCGCGGTCGGCGCGGTCGGCGCGGCCATCGCGGCCATCGCGGCCATCGCGGTCAGCGCGGTCAGCGCCGTCACGGCCGTCCTGGGGGGCGGGCTCTACCTGCCGCGCAATGGCCGCGAGGTAGGCCTGGATCCGGGCCGGCAGCTGCGGGATGGCCTGCTCGAGCAGCCGGCGATTCTGCGCGACCCGCGCCGACACGAGCTGGGTGGATGGCGGGGTGCCGCGGCCTCCCATCTGGTCGACCTGGGTCTGCTTGCCCGGCGTGCCGCCGCGCTGGACGACCTGGTGGGTCGAAGACGTGGACGCTGCTCCAGACACCTTACCAACCCGCATCTCCGACAACGTCGCAGCTTTGACGACGTCATTCCATTACCGCCGATTACACGGCTTGCTGCAGCGCACATCGCGCCTGGCGTCAGTACCACCCCGCGACCCAGCAGCGCGCCGGCTCGCACACCAGCGCGGTGAACGGGCCACGACAGTAGCGTTCGTCGACCGGCAGCAGCAGGAAGTCGTCGCGCCGCACCGGCGAGACCGCATAGCGCTCGCCGCAACCGACGACGAACGACTCGACGACGTGATCGGGCAGCGTCGCGCTGGCGACCCGGATGTAGTGACCGGTGACATCATCGTGGGGCGCGCCGTCGACAAACATCGAGCGCGGCGGTGCCCACAGCGCGACGACCACCGGGCGCTTGTCGAACTTCGCGATCGAGCCGACGTCGCGGATCTGAAACGCGCCCCACGTCGCGGCGAGCCGGGACAGCGCGGCGGCGGACCCCGCGCTCTGCAGCTGACGGTACGTCGGGGCGCCGCCGGGCTCGTCCTGCGAGGTGCCGTCGAGCGCTTCGATCCGGGTCTCGACCAGCTCGGGCTTCGGACCGGCCGCGTCGCTCGAGGTCAGCGAGACCCCGGCGAGATCGTAGAGCGTGCCGCCGACGTAGTCGCGGAGCCAGCGCGCGCCGACGAAGTCATCGCCGTACTCCCAGCGCGACCGGTTGGGGTGCGAATACATGGGAAGCACCGCGACCGTGCCGGGCGGGGTCGCCGCCAGGCGCGCGAGCCGATCGTCATTCTCGGCGCGCAGGCGCGACGACGTTTCGACGAACCGGGCGGCGGTGTAGCCGCTCAGCACGAGACACGCCACCACGGCGACGCGGCGCACCGCGGTCGCGGTCGCCAGCGCGTCGATCCCGACCGCGATCGCGATCGCGACGAGCACGCCGGGCGCGTAGAGCATCCGATCGGATGCGATCGGCGACGCGAACAGGGTCGCGACCACCCCGGTCGCCGCCGCGACCAGGACCGCGATCGCGAACAGCGACGGGCGCGGCAGCGCGAGCCGGGTGCGCTGGGTGCGCGCGGCGACCAGCGCGCCCGCGACGACCGCGATGAACAGCGAGAACCCCAGGCGCGCCTCCCAGAGAAATCCCCGCACGATCTCGAAGCACCCGGCGACCCCGCGATCGGCGATCAGCTGCAGTGGCGTGGCGCGGGACGCGAGCCCGGCGTAGCGCTCGCGCTGACCGGGAGCGAAGAACAGCATCGCGTAGCCAAGGCCGAGCCCGACCAGGCCGGCGATCATCCACGGCCGCACCGCGCCGCGCCGCCACGCCGCGTAGACCAGGCAGGCTCCGACCACGAACGCCGTCGGACCGGTGTGCTCGTTGCACATGCCCGCGAGCCAGCCGACCACGAGCATGACGGGCACCAGCCACCAGCGCGAGCGCGCGTCCGGGCGCGCGACCGCGAACCGGTACGGGACGATCCACGCCTGCGTGATCGCGAACGCCCATACATAGTTCGTGGTCAGCGGGCGATAGAAGTAGAGCACCCCCGGGAACGGAATCACGAGCCAGATCAGCGCCTGAAGCACGATGAGCTGCTGGGCATCGCGCAAGGTGGCGCGCGGCCAGCGCGCGAACGCGATCGCGAACGCCAGCGGTGGGATCGCCAGCTGGACGAGCGGCGTGGCGACGAGGTGGATCGCGCGCGAGCCATCGACGATCGCGAGCAGGATGTCGCCGAGCCGCGGGTTGTAGTGAAAGTAGTTGTGGTGGGCCAGCTGCCACAGCGCGGCCAGGCCGAACTCGTGGTCGCGCCAGTACTTGATCTGAAACCAGTCGTCGAGCAGGATCGACGACGACAGCGCCTGTACGAAGAACAGCGACCAGAGCGCGAATACCGCTAACGCAAAGACACTACGCTGTGCGCGTAGCGTCATGACGTCGCTTGCGACGCAGGCTCGGGATGATCACCACCGCCATGCTCGTGAGCCCCACCATGTATTCGAGGTTGTGGTCGCGCGGGGTCGGCACCACCAGCGCGACGAGCGAGTCGCTGCCCGAGCCACTGCCGGCGTCCGTCCCATCCGTCCCGTTCGTTGGGACCTCGTTATCGCGGGTCTCGGTGAGGCAGGCGGTCGCCATGATCGCCAACGCAGTCGCTAGGAGTAGGCGTCGCACCCGCAGACGCTAGGCGCGGTCGGTGGAATGTTCAACCCGAATCGACCGTCATCGTGCCGTCGAGCACAAGGCGCGGTCGGCTGGTCACGCAGCTGCCATGTTCTGCCAATCGCGGCTCGATCGTCGTCGAGCGGATGCGTGATCTCTGCAACTGGCTGAGGTCTTCAGGCCCCGGAGGTTCGCTCGATCGGGCTACGCCGGGCCCGCGGCGAGCAGGTAGAGCACGCCGGCGATCGGCGCGCCGTGGTCGCTGCGGATCGCGGTGGCCTCGGCGGCGCGGATCGCAAAGCCGTGGCGCTCGGCGAGCGCGCGGATGTAGCCGTCGGCGTGCGCGTAGCGGCTGCTCGGCAACAGCCGGTATCCGTGACCGTCGCCGTGATCGTCGCCGTGATCGTCGCTGTGATCTCCGCCAGCGCCGTCCCAGCGCTCGGTCGAGAACGCCAGCAGGCCACCGGGGCGCAGCGCGGCCGCCGCCGCGGCGAACGCGGCCTCGAGCGCGCCGACGTAGATGAACACGTCGGCGGCGACGATCAGATCGAGCCGGGCGTCGCCGGCCTGGGCGTCATCACGCCGGGCGCCGCCGGCCTGGGCGTCATCGCGCGCGGCCGCCCGCTGCAGGGTCTGCGTCAGATCCTCGACGTGGAGCTCGTCGTAGACCCCGCGCGCGCGGGCGAGCTCGACCATGCGCGGCGACAGGTCCGAGCCGATCAGGTGGCGCGCGAAGTCGCGGAACGCCACGCCGCCGAGGCCGCTGCCGCAGCCGAGATCGGCGACCTGCCAGGCGCGCGCCGGGGCGTGGCCGGCCGCGGTGACCAGCGCCGCGAGCTGGTGCGGCGCCTGGTAGTCGAGCACGCTGACCAGGTGGGCCTCGAAGCTCGGCGCGTAGCTGTCGAACAGCTCGGTCACGTAGTCGGCCGGCGCGGTGGCGACGTGGCCGCCCGACAGGCTGGCGACCAGGAACCCGGCGCGTGCGTGCGCCGGATCGACCGCCAGCACCTGGCGCAGCGCGACGAGCGCCGCGGCGGGCCGGCCGTGGCGCAGGTGGTGGCGCGCGAGATCGTAGCCCGGGATCGGGCTCTCGGGATCGAGGCCGACCGACGCGGTCATCGCCGCGACCGCGCGGTCGTCGAGCCCCGACGCGGCGTATGCGTGGCCGAGGTTCAAGTGGTACCACGCGACCTCGGGTGCGATCGCGATCGCCCGGGTGAACAGCGCCGCGGCGGCCTCGGCGTCGTCGCGCTCGAGCGCCATCATCGCGAGCAGGCCGAGCGCGCCGTGGTGATCGGGCTCCTGCGCGAGCGCCGCGCGATAGGCGGCCTCGGCCGCGGCGGCGTCGCCGCGCTGGTGCAGCGCGAAGCCCTCGACGACGAGCTCGGTGGCCGACCGCGCAGGGCGCCGCGCCGGCTTCACCTTCTTGCGCTTCATTGCACCAGTGTAAGCGAACCGCTCGTCGTTGCTTTCGATTCGGCGCGTGGCCTAACATCGCGATCCGGATCAATCACCATGGATCTTGTGCCTCGAACGCTGCGCGGACGCGTGCTCTGTCCGCGCGCCGATCAGCCGATCTTCGACGAGCTGGCGGACGCCACGATCGAACTGGATGCGGCGGGCCGGATCACCGCGGTCGCACCTGCAGCGCCCGGTTGCACGGTTGCCGAGACCCACCCCGGCGCCGTGCTGCTCCCGGGCTTTGTCGACACCCATATCCATTTTCCCCAGACCCGGGTGATCGGCAGTGCGAGCGGGCCGCTGCTCGAGTGGCTGCAGCACAGCGTGTTCCCCGAGGAGGCGCGGTTCGCCGAGCGCGCCTACGCCGCGGCGGTCGCCCGCGAAATGTGCGACGCGCTGATCGCGCAGGGCACCACGTGCGCGGCGATCTTCAGCTCGAGCCACCCCGGCGCGACTGACGCGCTGTTCGCCGAGCTCGACCGCCGCGGCCTGCGCGGGTTCGCCGGGCTGACGCTGATGGACCGCGGCGCGCCGCCGGCGAACCTGCTCGATCGCGCGGCCGCGCTCGAGGCGTGCGCCGCGCTGCACGAGCGCTGGCACGGCCACGATCGCGGCCGGCTCCAGTTCTCGGTCGTGCCGCGGTTCGCGCTCAGCTGCACGCCGGACCTGCTGCGCGCCGCCGCCGCGTTCGCGGCCGAGCACGACCTGCTGGTCCAGACCCACATCTCGGAGCACCGCGACGAGCTGCGCGCGACGGCGGCGGCGTTCCCCGAGGCCGCGGACTACCTCGCGGTCTACGAGCACCACGGCCTGGTCGGCGCGCGGACGATCCTCGCCCACGCGATCCACCTGTCGGCCGGCGAGTGGGACCGGGTCGCCGCGCAAGGGGCCGCGATCGCGCACTGCCCCGATAGCAACTTCTTCCTCGGCAGCGGCTGCATGCCGCTGACCCAGGCGACCGCGCGCGGCATCCGGGTCGGCCTCGGCACCGACATCGGCGCCGGCCGCACGTTCTCGCTGCGCCGGGTCGCCGCCAGCGCCTACGACACCTCGCTGATCGTCGAGGCGCCGGTCGCGCCGGCCGAGCTGCTGTGGCGGGCCACGCTCGGCGGCGCGCGCGCGCTCGGCCTCGATCACGCGATCGGCCGGATCGCCGCCGGGTTCGACGCCGATCTCGTGGCGGTCGACGTCCCGCCCGGCGCCACCGGCGCGACCCTGATCGACAACCTGATGTTCCGCCACGACGCGGGCGGCGTCCGCGCGACCTACGTCCGCGGCCGCGCGCTCGGCGCGCCGGCGAGCTGACCCGCCGCTCCAGACCCGGCGGACTGCGCGGCGATCCAGGATCCGCCGGTGAGCACGGCGGCGCCGCCGGTCGGTCCGATCAGGGCTTGGGCTTGGGCTTGGCGGCGAGCTCGGCCTGGTACTTGGCCGTCGAGTGCTCGACCGCCTTGAGGTTGTTCTGCGCGAGCGCCGGGCGGACCGCGCGGGCGCGCGCCTTGGCGTCGGCGGTCGGCTGGTGCTGGCCCTGGAAGTGCGGGGCGACGTGGCGGGCGAACAGCTCGTAGCTGCGGAACCGGGCGGCCGGGGCGGCCCAGTCGTGGGCGAGCTGCAGGTAGGCGCCGAACCCGCCGCCGGATTGCTGCTCGAGCCGCCGGATCTGCGCGATCGCGTCGTCGGGCGTGCCGATCGCGCCGAACCCGGACTCGATGACGAAGTCGATGCACTGGCGCGCCGTGGTGCCGTTGCCGACCGCCATCTGCGGGAACGCCGCGGTCTGCTGGAAGTAGTCGAACCAGTCGAGGATGCCGTGCTCGACGTCCTGGTAGGCCTGCTCGCGGGTCTCGGCGAGGTGGACCAGGCCGACCAGGCGCCACGCGTTGCGGTCGACGGTGGCGCCGTAGTGCGCGGCGCGCTCCTCCATGACGCCCCAGTGCAGGCCGAGCACGTCGAACCCCGCGGCGGTGGTCGCGCCGATCGACAAAAGGCCGTGGCCGTAGCGCCCGGCGAGCCGCGGCCCCGACGGCGACGCGACCGCGGCGATCACGATCTCGGGGTGCGGATCGCTGTACGGCCGCAGGTGGAGCCGGGCGTCGCGCAGGGTCCAGCGCGCGTTCTCGAAGCTCACCGGCTCGTCGCCGCGCAGCAGGCGCGTGATGATGTCGACCGCGTCCTCGAGCAGCTCGCGGGTCTGCGGCATGTCGAGCCCGATCATCGCGGCGTCGCTGGGCAGCGCGCCGGGCCCCAGGCCCAGCATGAACCGGCCCTTGGTCATGTGATCGAGCTGGACCGCGCGCTCGGCGACCCACAGCGGGTTGTGGTAGCTCGCGCTGACCACGCCGGTGCCGAGCTTGATCCGCCGGGTGCGCTGGGCCGCCGCGGCAATGAAGATCTCTGGACTGGCAATGATCTCGCTGCCGGCGGAGTGGTGCTCTCCGATCCAGGCCTCGTCGAAGCCCAGCCGGTCGAGGTGATCGATCAACGCGAGATCGCCGTCGATCAGGAGGGTCGGGTTGACGCCCGCCGGATGAAACGGCGCCATGAAGATTCCAAACCGCATGCGAGCCATCGCGCTACCTCCTGGTCGGTCGGTCGGTCGGTCGGTCCTGGGGGGGGGAGTTCCCCGCGACCATACGCTCGCCGGGCCGCGCCGGGGTCAGGTGCGGTGGAAGTAATCGTCGGTACCGTCGAGCCAGTCCTGGCGCGGCGGGCTGAACACGTCGACGTCGAGCGTGTCCTCGAGCGCCTCGGCCTGGTGCGGCACGTTGGACGGGATCACCAGGACCTCGCCGGCGCGGACGATCAGCTCCTCGGTCACCGCGCCCTCGGCGCCGATCGTGAACCGCAGCGCGCCCTCGAGGATGTAGGTCAGCTGCTCGTTGTCGTGCGCGTGGCGCGGCACGATGGCGCCCTTCTTGAGGTAGACGTGGGCCAGCATCATGCGCTCGCCGACGACGAGCCGGCGATCGATCGCGTCGGTCACGCGCTGCTTGGGCATATCGGCCCAGCGGTGAAAGGTCACGCCCGAGGGCTTGGTCGTGGTCATCGAAATCCTTTCGCAGCGAGCCAGGTCAAGTAGATCAGAACGTCGAGCCGAGCAGGCCGCCATCGATCTGGAGCGAAGTGCCGTTGATGTAGGCCGCGCGCTCTGACAGCAGGAATGCCACCGCGTCGGCGAGCTCCTCGGGCCGGCCGAACCGGCGCGCCGGGATCTCGGCGACGGCGACCATCGCGGTCCGGCCGTGAATTCCGAGATCCATGGCGCTGGCTCCTGGCGGTTCAGTTGCCGAGGCAGAGCTTGTGCGCCGAGACCCCGCCGGCCTCGACCGCGAACACCCACGGCGCGCCGCCGATCATCGCCAGCTCGTAGGTCGCGTCGGTGGTCGGCGCGACCCCGGCGATCGGCGTGGTCAGGAACGCGGCGCCGCTGGTGACGCCGACGACGATCGTCCCGGTGGCGTCGCGATAGCTGGTCCAGTAGTGCTGGCCGTCGAACACGATGCGCGGCGCGGTGGCGCCGGGCGCGACCAGCGCGGTGGTCGGGTCGAGCTGGTCGACGGCGACGCCGGCGGTGCGCACGCCATCGGGCGCCGCGAACACCAGCCGCGAGCTGGTCGTGCCGTCGTTGGCGAGCCGCGGCGCGGCGCACGCGAACGGCTGCGACGAGCCGAACCCGGTCGCCTGGGTGGCGAGCTGCTCGACGTAGCAGGTGTCCTTCTTGGGGGTGGCGGTGGCGTCCTCGGTCGAGAACGCGACCAGCGCCTCGCTGCCGACTGCGGTCGCCGCGATCCCGGTCGACTGCGCGGTGGTCACGCTGAGCTGCGACGCCATCGGCTTCCACGCCGGGTCGAACGGGTTCACGGTCAGCCCCGCCGAGCACACCGTCGGGGTGACCCGATCGGCGCTCGCGTGGACCAGCGCCTGCTTGCTGACGTACTCGCCCTCGACGTTGGCGATCTGGGAGTACGACGACAGATCGGCCGGGACGATCTGGACCAGGGTCTGGCTGCTCGACACCGCCGCGGTGATCAGCGTGCTGTCGACGTAGGCCGCCGCGCTCGCCGAGAACGTCCCGGGGACCACGGTCCGGAGCGGGCGGGTCAGGTTGCCGTCGACGTCGACCGTGAACCCGGCGAGCGGGCCGCCCATGCTGGCGATCGCGAACACCGCCGCGCCGCCCGGGACCTCGGCGATCGACAGATCGACCGCCTTCGATAGATCGATCGTGCTGTACATCTGCGCGCCGCACACCTGGGGCTGCAGGTTCACCGGCATGCCGGGCGGGCTGTCGTCGCCGCCGGGCGTCATCCCCGCGGGCCCGGCCGGCGTATCGAACCCGAGGCGACCACAGCCGGCGCCGAGCACCATCACGAGCACACACATTCGCATGGCGCCAGTGTGTGCCCATCACCTCGGCGTTGGAAGAGGCGAGTCGGCCGCAGGTTATCCTACATGGTCGCGGATCGAGCCTGAGCGGGCCCGACGGGGCTGGCCGCCGACTGACCCACCGGCTGACCACCGACTGACCCGCCGGCTGACCGCCGGCTGACCCGCCGGAGCCGGTGGCTCATGCAAGCACGCGGTACACCGCCGGGCCGGCGGCGGCGCCGATCGCGTCGACCACGGTGACTCCGGCGACCAGCGCGAGGCCGCGCACCACCGGGCCGCGACGCAGCGCGGTCCACGTCCCGGTGACCGCGCGCAGCCCGAGCACCGCGAGCGCGGGTCCCCGGCCGAGCCGCGCGATCCACGGCGCCGCCCGCGGCGCGTAGTGCGCGACGACGTACGGCAGCAGCGACGCGGTGTCCGCGCCGCGCAGCAGCCGGACCTGGAGCCAGCCGGCGACGCCGTCGGGCCACGCGTGGGTCACCCGGGCGCCGGCCGCGAGCCGGATCGGCGGCAGCGCGGGCGCGCTCCACGTGTAGTCGGGGTAGAACGGCAGGGTCGCGGTCATCGCGGCGGGGATGCGCACGACGCCGTCGTCGTCGCGCAGCTCGCACGGCTCGCGCGGCTCGCGCGGCTCACAGGCGTCGCCGGCGGCCGCGGGTCCGATCAGGGTCATCGCGTGACCGGCGCGCCGCGAGGCCGCGACCAGGCGCCGGAGCCCCAGGGCGATGCCGTCGATGTGGTCGATCGTGTCGGAGATGATGGCGACGCGTGGAGAGATCATCGGATCGCCAGCCACGCAACCCGCGTTCCGCGCCATGGCAGCTGCGCGCGGCGCGCGCGGGGACTCGATTGCCAGGCTGTGCCGTATAAGTCGCAACCTCGCCGTCAAAGCCCAACCATCGCCGGTGACTTCCTGACGTCGTGTATGATCCGGCGTCGTGCGGTTCGCTGCCGGGTTGCTCGTGCCGATCGTCGTCGGAGTCGTCGGAGTCGTCGGGATCGCCGGGATCGCCAGCCCGGCCCACGCGGAGCTCCCGCCGATCACCAGCCGGGACTACGCGATCGATCTCTACGACGGCGTGGCGATCGGCGACTCGACGATGATCGGGATGGGCGGCGCCGGCGCGGCGGACGTCATCGGCACCGCGGGCGTGCTGATCAACCCATCGGCGATCGCGGTGCGGCCGACCACAGATCATGACACCTGGAGCCTCGATTACCACTTCGACTACGTGACCGGGCAGTACTCGTCGGACTACGACAACAACGGCGTGGCGTCGTCGGGCGGCGCCGAGCTGGTCACGGCCGGGTTCGGCGGCCGCTACCACGACTGGGCGCTCGCGCTGACGTTCACGGCGCAGACCACCCCGGAAGGTGACGGAGGCGGCGGGGGCGACGCGCCGGCCGCGTTGACCGCCTCGGTCGCCCGCGCGCGGCTGGCCCTCGCGAAGTGGATCCCGGACTGGGACCTGGCGATCGGCGGCGGGTTCCAGACCGCAACGTTCCAGGTCAAGCCGACCGATAACAACGTGTTCTCGGCGCTGTCGACCAATCATTCGCTGTTCTCGATCTCGGGCACCGGGGTGATCGCCGGCGCGACCTGGCTGCCGCACCTCGAGAGCTTCCGGCTCGCGGCCGCGATCGACGGTCCGATCGACGGCGGCCAGGTCAAGACCAGCACCTGCGATCCGGCGGACTGCATGGGCCACATCCTGCCGGACCGGGTGCGCGAGCCATGGCGGCTGGTGGCGGGCGGTGCGTATCGCATCGCGCCGACGGCGTGGAACCAGCAAGTGGTGGGGCCGTTCCGCGACGAGCCGGCGCTGACCGTGGCCGCGGACGTCGTGGTCACCGGCGCGACCGCCGACGGCTTCGGGCTCGAGGCGTTCGGCATGAACGAGCTGCAGCGCTCGGGGCGGCACACCGCGGTCAGCGTGCGCGGCGGGGTCGACTACGAGCTGATGCCGGGCCGGATGCGGCTGCGCGCCGGCTCGTACTGGGAGCCCGAGCGGTTCGAGGACGTGAGCGGCCGGCTGCACGGCACGTTCGGGATCGATCTGCGCGTGCTCGAGTTCCACCTGTGGGGCCCGCGGCGCGGCCGGCTGTCGTTCACCGGGGACGTCGCCTCGCAGTACCGCAACCTCGCGTTCGCGATCGGGTTCTGGCACTGACCGCGGGACCGCGCGGACACAGATCGCCGCTCGCGGACTCGCAGGTCAGGCCGGCGCGCGGAGCTTGAACCGCTGGATCTTGCCGGTCGCGGTCTTGGGCAGCTCGCCGACCAGCTCGATCCACCGCGGGTACTTGAACGGCGCGAGCGCGGTCTTGACGAACGCCTGCAGCTCGGCGACCAGCGCGGCGGAGCCGGGACCGGAGCCGGGACCAAGCGCGCCCGCCGCGCCGGCCGGGTCGCGCAGCACCACGAACGCCTTGGGCTTGGTCAGGCCGTCGGCGTCCTGGGCGCCGACCACCGCGGCCTCGAGCACCGCCGGGTGCGCGGCGAGCGCGGACTCGACCTCGAACGGCGAGACCCAGATCCCGCCGACCTTGAGCATGTCGTCGGCGCGCCCGCCGTAGGTCCAGGTGCCGTCGGCGCCGCGGGTATAGCGGTCGCCGGTCCGGGTCCACGGGCCGTGGAACGCGGCGAGGCTGCGCGCGCGGTCGTTCCAGTACGCGGTGCAGCTGGTCGGGCCGCGCACCCACAGCGCGCCCTCGATGCCGTCGCCGTGCAGCGGGCGATCGTCGTCGCCGCGCAGCTCGAGCTCGTAGCCCGGCACCGGGCGGCCGGTCGTGCCGTAGCGGATGTCGCCCGGGCGGTTGCTGAGGAAGATGTGGAGCATCTCGGTCGAGCCGATGCCGTCGAGGATGTCGCTCCCCATGCGCTCGCGCCAGCGCTCGCCGATGTGGCGGGGCAGGGCCTCGCCGGCCGAGGTCGAGATCCGCAGCCGGGACGACGTGGTCGCCGGCGCGAGCGCCGGATCGGCGAGCAGCGAGGCGAACAGGGTCGGCACGCCGCCGAAGATCGTCGGCTGGTGGGTCCGCATCACGCGCATCACGGTCGCCGGGGTCGGCCGCTCGGCGCACAGCACCGCGGTGGCGCCGACCGAGCACGGGAAGGTCAGCGCGTTGCCCAGGCCGTAGGCGAAGAACAGCTTGGCGGCGGAGTACACGACGTCGTCGGGCTGGATCCCGAGGATCGGCTGGGCGTACAGCGCCGCGGTCCACGCCAGGCTGCCGTGCAGGTGCATCGCGCCCTTGGCCTTGCCGGTCGAGCCCGACGAGTACAACCAGAACGCGACGTCGTCGGGCGTGGTCGCGGCATACCCCGCGATCGGCCGCGCCTGATCGATCTGCGCGCGCCACGACGGCAGCGCCCCGAGCCCGCCGCCGAGGCCACCATCGAGCGCGGACTCGCAGCCGGCCACGCGCCCGGGGGCCACGCCGGCGATCGCCGGGCCGAGCTTGCCGAGCAGCGCGTCGCTGGCGATCAGCGCCGAGGCGCGCATGTCGCGCACCAGGTACGCGTAGTCGTCGGCGGTGAGCAGCGTGTTGAGCGGCACCGGCACGGCGCCGAGCGCGATCGCGCCGAGGAACGTCGCCACGAAGTCGACCGAGTCGACCATGCACAGCGCGACCCGCTGCTCGGGCACCACCCCGAGGCCGGCGAGCGCCCCGGCGGCGCGCAGCGCGCGCTCGGCGACGGCGCGGTAGGTGTGGCGGCCGTCGTCATCGATGACGCAGATCCGATCGCCGCGGCCGTCGTCGACGTGGCGCTGGACCAGGTCGTACGCGGCGTTGTAGTCGCGCGGCAGGTCGACGCGCGGGGGCGACGCCAGGGAGTCGATGCGGGATCGGCCGGGCACGGCCCGGACTGTAGCCCCGGCGGTGGCGGCGGGGAATTACTTCATCATCAGCGTGGTCGTCGCGACGACGGCGTCCTTATCGCCGACCAGCTTGATCTGGTACAGCTTGTTCTTGGTCAGACCCTCGTCCTCGTTGATCGAGATGTCGCCGCTCAGTACCGTGCTCTTCGGATCGATGCCCTCGAGCCGGTTGTCGGCCACGAACTTCTTGTCGATGTAGAACTCCATCTTGAGCAGGCTGGAGCCGGGCTTGGTCAGGAACGCGGTGTAGTGGAAGTGCCAGAACTGGACACCATCGTGGTCCTCGCCCTCGAGCTCCTTGAGCTTGTCGGTCCGGATCTTGGTGATCGTGTCCTTGTCGTTCTTGCCGTCGGGTAGATCGCCCTTGGTGATCACCAGCTCACCGTGGAAGGCCGAGATCACGGGCTTGGACAGGTCGGCGGACGCAACGCCGCCCCAACCGAGGGCCGCCGCAAAGACGACAGCCGCAGACAACAGGCGATGGGAGCTCATAGAAACCTCCGGGCGAGAGTAGCCTAGGGACACATCAGCATACCCAGGGTTTCACGCCGGGCGAGCCCGATCGCGGCTCCCCGATCTATTCCTTGGCGGCGTCGGTGCCGTCCGAGGACGACGGGGCAGGCTGGGTCGATGACGTATCGACGGCGGTGTGATCGGGCGCATTCACATTCGCCTGACGCTCGGCCTGGCGCTTGGCGCGACGCTCGGGATCCCACGGCTGGCCGTCCGGGCCCAGGCCGCTGGCATCGGGGCCGATCGGCTTGCGCTCGCGGCGCGGCTTGGGCGGCAAGGGCTGGCCGTCGGGGCCGAGCCGCGGCTCCTGCGGGGGGCGCGGCTCGCGCGGGGGACGCGGACCGCGCGGCTCGCGCGGCGGCAAGGGCTGGCCGTCGGGGCCGAGCCGCGGCTCGTAACCGCCGCCGCCGCCGGGGCCACCACCACCGTAGCCGGGGCCACCGCCGCCAGGGCCACCGCCACCGCCGCCGGGGCCACCGCCGCCGGGGCCACCGCCGCCGGGGCCACCACCACCGTAGCCGGGGCCACCGCCGCCGGGGCCACCGCCGCCGGGGCCGCCGCCGTTGCCGAACCGCGGACCGCGATCGCGGCGATCACCACCGCCGCCGCCACCGGGGCCACCGCCACCGGGGCCACGCGGGCCACGGTCGCGGCGATCGCCACCCGGACCGCCGCCACCACCGCCGGGGCCACGCGGACCGCGCGGACCGCGATCGCCACCCGGGCCACGACGCGGGCCGCCACGACCACCGCCGCCGCCGCCGAAGTCGCGCGGGGCCGCGGTCAGCTGCCAGCCGATCCCGGCCCGGGGCATCTCGCCGCGGCCCACACGGTCATCTTCTTTCGGTTCGTCCTTCTGGGCGCTGATCTTGAGGCTGCCGAGGCCACGCGGCTTGTCGCGGCGATCACCGCCGGGGCCACCCCCACCGCCGCCGCGGCCACCACCGCCGCCGCCCCGATCGCCGCCGCGCCCACGGTCGCCGCCCCGATCGCCGCCGCGCCCGCGGTCACCGCCGCCGCGGCGCTTGGCCGACGCGACGCGGTCGATCGCGTAGTGGAACTCGCCGCGCTTGATCGAGCCGTGCGGTCCGGTCTCGCCCTGGAACACGCGGACCAGGCGAACCTCGTCGAGCCGGTTGCCGATGATGTCGAGCGCCTCGATCATCCGCGTGGCCCGGTCGGGCTGGACGCCCAGCGCGGCCGCGACCGCATCGGCGATCGGATCGGGCTTGGCCTCGCCGGCGGCGGCGCTGGCCTCGGGCTCCGGGCTGGCCTCGCTTGCCGGCGCCTCGGCGTCACCGGCAGGCGCGCCTGACGCAGCGTCTGCCGCGGCATCTGCCGCAGCCTCCGGCGCGGCCTCCGGCGCGGCCTCCGGCGACCCGCCTTGTGCTTGCTCCGCGGCGCTGTCGGATGCGTCCATCGCATCGTCGAGCTCCGCGGCCGGCGCTCCCACGTTCGCGCCTCCCGCGGCAGCCCGGGCGGCTGCTGCCCTGCGCAGGGTCAGCGTCGAGAACTCGGTGAGCGTCTTCATCAAAGGCTAGCTACACCAAAGCCCTCCGCGACGCCAGGGCCCCGGGCCAGGGACCGGCCCTGGTTCGAGCGAATCGAGCGAATCAGCTCGCGCTGCCGTTTGCGGTCGCGCTGGCCGAGACCGACACGTTGACCGACACCGAGACGTTGGTGTTGATCTTGGCGATCGCGGCGACCGTCGCGGCGAGCTGGCCCGAGATGCAGAGCGCCTGATCTTTGAAGGAGTTGATGAGCTTGGGACCCATGCTCTGGAGCTCCTTCGCGCTCGCGGCCCAGACCTCGACGGCGTGCTGGAGCGGGTCCAGGTGGGCCTTGACCAGCAGCGCCTTGGGCAGGCCGCTCTTGAGCCCACGGATCACCGCGTCGGCCTTGGGCTTGTCGAGCGTCATCTTGGCATCGGCCTCGATCGTCAGCTCGGGCTGGGTACACTTGACGTCGGCCGACGCCTTGACCGACGCGCTGGCCTTGCACTGCGCCGAGGCGTTGACGTCGGCGTGGCCTTCACAATCACCGTGGCAGGTGCCGCTGCACTGGCCATCGCACTGGGCGGCCGCGCCGCCGGCGCCGGCCTTGCCCGAGCAGGTGCCATCGCACTTGCCGTGGCAGGCGCCGCTGCAGACCGCGCCGACGTCGGCCGACGCGCTGCCCTCGCACTCGGCGGAGGCCTTGACCTGGGCGTCGACGTCGACGCGGCAGACCGCAGGCTTGTACTTGATCTTGAGCCCGGCCTGGGCCTTGAACGCGACCTTGATGTTGGCGTGCAGCGAGGCGTAGACCTTGTCGCAGACCGGCTTGGCGTCGCCCTGGAAGTCGGCGTCCGTCATCCCGAGCTCGCGGCCGATGAGCACGCAGCTGTCCTTGACGGCCGCGACGGTCGCATCGGTCTCCGCCTCGAGATCCTTGGTCGCCTGGAGGAACGCCTTGAGCTTGTGGCCGCCGTCCATCGCCGAGTAGTTGCCGCAGGTGTTGGGGTCGACCTCGCCCGAGGACCCGCCGGGGACGCCGGCAGGCAACGAGTGGCCGCCGAGGCCGGGGACTTTGCCGCCACAGGCCGCGAGCGTGGCGACCGCGATGGCCGAGATCAGAAATGTACGAAGACGCATGTAAGCTCCCTCTCCAGTTGAGAGCGCATGCTTATCAAAACTTCGCAATCTGCGTGGGCCGCACGGCCACAAAACGCCCACCTGACATGATACGAGCGCCGGCGCTCAGCAGGTGGGTCTGGCGAGTACCTGGTGGACCGTTCGCCGCTCACGTCGCTTTTGCGCGGAGCGCGACGACCTTGCCGCCGGCGTCTTGTCCCTTGGCCTTGCCCGCGGCCTCGGCCGCGGCGCCGCGCCCTGTCGCGTCTCGTCCCGTCGCCTCGGTGGGCGGGGCCACCGGCCGCGCCACGGTGATCTTGATCGCCATGCCGAGCTCCTCGGTCAAGAGGTCCGACTTGCGGAGCAGCTGGCCATCGTCGCGCGACGGCCCGTCGCGCACCACGAGATCGAGCACGATCGCGTCGCCCATCCGGGTGCACACGATCTGCTCGACCCGCGACCGGTGCTCGCTGTCGAGCGCGTCGGCGATCCGGAGCAGGCCGCTCAGCTTGCGCAGCTGGGCGCGGTGATCCTTGGGCAGGGTCGACTCGCCGATGATCTGCTTGGCGCGCGCGGCGTCCTTGCGGTGGGTGCGGGCGAGCACCGCGATCATCTCGCGCGAGGTGTCGTCGAGCCCGGGGATCCGGGCCCACCGGATCATGTACTCGCTGTGCTTGTGGTGGCCGCGCACGTTGACGACCTCGCCGACGTCGTGGAGCAGGGCGGCGACCTCGAGCACGACGCCGCGGTCGTCCGGCACGCCGTGGACGTCGCGCAGCTGGTGGAACAGCTGGCGCGCGAGCTGGCGGACGTGCTCGCCGTGCGTGGTGTCGTGATCGACCCGGTTGGCGAACGCGCGCGCGGCGGTGACCAGCGCCTTGTCGTGCGCGCCCTCGGCCTTGGCCTGCTCCTCGCGCGCGGTCTCGGCGAGCTCGAGCAGCACCGCCTCGCGGATCCCGACGCCCGGCGTGACCAGCTTGGCGATCCCGAGCTGGCGCGCCACGGTGGCGAACACCAGCGCCGCGATCCCGAGGACCTCGGCGCGGTCGCGCTTGACCCCGAACTGCGCCATCCGGTCCTCGACCGACGCGCCGATCAGCGCCGGCAGCGCCTTCTCGAGCGCGGCGAGCTCGAACCCCGGGCTCGCCGGCCCCGGGGCGCTCGGGTCGCCGAGGATCTTGGCCAGCGCCTCGGCGTTGCCGCCGGTCGCCGCGGCGATCCCGTTGCCGCTGACCCCGCGCGCGATCGTGTGCATCAAGGTCGCGGTGTAGCGCCGCACCATGCCGGCCTCGGCCTCGGCGATCGCGCCGTCGAGCCCGAAGGTCTCGAGCAGCCGCACCGTGCCGACCGGCAGCGAGTAGCCGCGCCAGCTCGTGCCGTGGCGCAGGTTGACCTCGAGGCTGCCACCGCCGAGGTCGAGGATCGCGCGCGGCGGCGTGGCGGTCGGGCCGAGCGCGTCGACCACCGCCTTGCGGACCAGCCGGGCCTCCTCCTCGCCCTCGATGACCTCGAGCTCGATCCCGGCCTCGTGGTACAGCCGGTGGAGCAGGACGTCGCGGTTGGACGCGTTGCGGACCGCGCTGGTGCCGACCGCGCGGTAGATCGTCGCGCCGTGGTGGTCGAACCGCTCGCGGAAGTGGACGAACGCGCGGACCGCCTGGTCGATGACCTCGTCGTCGAGCTCGCCGCGGGTGAACGCGCCGTGGCCGAGCCGGACCGGGACGCGCTCGGCCTCGATGCGGAGCAGCTCGTTCGGGCCCAGTTCGGCGATCACCATCCGGATCGCGTTGGATCCGGCGTCGATCGCACCCAGCGTGGTCCGCCCGAGAGGCATCGGCGCAACGCTAGCACGCAAGGCGCCACCCGCCGGTGCCGATCTCGGGCCGGGCGCGGCTACTTCTTGGCCGGTGGCTTGGGCGTGGCCGAGCCCATCGCGGGGTTCGCCGGGCCGGCGTTATCGGGGATCTTGATCTTGTCGGCCTTGGTCACGCCGTCGAGCACCTCGACCTTGATGCCGTCGGACAGCCCGAGCTTGACGTCCTTCTTGACGAAGGTCTGCGGCGTGGTCTCGATCTCGACGAACGGCTTGTCGCCGTCGTACTGGACCACCGCCTCGCGGACCGCGAGCACCTGCTTCTTCGCGCCGCGCACGATGTCGGCGTTCGCGCTGTAGTTGGCGCGGATCTCGATGCCGTCCTGCTTCTTGACCGCGGCCTTGATCTCGAACTGGATCGCGCCGTCGATCTCCTTGCCCTTGGGCGCGATGAACTCGAGCGTGCCCTCGAGCCGCTCCTTCTCGATCGCGCCGACCTTGATCGAGAGCTTCATGCCCTCCTTGATCTTGGCGACCTCGGCCTCGTCGACCCGGCCGTCGAAGATCATGTCGTCCATGTCGGCGATCACCGCGACCGTGGTGCCGGCGTTGAAGTTGTTGGCCTGGATCACCGAGAACCCCTCCTTGACCGGGACGTCGATGACCTTCCCGGCCGTGGTCGCGGTGACGATCAGGCTCGACGCCTTGCCCTGGGCCCGGGTCGCGCCCTCGCGCGCGAGCTGCAGGCTCGAGCTGGCGACGTTCAGCTCCTGCTGGCGCAGCGCGAAGTCGGTGCGGAACTTCTGGAGCTCGGCGTCGGCGATCACGCCCTGCTTGAACAGCGCCTCGTTGCGGTCGAGCTCGCGCTTGGCGTTGTCGAGCGAGATCTCGGAGGTCCGCACCGCCGACTCGGCCTGGTTGATCACGCCGGCGTCCGGGATGATCGAGATCTTGCCCAGCGGATCGCCGAGCTTCACGATCTTGCCGGCGTCGACATAGAGCTCGCTGATCACGCCGTTGACCTTGGGCTTCACCTCGACCTCGCGGCGCGGCACGATCGAGCCGGTCGCGACGGTCTTCTTGGTGATGTCGGCGACCTCGGCCTGCTCGGTCTGGTAGACGACGGGCTTGGTCTGCGACTTCTGGTACAGGTACGCGAACGCGCCGCCGATGATCAGGACCGCGACGAGGACGAGCAGGATCGAGAGGATTTTCTTCATGGCGGGGATCACTCGGTGCGGAGCGCCTCGATCGGCTTGATCGAGGCGGCGTGGGCGGCGGGCATGATGCCGGCGAGGCCACCGGCGGCGATCAGCACGCCGACGGCGATCATCACGGTCTGGATGCTGATCACGGGCGGCGCCATCGGCGAGTCGGTCATGCCCTCGAGCACGGTCGAGGCGATCGCGATCAGGCCCGTGCCCGCGGCGACCCCGAACAGCCCCGCGATCGCGGTCAGCACGATCGATTCCTTCATCACCATCGCGACGATCGAGCTCGGCGTCGCGCCGAGCGCCTTGCGCACGCCGATCTCCTTGGTCCGTTCCTTGACCGTGATCAGCATGATGTTCGATACGCCGACCACGCCGGCGAGCAGGGTCGCCCCGCCGACGATCCAGCTGACGACCACCAGCACGAGGAAGAACATCTCGATCTTGCCGAACATCACGAACATGTTGAACGAGCCGATCGCGAGCGCGTCGTCGGGCGACACCCGGTGGTGAGTCATCAGCGCCGTGCGGACCTGGTGCTCGAGCTCGGGGCCGTCGGTGCCCGGCTTGGCGGTCATCGCGAAGAACCCGACGACGTCGCCGACGTGGAACGCGTTCTTCAGCGTCGTGAACGGCACGAACACGGTGTGGGCGTCGCGGTCGCCCTGCTGGCCGGTGCGCAGGGTCCGGGTGATGCCGACGATCTCGAAGTACACGCCGCTGATCTTGAGGTACTGGCCGATCGGGTTGACGTCGGCGGGGAACAGCTCGTCGCGCACCGCTTGCCCGATCACCGCGATCTTGCGCTGCTCGGCGATATCGCGCTCGTTGACGAACCGGCCGGCCGCGTACTCGAACGCGACGATGTGGCGGAAGTCGGGGTAGTCCGCCATGACCGTGTAGCTGCCGGTCTTGCCCTCGTAGCTGACGTTGTAGCCGCTCTGCCAGCCACCGAGCTGGAGCCTGGGCGCGAGCCACTCCACGCCGGGCAGCCGGCGCAGGATCTCGATGTCGGCGGTGTCGAACTTGACCTCGCGGCCGGTCGGCAGGCCGTCGTACGCGACCGTGCGGGTCTGGCCCCAGCAGAACAGTAGATTGGTCGCCATCCCGGTCAGCTGGCGCTTGCTGCCGCGCTGGATGCTCGAGCCGAAGCCGAGCATCGACATCAGCATCAGGATGCCCCAGAACACGCCGAACGCGGTCAGGAACGTGCGCAACCGGTTCGAGCGCAGCGTCGCCCAGACCTCCTGCCAGTTGTCGAGGTCGAACATTATTGATCTCGCAGGGCGTGGATCGGGTTGACGCGCGCGGCGGCGCGGGCAGGGAAGAACCCGGCGAGCGCGCCGGCGACGACGAGGCCGACCGCGGCCAGCACGCCGACCCGGAGGTCGATCGACGGGTTGCGCATGAAGTCGTTCTCGGCAAACTTGGCGACCACGCCGAGCAGCGCGACCCCGCCGGACAGCCCGAGCAGCCCCGCGATCCCGGTCAGGAACACCGCCTCCTGGATGATCATCGCGACGATCGACGACGGGGTGGCGCCGAGCGCCTTGCGCACGCCGATCTCCTTGGTCCGCTCCTTGACCGCGATCATCATGATGTTCGAGACCCCGACCACGCCGGCGGCGAGCGTGCCCAGGCCGATCACGATCACGAACGTCGAGATCAGCCAGAACAGCTTGGCGAACCGCTCGGCGGTCTCGACGCTGCTATGGATGCGGACCGCCTGCGGGTCCTTCGGATCGAACTGGTGGTGCTCGGCGAGCTGGGCGAGGATCTGGTCGCTGATCACCTTGGCCTGCTCGGCGGTGGCGTCGCCGACCGCGATCTCGAGCATGCCGAGGTGATCGGCGCCGTTGAACGCGAGCTGCGCGGTCGATACCGGGATGTAGATCTGGCGCTCCTGCTCGGGGCCGCCCGGATCGCTGAACACGCCGACGACCTGGAACGGCACGCCGCCGATGTTGATCCACTGGCCGATCGGGTCCTCGGTGCCGAACAGGAAGTCGCGGACCGGACCGCCGATCGCCGCGGACTTGCGGCGCGCCACGATGTCGGCGTAGTCGATGAACCGCCCGGACTCCATCACGTGGGTGTTGAAGTAGATCGCGTCCGGGTGGACCGCGTTCAAGTCGAACGCGTTGGTCTTGCCGTTGCGCCGGGTCAGCATCTCGCCGCCGCCGAGCTGGCCGCCCTTGACGTAGTACTGGCCGGAGATCCGCTCGACGCCCTGGCCGCCGGCGCCGGGGACCTTGGCCAGCTTGGCGCGCTCGTAGTCGCGGTTCTCGAACGTGATCTTGCGGCCGACGTCGTAGCCGTCGTGCGGGATGCTGGTCTTGTTCGAGTACAGCCACACCGCGTTGATCGAGTCGCGTCCGAAGTTGTGGCGCAGCCCGGCGTCGAGCCCCTTGCCGAGGCCGAGCAGGAACACGAGCACGAAGATCCCCCACGCGACGCTGATCATCGTCAGCGCGGTGCGCAGCTTGTTGCGCCGGATCGTGCCGAGCACCTCGAGCCAGCGGTCGAACGACACCAGATCGCGCCACTGGACCAGCATGACCCCGGCGATCCGCAGCAGCGTGATCAGGAACAGCACCAGGCCCACGAACACCACGACCGCCACGCCCAGGAAGATCGCGATCATGGCGCCGCCGTGACCGCCGCGACCGCCGCCATCTGGGGGTTGCTCGAGCTCGCCGCGAGCTCGTGCGGCGTCATGACCTTGCCGTCCTTGAGCCGGATCGTGCGCTGGGTGCGCGCGGCGACCTCGGAGTCGTGGGTCACGACCAGCACCGTGATGCCGCTGCGGTGGATCTCGGACAGCAGATCCATGATCTGCTTCGAGGTCTCGCTGTCGAGCGCGCCGGTCGGCTCGTCGGCGAGGATCAGCCGCGGCTTGCCGATCAGCGCGCGGGCGATCGCGACGCGCTGCTTCTGGCCGCCGGACATCTCCGCCGGCGTGTGCTCGGCCCAGTCGCGCAGCCCGACGCGCTCGAGGTACTGCGCGGCGATCTGGTTGCGCTTGCGGCGCGACACGCCCTGGTAATACAGCGGCAGCGCGACGTTCTCGAGCGCGGTCTTGAACGGCAGCAGGTTGAACGACTGGAACACGAAGCCGAGGAACCGGTTGCGGTAGTTCGCCGCCTTGCGCTCGGTCAGGTTGTGGATCCTCGTGTCGCCGAGCCAGTACTCGCCGGAGTCGTAGTCGTCGAGGATGCCCAGGATGTTGAGCAGGGTCGACTTACCCGAGCCCGACGCGCCCATGATCGCGACGAACTCGCCGTCGCCGACCTCGAAGTCGATGTCGCGCAGGACGTGCAAGCTGTGCGCGCCAACCTTGTAGTACTTGTTGACTCTCGAGAGGCGCAGCACCCGCTGTCGAGGCTAGCGCCAACCGCGCGCGGTCGCCAGCGCCGGCGATCACGGGGTTCCGCGACACCGGTGCGACACATGTGACAAGCGCGACGATGTGGCAACAGAATTCTGAGGTTGATCGCGGCCCAGCGAGGCCGATCGCAGCGTCGGTGCGGGAGCACGCGGTGATGCTGTAGGACTGTATCCAGGCGGTACGAGGCGGATTATCGAGCCAGCTCGTCGAGCGCCTGGTCGAGCGCGGCCCGGGTCACCGGCGCGATGACGAGCGTGCCGTGATCGCCGTGGATCTCGCACGCGGGCGCGAGGTCGCAACGATCGAGGCAGGTGACCGGCGCGATCGCGAGCGTCCCGGCGGGCGCCGCGGCGATCCGGTCGACCAGGTGATCGATCAAGTCGCGCGCGCCCCAGCGCTGGCAGTTGCCGGCGCAGATCCGCACCGTGGTCGGCGCGGCGGGGCCGACGCGGAGCTCGGTCGCCAGCGGGATCGCCACGAGGTAGTGGCTCGCCGGGCGGCCGCGATCCTCGGCGAGCTCGATCAGGGCGGGCAGAGCGATGATGTCGCCATCGGCGATGTCTTCGAGCTCGAGGCCCATCGAGGACAGCCGGCCGATCGGCAAGTCCTCGTCGGTGGGTGAACGCGTGGGTAGCTTGGTCATGCGCGAAACCTGGGCGGCCCTGGGCGGGCCTGGGGCCGTCATGATACAGCGTTCGCGCCATGATCACCGTCCACCACCTGAACAACTCGCGCTCGCAGCGCATCCTGTGGGCGCTCGAGGAGCTCGAGCTGCCCTACGAGATCGTGAAGTACGAGCGCGATCCCAAGACCATGCTCGCGCCCGACTCGCTGCGCGCGATCCACCCGCTCGGCAAGTCGCCGGTGATCACCGATGACGGCGCGACGCTCGCCGAGTCCGGGGCGATCCTCGAGTACCTCGTCGAGACCTACGGCAAGGGCAAGCTGGCGCCGGCCGCCGGCACGCCGGCGTTCCGCGACTACCGCTACTTCCTGCACTACGCGGAAGGCTCGCTGATGCCGTTCCTGGTCATGAAGCTGGTGTTCACCAAGGTCAAGGCCGAGGCGCCGTTCCTGGTCCGGCCGATCGCGAAGGTCATCGCGGCGACGGTGTCCAAGCAGTACCTCGATCCGAACCTCGACGCGCACGTCAAGTTCCTCTCGGACCACCTCACGAAGCACGCGTGGTTTGCCGGTGACGAGATCTCGGCCGCCGACATCCAGATGAGCTACGCGGTCGAGGGTGCGCTGGCGCGCGGCGAGCGGCCGGCGCCGAAGCTGGCGGACTGGCTGGCCAAGATCACGGCGCGCCCGGCGTACAAGAAGGCGCTCGAGCGGGGCGGCGAGTACAAGATCGCCTAGCGCGAGTTTGCGAGCGCGTCCGGTCCGTACAAGCTAGGCGCGGCCCTTGGGCATCGCCGGCACGAACAGGCCGTGCTCGATCAGCACGCGCGACAGCTCCGGCGACAGCTGGCCGCGCTTGCGGGCGTGCCGCTCCGGCTTCTCGGGCATCGTGGCCTCGTGCAGCCGGCGCCGCGCCTCGTGCATGCGCCACGCGATCGTGCCGTCGCTGACCTTCTGGATCACCGCGGCCTCGCCGTGCGACATGCCCTGCATCGAGACCAGGATCACCGTGGTCCGCATGTCGACCGGCAGGCCGTCGAGCGCGCGCAGCAGGCGAGCGTAGCTCTGGCGCAGCTCGGCCTCGCGGCCGGGGTTCGACCGGGCATCGACCGCGATCGCGAGCTCGAGGCGGGGATCGTCGAGCACGACGTCCTCGTCGCGGCGCGCGCGGTCGCGGCGGACGTTGAGCGATCGATTGACCGTCATCCGGTAGACCCAGGTGAAGAACTGGCTGCGACCCTCGAACTCGCCGAGCGCGCGGTACGCCTTCAGGAACACGTCCTGGGCGATGTCGTCGGCCTCGCTGGCCGACCGCGTGATGTGGAGCGCGAGCGCGAAGATCCGCTTGCGGTAGCGGGTGACCAGGGCCTCGAATGCACGGGCGTCACCTGCCTTGGCCGCGGCCACCAGGGCCGTCGCGGTGGCGGCTTCACGCTCGGCGTTCGTCATCAAAGAATTAGACGCATAGCCTACGCGAATGCTTTGCAGTTTGTTGGGGTCGGCCCGTGAGTCGGCCCAAATAACTGAAATCAGTTAGCTTCGTGGGCCTGCGGGCGCTGCGACGCCGGCAGCGACAGCGAGAACGGCGCGATCACCGCATCGAAGTAGGAGCCGTCATCGCGCCACATGCGATAGGTGCCGTGCATCGTGCCGATCGGCGTGGTGAGCACACAGCCCGAGGTGTACTGGAAGCTCTGGCCGGGCGACAGCCGCGGTTGCTCGCCGACCACGCCGTCGCCGCGGACCTCCTCGACGGTGCCGCGGCCGTCGGTGATGATCCAGTGCCGGGTCCGCAGCTGCGCGGTCCGCGCGCTCTCGTTGGAGATCGTGATCGTGTAGGCGAACACGTAGCGATCGTCGCGCGGTGACGACTGATCGGCGATGTACTTGGATTGTACCTGGACGCGAATTCCGTCGGTCTCGGCGGACGAGGTGGACTCTGCGACGGTGGGACGCACCCGCGCGAATCTGGCGCGATGCGAGGCAGTGCGCAAGACGCGGCTATCTCGAACTTGGTGTGGTCTCCGTAAGGGCGAACACGCTGTCTCGCCCCGGAAATCGCGCCGCTCCGTGTCACAACGCGGCCATTCTCGTCGTGCGGATCGCGATGCCGCAACTGCATGTCATGCTCGAAGCGATGCGCCGTCCACCGATAGGAAGCTCTATGCGTAGTTCGATCTGGATCACGCTTGGCTGTGCGCTGGCATGCGCTCCCGCGGCAGCAAAGCCTACAGCGCTACCGGCCGAGGCCCAGGCATTCGTCGATGCGCACAACCGCGTCCGTGCCCAGCACTGCGCGAAGCCGCTGAGCTGGTCTCCCAGGCTCGCGCAGATCGCGCAGCAATGGGCGAACAAGCTGCGCGCCAAGGACTGCGCCTTCGAGCACAGCAAGGGCTCGACCGGCGAGAACCTCGCGGCCGGAACCACCGGCACGCTCGACACCGGCGCGGTGGTGCAGATGTGGTACGATGAGGTCGGTCAGTACAAGTTCCCGGACGGCGGGTTCTCGATGAAGACCGGCCACTTCACCCAGGTGGTGTGGCGCGGCACGACGGCGGTCGGCTGCGGCCGCTCGCAGTGCAAGGGCCTGGACATCTTCGTCTGCGAGTACGACCCGCCCGGCAACTGGGAAGGTCAGTACCGCGAGAACGTCCTGCCGACGACCTGCAAGAATCAGTAGCGGCGGGCGGGCCCTATCTGTGATCGATCCGGAATCCGCGCGACGCGACGCGCGGCGGGGTGAATGCACCGGCTCCGCCGGAGCAGTCGCCAGTCGGCGGGCAGGCCCCCTATCTATGGTCGATGGGGACGTACTTGCGGATCTTGTGACCCGTGTAGACCTGGCGCGGGCGGCCGATCTTGGTGTCCTTGTCGTCGACCATCTCCTTCCAGTGGGCGATCCAGCCGGGCAGGCGGCCGAGCGCGAACATCACCGTGAACATGTTCGTCGGGATGCCCATCGCGCGGTACATGATGCCGCTGTAGAAATCGACGTTGGGATAGAGCTTCTTCGAGATGAAGTAGTCGTCCTTGAGCGCGATCTCCTCGAGCTGGAACGCGATGTCGAGCAGCGGGTCGGGCTTGTCCAGAGTGTTGAGCACTTCCAGAGCGGCCTTCTTGACGATGGCGGCGCGCGGGTCGTAATTCTTGTAGACCCGGTGGCCGAAGCCCATCAGTTTGACG
>DATBBB010000296.1:0-2973 GCA_036271215.1 Kofleriaceae bacterium | reverse complement strand
TCCACATCGCGCAGGCGCTCGATCACCCGGGGCTGCGGGTCGACGTCGATCGCGAGCGCGCGGCCGAGGTCGGGCTGACCCAGCGCGACGTCGCCAACAGCATGCTGGTGTCGCTGTCGTCGAGCCAGCTGGTGTCGCCGTCGTTCTGGCTATCGCCGGAGACCGCGGTCAACTACTCGGTCGTCGTCCAGACCCCGCTGGCGCACGAGGCGTCGGTCAACGCGCTGCTCGCGACGCCGGTGTCGGCCGGGGCGGGCAGCGGCGGCGGGCTCGCGGGCGGGGGCAGCGGCTCGGACACCGTGTTGCCGTCGCAGACCGCGGACAGCCCGTTCGCGCCGCAGCCGGGCGTGGCGCGCCAGCTCGGCGACGTCGCCAAGGTCACGCCGTCGCAGGATCCGGCGCTGGTCAGCCACGACATGGTGCAGCGCGTGCTGGAGGTCCGGCTGTCGGTCGACGGCCGCGACCTCGGCAGCGTGGCCAACGCGATCGACGACGTGATCGCGCAGCTCGGCAAGCTGTCGCAGAACATCAAGGTCCACGTCCGCGGCCAGAGCGACAGCATGCGGAGCTCGTTCCGCAGCCTCGAGCTCGGCATCATCCTCGCCGCGGCGCTGGTCTACCTGCTGCTCGTGGTGCTGTTCCAGAGCTTCGCCGATCCACTGGTGATCATCGTGGCGGTGCCGGGCGCGCTGGTCGGCGTGATGCTGATGCTCGCGATCACCGGGACCACGCTCAACGTCGAGTCGCTGATGGGCGCGATCATGTCGATCGGCGTGGCGACGTCGAACAGCATCCTCCTGGTGTCGTTCGCCAACGAGGTCCGGGAAGCGGACGACGACGTCGATGCGTTCGAGGCGGCGCGCCAGGCCGGCCGGACCCGGCTGCGGCCGGTGCTGATGACGGCGCTCGCGATGATCCTCGGCATGCTGCCGATGGCGTTCGGGTTCGGCGAGGGCGGCGAGCAGAACGCGCCGCTCGCTCGCGCGGTGATCGGCGGGCTTTCGGTCGCCACGGTGACCACGCTGCTGCTGGTGCCGGCCGCGTACACGCTGATGCGCAAGGGCCCGCCGCACAAGCCCGCGCTCGACCGCAAGGTCTCGGACGCCGAGGCCGAGGATGATGACGGCGGCAACCACGAACGCGACACCCGGGAGGCCACGTGAAGCTCCGCAAAGCTGAGCGCGGCGCCTCGCGCCGTGGATCGTCGGGCCATGACCCCGAGCGCCGCAACGGCCGCGATCGCGGCAATGTCGACCGTCGCGCCGCGGGTAACCGCTCGCGCAACGGCGACGCGCGCGGCCATCGCGACGCTGACGACCGCGGTCGCAACGCGCCGCGTGGCTATGGCGATCGGCGAGACGAGCGGGACGAGCGTGCCAACGGCCATCACAGCCACCCGGCTCACAACGACGAGCGCCACCACGACGAGCGGCGGAACGATGAGCAGGCGCGCGGCCGTGATGATCGCAGCCGCGACGATCGCGGGCGCGACGACCATGGGCACAACGGCCACGGGCGCGACGATCGCGGGCACAACGGCCACGCCCGCGACGACCACGAGCGCGATGACCACGGGCGCGGCGGTCGAACAGACCAGGCCCGCGCGCGCCACGATCACGATGCTCGGCCCGGCGACGGCCACGACGACGCACGGCGCGACAAGCCGGGGCGCGAGCCGGCGCGCCGCGAGCAGGGCAAGGGCGGCGGGCATGACGAGGGAGGCGAAGGTAACGCGGCTCGCAAGCCGCCCTCGAAGCACGCGCGGCTGTGGCTCTACCTCGTCGGTGCCGTGGCGGTGGTCGCGGCCGCCGCGTTCCTGTGGATCCTGCACCACCGGCGGACCACCGCCGACGAGCAGGAGCGCCGCGAGCGCCAGGACCAGCAGGCGCTCGGCCCCGAGATCCCCGTCGTCACGGCCAGGCCGGCGCCACCGACGCGCAAGCTGGAGCTGCCCGGCGACGTGCACGCGTTCCGCGAAGCCACGGTCTATGCGCGGGTGTCTGGCTACCTCGCGGAGCTCGCCGTCGACCGCGGCGACCGCGTCAAGCGCGACCAGATCCTCGGCCGGGTCGCGACGCCGGAGACCGAGATGCAGCTCGCTCCGCTCGCGGCGAGCCTGACCACCAAGCGCGCGATCGCCGACCGGCTGCGCCCGCTGGTGCCCAGGGGCGTGGTCACCCAGCAGGATCTCGATCAGGCCGATGCCGCCGTGCAGCAGGCGCAGTCCGACGTCGACCGGCTGCGCGCGCTGCGCAACTTCGACGTGATCCGCGCGCCGTTCGACGGCATCGTGACCCGGCGCTACGTCGATGTCGGCGCGCTGATGCCGGCCCCCACGGGGTCCACGCAGTCGTCGCAGCCGCTGGTCGATCTCGCCGATACCAGCCGCGTGCGCGTCGTGGTCTACGTCGGCCAGCGCGACGCGAACGGGATCCACGTCGGCGATGCGCTGGCGGTCGTGCGCGATGGCGATCCGCTGCATCCGATCCAGGCCACGGTGACCCGGGTCCCGGAGGATCTCGACGTCCGTACGCGGACGATGTGGGTCGAGAGTGACATCGAGAACACCAGCGGCGTGCTGTACCCCGGCGTGTTCGTCACCGTGACGATCGAGGTGCCGGCGGCACCCGGCGTGCTGATCCCGTCGGAGTCGATCTCGCTCGTCGAGGGCAAGCCGACCGTGGCCGTGGTGCGCGACGGCAAGGCGAAGTTCACCGTGGTCACGGTCGCCGATGACGACGGCAAGCTCGCGCGCATCATCCGCGGCCTGGCCAGCGGCGACACGATCGCGACCCGGGTGTCCGACGAGATCGCCGATGGCGGCACGGTGCGGCCGGTGCAGCCCAAGGCGCCCCAAGCCGGCGGCGGCAGCGGCAGCGGCAGCGGCGGTGATTCATGAAGTACCTGATCGCCGCGAGCCTCGCGATCGCGGCGCCGGTGTTCGCCGAGCCGTCGCAGCCATCGCAGCCGTCG
>DATBBB010000295.1:0-8122 GCA_036271215.1 Kofleriaceae bacterium | reverse complement strand
GCCGGTCGCCTGGAGCACCGGCAGGAACGCGACGCGCGCCTTGTCGACCCCGGCGGCCGCGACCTCGATGTCGAGCGCGGCGATCTTCGCCCGCTCGTTGCGGGTCAGCGCCAGCTTGATCGCGTCGTCGAGCTTGAGCCCGGGGCCGCCGGACGGCGCGGGCGGTACCGGCGCGGCCACCGGGGTGGCGCCGGGCGCCAGGGGCGTGGCGGGAGCCGGGGCTGTGGTCGGGGCCGCGGCAGGTGCCGCAGGCTGCGGCGCCGGCTGACTCGATGCGATCCCTCCCATCGCGACCAGCGTCGCGAGCACCCCGACCGCTTTCATTACGACGACTATAAGAGACCGTCGGACCGGGCCGCCTCCTCGGGGCAACAATTTAACGTCGTTCACATTCATGGATCCGTCTCGTATCCCGTTTCGCCGAGGCTGTGGCAAAATGCCTCAGTACAGGCCAGGCTCGCATCATAGATAGAGGAAGCCTGGAACTGCGAGCCCGGATGCGACATCACTTAGCGGTCGTGCGCCGGTCGGTCCTGGGCTTGGTCTTCGTCCTCGTGACGCTCGTGCTGCTCGGGGCGTGCAAGCGCGACGAGCCGTCGGACGACGATCGGCCGTCGTCCGTGCCGCCGATCACGGCTGCCGACGAGCGCTGCGACCCGGCCCACGGCCGGCAGTGCGTCGGCAATGACGTCGTGGCGTGCGAGCCGAGCGGGACGTTCGGCCGCCGGATCCAGGCGTGCCACGCCGGCTGCGCGGGCGGCAAGTGCATCGCGACCTGCTCCGACGATGGCGTCGGGCTGATCTACGTCGTCGACGAGGCCCGCCAGCTGTTGAGCTTCGATCCGCGCAAGTTGCCGCGCGATCCGTTCACGCTGATCGGCACGCTCAAGTGCCGCGCCTACGGCGGGCCGTTCTCGATGGCGGTCGATCGCCACGGCGTCGCGTGGGTCGTGTACGGCGACGGTCAACTGTTCAAGGTCTCGACCACCGACGCGAGCTGCCAGCCCACCGGGTTCATGCCGGCCGGCGAGTTCGGCATGGGGTTTGTCACCGACGCGCCGGGCAGCGATACCGAGAAGCTGTTCCTCGCCGCGGCCGACGCGACGCGCGCGCTGTCCTATGTCGACACCGCGCACGACGTCACGCCGCACAAGGTGGGCATGGTGACCGCGGGCGACGATCGCAACCCCGAGCTCACCGGGACCAGCGAGGCCAAGCTGTACGGATTCTATCCGATGGCGGATCGCGCGCCGTTCGTCCAGGAGATCAACCGCGCGACCGGCGGCCCCAAGGGCCCGAAGTGGACGCTCGGCAAGGCACCGCTCGGCGACATCAAGGCCTACGCGTTCGCGCAGTGGGCCGGCGTGTTCTACGTGTTCGTCACCACGTACGACGATGACTCCGAGCCCAACTCCACGGTGCGCGCGGTCGATCGCACGACCGGCAACTACCGCGTGGTGATGGAGCATCTCCCGTATCGGATCACGGGTGCGGGCGTATCGACCTGTGCGCCGGAGCGCGACGAATAGCCGCTACTTCTTCTTCTTGCGGGGCGCCTTGGCCTTCTTGCCACCGGCGAAGTACGTGGTCGAGCGCTTTTGGCCCTCCGCGGTGATCGCGCCATCGGCGATCAGCTTGCGAATCGGCAGTGCGAGATCCTTGGTCGTGGTCCCCAGCTCCTTGTTGATCTGCTCGATCCGCAGGCCTGGGTTGCCCTTGATGAACGTGGCGACCTGCTCCGACAGCGCCTCGAGGTCGGCGGCCGTGCGCTTGGCACCGCGGCCACCGCGCGGGCGGCCTACCCGGGCTGCGCCGTCGAGCAGGGCCGCGGCAGCGGTACCACCGCCGCCGCCACCGCCACTGCTGGCACCGCGGGCCGCGCGCTCGCCGAACGCCGACTCCAGCGTGGTGATCGCCGCGCGACGGGCGAGCTCGGTGATCTGGGCAACGAACCCTTGCACGGTTCGGTTCATCTCAGTCTGGAAGTCACTCATTCTAGCCTCGTTGCGAAGGTGCAAATCGAGATCGGTGATCAACGACATTCCAGCATGGAAGTGCTCCGCGCACAACGTCAGTATCGAGTTTTGCGCATCTCGCGCGCTGGCCGCGCTGGTCAGCACCACAATACTTGCGATAGCTCTGATTCTTCTTAGTGTGCGCTGTACATCAAGACGGCGCCAGTCAGCGCGACAGTTTCATGTGCTCCGAGAGGAACCGGTAAGACCGGGCAAAATACGCGATCAGATTCTCCCGTCGCGTTAAGCCGTGGCCCTCGTTGCCGAGCAACATGTATTCGACTGGAATACGCCGATTGCGCAGCGCCGCGACGATCTGGTCGGCCTCGTGCTGCGGCGTGACCGGATCGCGAACCCCCTGATAGACGAACACCGGGGCGACGATGTGGTCGACCGCGGTGATCGGGCTCCACGCGATGAGCAGCGCGTCGTCCTTGCCGAGCACGCCGAACTCGGTGTCGTCGAACGACCGGATCAGCTGGTCCTCGAGCTGCTCCATCGTCCGCAGGTTGCTCATCCCCGAGCCGTCGATCCCGGCGCGCCACAGCGCCGGCTGGTGACCGAGCGCGAGCAGGGTCATGTAGCCGCCGTAGCTGATGCCGCCGATCACCAGCCGGTCGCCGTCGCACCACGGCTGGGCCCGCGCCCACCGGTTGACCGACTCCATGTCGCGCAGCGCGTCGACCCGGTGCTCGCGGTCATCGGCCTCCTCGTAGGCCATGCCGAACCCCGACGAGCCGCGGATGTTGGGCGCGATCACCGCGAACCCCATCGCGCTCCAGAACCCGATCGTCGGGCTCCAGCCGATCTTCGCGTTGCCCGACGGGCCGCCGTGGACCAGGACCAGGGTCGGGAGCCGGGCCGGCGGGCCAGCCGAGCTGTTGGGCGCGCGGGTCGCCGGGTTCGGCAGATAGACATTGACCGGGATCGACAGCCCGTCGAACGCCCGCACGTGCTCGATCGTCGCGCGCGGCGGTGCCTCCAGCCCGGACCGCTGCTCGTTGCGCAGCGCCACGAGCTGGCCGCTCGCGACGTCGAGCGCCGCGATGTCGCCCGGCCCCGCCGGGCTGTGGATCGTCACTGCGAGCCGGCCGCCGCTGGGATCGAAGTCGCCGAGCGTGACCTCCGCGAGCGGGAGCTGCGGCACCGGCAGCAGGTGCAGGTCGTGCGGATCGAGCATGCGGAGCTCGCTGTGGTCGCCGGCGTCGAGCTCGAGCACGACGCGGTCGCCCGCCGGCGAGATCGCGATCTGGTCGAGCGCCGCGGTGCGCGCGGTCGCCTCGTCGTAGCGCGCCTGCTCGGCGCCGGTCGCCGCGTCGAGCACGACCACGCGCAGCGGCCGGTCGCGCGCCTCGGTCGCCGTGATCACGTGCGCGCCGTCCGGGGTGAACCCGGCGTCGCCGATCCGGGTGACCTGGCCGGCGGCGGGAAACAGCTGGGTCTGGGCGCCGGTCGCGAGATCGAGCGTGACCAGGACCTGGTCGCTGTCCGACAGCCAGCGCAGGTACAGCGCGCGCGCGCCGTCGTCGGTCACGCCGGCGATCGTGCCGACCTTGGGGTCGCGATAGACCTCGCGCGGCGGGCCATCCGGCGGCTGGACCATGACCCGCGTCGACTGATCGTCGAGCGTGTGCGCGGTGTAGATCAGCGCACCGGTGCGCTTCGCGACGTGCGGCGGTGACCGCAGCAGCCCGTCGGCCGGCGTGAGATCGGTAAGCCCGCTGCCGTCGAGCCCGACCCGGAAGATGTGAAATTTCTGGTCCGAGCCGACGTCGGACACGAACACCAGGCGCACGCCGTCGGGCAGGATCCGCGGCGCGAACATGCGCTCGGCCGGCCCGGGCAGCCGGTGCGGCGGCTGGTCGGGGTGCGCCGCGTCGCCGACGTAGAGCTGCGGCAGGCCGTCGCGCGACGACACGAACACCACCCGGCCGTCCGGTGCGAGCGCCGGGCCGGTGTTGCTGAACGCGTCGACGAACGGTGCGGCGAGCGCGGCGAGCGCGGTGTCGCGCGCTGCCTGGCGCGGATCGGGCGAGGTCGGTGCGGTGAGCTGGGCGGGCGCCGTGGCGGGACTGCAAGCGGACAGGGCGATCAGGACAGGGCACAGCCAGCGCAGCATGGTGAGTAGTACCGCGACTGCGCGGCGCGGTTTCAGCGCCGGCGGGTTATTTGAGCGGCGGTATCGGGATGCAGCCGGTGAACTGCGATTGCAACAGCGCGATGATCCCGATCACGGCGGCGCCGAGTACGGAGTGCCACCACACCTTGCGGAAGATCGGACCTAACGCGTGGGCGCGCTCGTGTGGGTCGTCGTAGCACGCCGCCGACGCGACCATGATCGACTGTGCATCGATCATCTTACCCATCACGCCGCCGGTCGAGTTGGTGGCGACCACGAGCACCGGATTCAAGTGGAGCTGATGTGCGGTGATATTCTGCAAGCTGCCGAACAGCGCGTTCGATGCGGTGTCCGAGCCGGTGAGGAACACGCCGAGCCAGCCGAGGTATGCGGCGAAGAACGGGTAGGCCGCGCCGGCGCTGGTGAACATCAGGCCGAGCACCGCGTCGGTGCCGGCGTAGCGCGTGAGGTAGCCCAGACCGAGCACCTGGCCGATCACCAGCACCGGGGTGACCATCCGGCGAAGCGTGCGTGAGATGGCCTGCCGCCACTGGCGGATCGACATCCGGAGCGCGAGCCCGGACAGCAGCGCGGCGACGAACACCCCGGTGCCGGGCGCAGACAGCCAGTTGATCGTGAACTGCGCTGGCTCCGGCTTGCCGGTCAGCGAGACCGGCGGCATGCGCTGGACCAGGTTGTGCAGCCACGGCATATCCCACTTTGGCGCCGACGGCGGATCATGCAGCTTACCGCCGAGGATCGAGGCATCGACGTCCCAGCCTGAGAACAGCCCATCGAGCGACTTCTTGTTGAGCCCCCACAGCACGCAGCACCCGATCAGGATCGCCCACGGCAGCCAGGCGTAGAGTGTCTCGCCGAGCTTGTACTTGTACGTCCAGTCCGAGGTCTCGGCCGACATGCCGGCCTCGCGCTCCGAGCGCAGCAGGAACCGGGTCTTGGGGTGCCAGACGTAGCGCAGGAACAGCGCGGTGCAGATCACCGAGAACACACCGGACACCACGTCGGTGGTCAGGTACAGGCCCGCGTTGCCCGACGCGGTGAATTGCATCACCGCGAAGCTCACGCCTGACACCGCCACCGCGGGCCAGATCTCGAGTGCCTGGCGCCACGTTCCGCCCTCCATGCGGACGAACAGCAGCACCAGCCAGAACGGGACGATCACCGACACCCAGGGCAGCTGGTGACCGGCCATCGTCGACAGCGTGAGCGCGTCGATCCCGCTGACGTTGGACAGCGTGATGATCGGCGTGCCGATCGCACCGAACGCGACCGGTGCGGTGTTCGCGATCAGGTTCAGCACCGCGGACTGGAATGGCTTGAACCCGAGGCCGACCATGATCGCGCCGGCGATCGCGACTGGCGTGCCGAACCCCGATGTCCCCTCGATGATCGCGCCGAACGAGAACGCGATCAGCAGCACCTGCAGCCGGCGATCGAACGAGATGTGGATGATCGATTCCTTGACGATCTCGAACTTCCCGGTGACGACGGTCATCGTGTACAGCAACATCGCCGACACGACGATCCAGATGATGCCGACGAAGCCCGACAACGTGCCGAGCGCGAACGCCGACACCGCCGCGGTGATCGGCATGCGGAACACGATGCACGACACGCCGAACGCCGCGATCACGCCGCACAGCGCTGCATAGGGCGCCGAGATCCCGAGGTGGCGCTGGCCGGTGCGATCGCGGTGCGGGTGGAGCGCGATGAAGTAGAGCAGCACCGCGATCGGCACGGCGGCCACCACGGTGGACAGGAACACGTTCCCGAGCGGGTCGTAATTCTGCTGATACACGTGCGGCGCCTCCCCGCCGACTCTAGAAAATAAGACGTCCGAAACAAAATGAGTTTCGATGTTTCGGTGTGTTGCACCGTCGTTGCATGACGATTTTTACGCCAGTCCCACATCACGTACATCGCGCTACGTGGCGATCCGCGACGCGGTGCGCGGTGATCATCGTAGTTGCGACAAGCGATCTCAGTGACGATCGAGCGCCGGGCCGCGCGCTGGTCCGAGCGCCGCGCCGAGCGCCGTGCCCGGTGCCGTGCCGCGTGCCGTGCCGCGTGCCGTGCCGCGGATCGACGCGTCGAGCACCTCGATCGTGTGGGCGGTCCGGACGTCGAGCCCGCGCTCGCGGAGCAGCATCTGGATCTGCAGCGTGCAGCCGGGGTTGGCGCTGACCAGCAGCGCGGGCCCCGCGGCGACCACGCTGTCGACCTTGCGCTGGCCGATCTCCCGCGCGCTCTCCGGTTCGAGCAGGTTGTGGACCCCGGCGCTGCCGCAGCACGCGTCGCTGTCGAGCTCGATCAGCTCGAGCTCGGGGATCGCGGCGAGCAGGGCGCGCGGCTGGGCGCGGATCCGCTGGGCGTGGGCGAGGTGGCAGGCGTCGTGGTACGCGGCCTTGATCGGCAGCGGGTGGCGCGGCGCGACCGGGCCGAGCGCGACCAGCAGCTCGACGACGTCCTGGACCTTGGCGGCGAGCCGGGCGGCGCGCTCGGCCCACGCGGGATCGCCGGCGAACAGGTGACCCCACTCCTTCATCGACGACCCGCAGCCGGCCGAGTTGACGACGATCGCGTCGGCCTCGGTGGCCTCGAGCGCCTCGATCGCCGCGCGCGCCAGCCGCCGGGCCTCATCGTCGCGCCCGGCGTGGACCGACAGCGCGCCGCAGCACCCGATGTCGTCCGGGATCACGACCTCGCAGCCCTCGGCGGCGAGCACGCGCAGGGTCGCCTGGTTGACCTCGGGGAAGTACACGCGCTGCACGCAGCCGGGCAGCAGCGCGACCCGCGCGCGGCGGGTCCCGGTGGCGGCGACCTGGACCGGCAGCGGCGCGGCGAGCTGGCGCAGCCCGATCGGCGGCATCAGCGCCTCGAGGTTGCGCAGCCGGCGGCCGAGCCGGCGCACCACGCCGAGCCGGTGCGCGAGCCAGCGCAGCCCGGTGCGCTGGTAGATCAGCTGGAGCACCGCGGCGACCACGAGCCGCCGCGGGTACGGGAACAGCGCGAAGATCATCGCGCGGAACATCCGGTCGGCGAGGCTGCGCTCGTGGCTGTGCTCGATGGTGGCGCGGGTCTGCTCGATCAGCAGGTTGTACTTGACGCCCGACGGGCACGCCGGCACGCACGCCATGCAGCCCAGGCAGCGATCGAAGTGGCCGACCGCGGCGGCGGTCAGCGGCTCCTTGCCCTCGGCCACCGCCTTCATCAGGTAGATCCGGCCGCGCGGAGAGTCCATCTCCTGGCCCCACGACTGGTAGGTCGGACACGATGGCAGGCAGAACCCGCAGTGGACGCACTCGTCGAGCAAGTGGCGTGGCGCGGTCATCACAGCCCTCCTACGAACCGGCCGGGGTTGAGCCGGCGCTCGGGATCGAAGCGCTGCTTGAGGCGCTCCATGATCGGGAACGCCGCGGGCGGCGGGCCCCACGAGTCGAGCGCGGCGCGCAGCTCGGCGGGCGCGTCCTCGATGACGACCGCGCCGCCCTCGGCGACCAGCGCGGCGCGCGCGGCGATGATCGCGGCGATCGTGCGGTCCGGGCGATCGGCGGCTGGGCCGGCGGCGGCCCGGCCGGCGAACCCGATCCCCAGCGTCGGGTACCAGGCGATCGCGCCGAGCGGCGCGGCCAGCGCGGCGATCGCGGGGAATCGCGACGGCAGCCCGGTCAGCCGGACCCGCAGCGGTGCGGCGCGCACGGCGTCGTGGCGGCGGCGCAGCGCGGTGGCGGCGGCCTCGTCGAGGCGAGCGATCTCGATGCCGGCGAGATCGGCGGCGCTGCCGGCATCGCCACCAGCACCCCTGTGGGTGCCGCTACCGGTGAGCTCGGCGGCGAGCGCGATCATCCGCCGCGCCTGGTCCTCGACGCCGCGCCCGAAGCCCTCGAACCGGATCGCGAGCTCGAACCGCAGCCGGTCACGGCTCGCCGGACTCGCCGGGTCCGCCCAGCCCGCCAGGCTTGCCCGG
>DATBBB010000294.1:0-15555 GCA_036271215.1 Kofleriaceae bacterium | reverse complement strand
GCCCTTGAGATATCCCAGGCGTGATCTGCGCGGCGGTACGACCTGGGCAGCAGCTCGCCGTCCGATCCCAGGCAAGCGGCGTAATCCTGCAAGAGATCAGGGACCTGCAAGCCGAGGCAAGCGGGCGACGTGCATGCCAGGTACCGCCGGCGGGCGGCGGGGTCCCCTCTCAATTGACCCGTCCAGGTTCTCGGGTTACGCGTATGGCTTCCATCATGGCCGCACGTACGACTCGCCCGCGACCGTTCTTTGCGGGCCGCCGGCGGCGGGCGCGCCGCGCACGCCAGATGCTGCCGATGGGCCTGCCGACGCCGCTGCGCACGGCCTCGAGCCCGAGCGACGACGCCGCGGTGCGCGTGCTCGGCTCGGGCGACGTCGCGTTCCAGCAGATCGTCGAGAAGGTCCGCACCGCCGAGCGCTCGGTCGAGATCCGCGCGTTCCTGTGGCGCGACGACGAGGCCGGCAACATGCTCGGCGACGCCGTGCTCGCCGCCGCCAACCGCGGCGCGATGGTCACGATCCACAAGGACAAGATCGCCGCGGTCTACGAGTACACCGGCGGCAACAAGCAGAGCTTCTTCCACAAGCGGGTCGACCCGATCCGCGGGTTCCAGGCCTGGTTCCTCGGCGCGGTGTACCGCGCGCCGGGCTCGTTCAAGCAGCGGCCGAGCAGCCTCGCGCAGGAGATCCTCGCGCACCCCAACATCCGCGTCGAGCACCAGCGCAAGCGGTTCGATCACAGCAAGCTGTACATCATCGACGACAAGACCCTCGTGCTCGGCTCGATGGGGATCGGCGATAACCACCGCCACGACTGGATCGACCTGATGGTCGAGGTCGAGGGCGTCGAGCACATCGAGCGGCTGCGCGAGCGGATGGCCGGGCTCGACGAGTTCGATCCATCGCGCGGCATCGACTTCTTGGTCCACAGCCGCGAGGCCCACCGCAAGAACAGCTGCCCGATGATCAGCCACCGGCTCGCGCTGATCGACGCCGCCGAGCAGTCGCTGACCGTCGAAATGGCGTACCTCAGCGACCGCCGGTTCACCGCGGCGCTCGCGCGCGCCGTGCAGCGCGGCGTCGAGGTCCAGATGGTGACCGCCGATCATGCCGACGTGCTCGCCAACATCAACCGCGCGACCTGCGACGCGCTGATGCGGCTGACCGGCGCGCCGGCCAACCTGACGATCACGCTGGTCCCGCGCATGGTGCACTCCAAGGTCGTCGTGATCGACCACCGGTTCGTCGACATCGGCTCGGCGAACTTCACGCCGCTGTCGCACGGCGTGTACGACGAGATCAACCTGTTCGCCGACTCGGCGCCGTTCGCGCGCTCGGTCGAGGTCGAGATCGCGCGGCACTGCGAGGACAGCCGGGTCGCCGAGTCGCGGCTGTCGTATCGCAAGATGTTCTCCGGGCTCGAGCGCGCGATCATGGCGTACCAGTCGCGGCGGGGCGGGTAGGCGCCCGATCGTGGTCTCGACTCTCGACGCCGGCGAGCGCGCCAAGCTGGAGCGCCGCCGCCAGATCCTGTCGGCGGCCAAGGCGGTGTTCGCCGAGGCCGGGTACCACGGCGCGTCGATCCACGCGATCATCGAGCGCGCGCAGATCGCCCGCGGCACGTTCTACCTGTACTTCCAGAGCAAGGCCGCGGTGTTCGACTCGATCCTCGACCAGGCGATGGCCGATCTGCGCGCCCGGCTGCACCGCATCGAGGTCGACGATCCGAGCGCGCCGGCGCCGCAGGTCCAGCTCCGCGAGCAGGTCGTCGCCACGCTCGAGTACATCGTCAACGATCGGCCGCTGGCGACGCTGCTACTCTCGGCCGGCCACACGCCCGACGTCGACGCGAGCGAGCGGCTCGACATGTTCTTCACCGAGGTCCGCGATCTACTCAAGCGCGCGCTCGAGACCGGCATGGAGATCGGCCTGGTCCGCAAGTGCCAGCCCGAGCTGGTCGCCGCCGCGATGCTCGGGATGACCCGCGGCGTGATCGAGCTGCTGGTCCGGCGCACGGACCCGACGTCGGTCGACGAGGTCGTCAGCGAGATGCTGCTGGTCGCGCTGCGCGGCGTGCTCGCCTGATCGCACTGCGTACGCCGCGCGCCAGGCAGCGGATGGCAGCGCCGGGATCGGCCGGGATCGGCCGGGATCGGCCGGGATCGGATGGATGGTCGAACCGGTCGCGCCGTGGCGTGCTCCGACGCCACAATTTTGCGGCGGATCGCGCGCGCTGGCTGCGTTGACGCGTACGCAGTGAGAGCGATATTTGTAATTTGAGCTACGTTTGTTGTGAAACGCGCTTCGCACCAAAGAGATCTGGGGTTACGGGTGCTTAGTACTGGACTGACGCGTCAGTCCACCCTAGACTGACACGTCAGTCTAGCTCTGTGCTCGGTTCGTAGTGATCGCAGGAGACGCACTTCCCATGAACAGCAACACGCCCGACCAAGTCGTCATCGGTATCGACGTCGGCTCGACCACCGTGAAGATGACGGTCGTCGATCCGGGTACCAAAGAGATCCTCTGGTCGAAGTACCTCCGCCACGAGACCCGGCAGCCCGAGATGACGCGCGACATGCTGCGTGAGATTCACGCGGCGTTCCCGACGATCACCAAGGACCAGATCCGGGTGTTCATCACCGGCTCCGGCGGCAGCCCGATCGCGCCGCAGCTCGGCGCCAAGTTCGTGCAAGAAGTCAATGCCGTGACGATGGCGGTGGAGAAGCTCCACCCCGACGTCGGCAGCGTGATCGAGCTCGGCGGCCAGGACGCCAAGATCATCATGTTCAAGCAGAACGCCGAGACCGGAGACAAGACCGCGCAGACGTCGATGAACGACAAGTGCGCGTCGGGCACCGGCGCCACGATCGACAAGTGCGTGCTCAAGGTCGGCATGCCGCGCGAGGAGGTCCCCTCGCTCAAGTTCGATCCGTCCAAGCTCCACCACGTCGCCGCCAAGTGCGGCGTGTTCGCCGAGACCGACATCGTCAACCTCGTGAAGTCGGGCATCCCGCGCAACGAGATCATGAACTCGCTGGCCGACGCGATCGTCAGCCAGAACCTCGCGGTGTTGACCCGCGGCAACACGCTCAAGAGCAAGGTCCTCCTGCTCGGCGGCCCGAACACCTACCTGTCGTTCCTCCAGGAGTGCTGGCGGCTGCGGATCCCCGAGGCGTGGGCCGAGCGCGGCTACGAGTACGACAAGACCGTGCCGGTCGAAGAGCTGATCTTCGTGCCGAAGAACTCCGACCTCTACGCCGCGTACGGCGCGGTGCTGTTCGGGCTCTACGAGCCGGAGACCGTCGGCCGCTACCGCGGGCTCGATCCGCTCGAGGAGTTCATCCAGCACGGCCGCAAGAGCAAGCTCGGCGAGTCGGCGGGCCCGGGCCTGGTCGAGCAGCCCGAGCAGCGCGACGCGTTCGTCGAGAAGTACAAGGAGCCGGACTACGCCGACGCCGTGCTCGAGGCCGGCGCGACCTACCGCGGCGTGATCGGGCTCGACGGCGGCTCGACGTCGAGCAAGTGCGTGTTCATCGACGAGAACGAGCACATCCTGAAGAAGGTGTACACGCTCTCGAAGGGCAACCCGATCCAGGACATGAAGGACATGTTCGCCCAGATGCGCCAGTGGGCGACCGATCAGGGCGCCACGCTGGAGGTCACCGGGTTCGGCGTCACCGGCTACGCCGGCGACGTGCTCGAGCGCTCGCTGGGCGCCGACGCCAACATCGTCGAGACCGTCGCGCACATGATGTCGGCCAAGCGGTGGTTCCCCGCGGTCGACGTGATCTGCGACATCGGCGGGCAGGACATCAAGGTGATGTTCATGCAGAACGGCGACGTGAAGAACTTCCGGTTGTCGAACAGCTGTTCGGCAGGGAACGGGATGTTGCTCCAGGCGATGGCCGACCAGTTCGGCATCCCGGTCAAGAAGTACGCCGAGGTCGCGTTCGAGGCCCGGCTCGCGCCCAAGTTCTCGTACGGCTGCGCCGTGTTCCTCGACTCCGACCGCGTGAACTTCCAGAAGGAGGGCTACGCCAAAGAGGAGCTGCTCGCCGGCCTCGCGCTCGTGCTGCCGAAGAACATCTGGCAGTACGTCGTGCAGATCCCGCGGATGGCCGAGCTCGGCCGCGTGTTCGTGCTCCAGGGCGGCACCCAGAAGAACCTCGCCGCGCTCAAGGCCCAGGTCGACTACATCGAGAAGCGCGTGCCCAACGCCGAGGTGTATCTGCACCCGCACTGCGGTGAGGCCGGCGCGATCGGCGCCGCGTTCGAGGCGCTGCGCGTGACCCGGCGCCGCGGCAAGACCCAGTTCGTCGGCCTGGGGCAGGCGATCGACATCGAGTACGTGTCGATCAACGACGAGAAGACGCGCTGCAACTTCTGCCCGAACAACTGCTCGCGCACGTTCATCGACACCAAGACGCTCGACGGCAAGACCGCGCGCTACATCAGTGGGTTCTCCTGCGAGAAGGGCACGGTCGAGAACCTCGACGCGCTCAAGGTCCTCAACAAGGAGCGCCAGAAGCGGATGAAGCAGTACCCGAACCTGGTCGACTACGAGGCCAAGCTCGCGTTCAAGAGCTTCTACGAGCCCATCGCGATGCCGGGCCACGGCTCGCCGGTCGACGACGTGGTCGTCAAGCGGACCCTGCTCGGCGCGGTCCGCCACAAGCCGGTCCAGCGCCCGTTCCAGCGCGCGAGCGGCGAGGTGTGGGCCAAGCGCAAGGACGTCCGGGTCGGCATTCCGCGCGTGCTAAATCTGTACAGCACCGGCCCGTTCTGGCGCACCTACTTCGAGGTGCTCGGGTTCGACTCGCGCAACGTGGTGTTCTCCGACGAGACCAACGAGGAGATGTGGCAGGCCGGCTGCAAGTACGGCTCGGTCGACCCGTGCTACCCGAGCAAGGTCTGCCAGGCCCACATCCACAACCTGCTGTTCAAGCACCACGAGAAGAAGCCGCTCAACTACATCTTCTTCCCGTCGATCACCCACATCCCGACGTTCATCGTCAACCAGATGGACACCGCGAGCTGCCCGGTCGTGTCGGGCACGCCGAAGGTCATCCGCGCTGCGTTCACCAAGGAGACCGACTTCTTCGCCGAGCGCAACATCAGCTACCTCGACACCGCGGTCACGCTCAACGAGCCGCTGCTGTGCAAGCAGCAGATGTTCGCGGAGTGGGGCCCGCTGATCGGGCTGACGGTCGACGAGAACGACTTCGCGGTCGACGAGGCGTTCAAGGCGGTCCAGGCGTTCGAGGACGAGATGGAGCGCAAGGGCCGCGAGATCCTCGGCGAGGTCGAGCGCGAGAACCGGGTGGCGCTCGTGATGCTCGGCCGCCCGTACCACAACGATCCGGGCCTCAACCACTCGGTGCTCGAAGAGTTCCAGGCGCTCGGCTACCCGATCCTGTCGATGCGCTCGCTGCCGCGCGACCCCGAGACGCTCAAGAACCTGTTCGCCGAGGATCTCGCCAAGGGCGTGATCGAGAGCGGGCTCGACGTCACCGACGTCTGGCCGGAGAACTACTCGACCAACTCGGTGCAGAAGGTCTGGGCGGCGAAGTACGCGTCGCGCCACCCGAACCTCGCGTGCCTCGACCTGTCGAGCTTCAAGTGCGGCCACGACGCACCGACCTACGGCCTGATCGACTCGATCATCGCGTCGGCCGGCAAGGCGTACTCGGCGCTGCACGACATCGACGCCAACAAGCCCTCGGGGTCGATCAAGATCCGGGTCAAGACCTACGCCCACACCCTGATGCTGCTGCGCGAGAAGCTCGAGGATCAGGCGACCAAGCAGGTCGAGCTCGATCGCGCGATGACCGAGAAGAAGCTCGACATGATGCGGGCCCTGCAGGTCAAGCTCTCCGGCATCGGCCGCACCGATGACCGGCTCGACCGCGAGATCAAGCAGCTCGACGAGCGGGTGGTGGCGTGGCGCGCGGCGGACGAGGCCACCAAGCCCAAGGCCAAGCGGCCGACGGCGCTCAACGTGATGCGGCCATGACCACATCGATCGATCGACAGGGGGCCTTTCCGCCTCCTGTTTCGCGGCAGAGCCACGAAATTCACTCCTCCGTGCGTCGCGTCGCGCGACTTGACGATTCCTCCTTTCCCGATTTCTCGGCATAGCGATCCCTTCGAAAGAACATCTATGAGCACCACCAACGACAAGTCCGGAACCAACCTCGACGCGCTGAGCATCGAGGCGATCGAGGCCGAGCTGAAGCAGTTCGAGATCGAGGAGCGCAAGCGGCTCGGCTTGCCCGTCGAGACCGCGAAGCACTGGTTCGACGAAGTGCCGCGCGAGTTCACCCGCGACCAGCGCGAGCACACCACGATCCTGGTGTCCGGCCTGACGATGGCGCACGACCTGTTCATCCAGGCCGCGCTGCGCGGCATCGGCTACAAGGTCCTCGCGATGGACGTGCCGGACAACGACGCGCTGCAGTACGGCCGCGAGTACGGCAACCGCGGCCAGTGCAACCCCACGTACTTCACGGTCGGTAACCTGGTGAAGTACCTCGACGGCCTGCGCGACCGCGGCATGTCGAAGGACGAGATCGTCAAGAACCACGTGTTCATCACCGCCGGCGCGTGCGGCCCGTGCCGGTTCGGCACCTACGTCACCGAGTACCGCAAGGCGCTGCGCGACTCCGGGTTCGATGGCTTCCGCGTGCTGCTGTTCCAGCAGACCGGCGGCCTCAAGCAGGCGACCGGCGAGGGCGTCGGCCTCGAGATGAACCCCACGTTCTTCTGGGGCGTGGTCCGCGCGATCCTGATCGGCGACGTGCTGAACTCGCTCGGCTACCGGATCCGGCCCTACGAGGTCGAGCCGGGCGCCGGCGATCGCGCGCTCGAGACCAGCAAGAAGATCATCGCCGACGCGTTCGAGAACGGCACGTCGCTGCCGATGGCGCTGTTCAAGGTCCGCCGCGAGCTCGGTAAGGTCAAGGTCGACCGCACGCGCCCCAAGCCGCGGGTCGGCATCATCGGCGAGTTCTGGGCGATGACCACCGAGGGCGACGGCAACTACGGCCTGCAGCGGTTCCTCGAGGCCGAGGGCGCCGAGCCCGACATCCAGATCGTCACCTCGTGGCTGCTCTACATGATCTGGCAGGGCAAGTACGACACCGAGCAGCGCGCGAGCCTGCGCGGCGTCGACAAGGCCAAGTCCGAGCGCGGCGGCAGCAAGTTCAGCTTGAAGGGCGTCGACGTCCGCAAGCGCACGGCGTCGCTGTGGGCCGGCGAGCAGGTGCTGCGCGGCCTGTTCCAGACGATCGCCAAGGCGATGGGCCTCAACGACTACCACCTGCCGAACATGGACGAGATCGCCGAGGTCTCGCACGCGTTCTACGACAACAACCTGCGCGGCGGCGAAGGCCACATGGAGATCGGCAAGCTGATCCAGAACGTGGCGTACTCGAAGGTCAACATGACCCTGTCGGTCAAGCCGTTCGGCTGCATGCCGAGCTCGTCGGTGTCGGACGGCATCCAGTCGTTCATCACCGAGCTGTATCCGCAGGGCATCTTCCTGCCGATCGAGACCAACGGCGACGGCGCGGTCAACGTGTACAGCCGCGTGCAGATGCAGCTGTTCAAGGCCAAGCAGCAGGCGCAGAAGGAAGTCGATCGGGCGCTCGCCGACGTCGGGATGACGATGGACGAGGTCCGCGCGTACCTCCACAAGCACCCGGCGATGACGAGCGCGTTCCACCGCTCGCCGCACAAGGCGGGCTGCACGGCGGCCGACCTGGTCTATGAAGTCGGCGCGCGCAAGAACCGGCTGTCGTTCCTCAAGGCGCGCGTGGTCAACGCGGTCACCGGCAAGAACGAGAAGGCGCACACCGAGGCGCACGTCAAGCTGCTCGAGATCGCCCGCAAGGCGGCGGCCAAGACCCGCAAGAAGAACTCGATCGTCAGCGTGGCGCCCGAGCTCGAGGGCGTCGAGGCCGAGGACGTCAAGCGTCCGCCGGTCCCGGCCGGCCGCAAGAGCCTCCGCGTGGTCAACTGAGAGGGGGCCTTCCCGCCCCCGATGCACCGGCAAAGCCGGTGCATTCACCCTCGCCGCGCGTCGCGTCGCGCGGATTTCGGATCCCACTTCGTTCTAGAGGCGCGGATGAGCTGGCTCGAGAAGGCGCGGGCGCAAGCCCATTCAGCGATGACCAAGCTGCCCGGCAAGGCCGGGGAGCTCGCGCGCAAGGCGAACGACGCGCTCGGCCGGCCGCTGGCCGATGAGGCCGAGCTGGCGGACCGCCGGGCGTTCGAGGCCCGGAGCAGCACGAGCGGCACGGCGGCCACGCCCGCGGCGCCGGCCAAGCCGGCGACCCGTGAGGTCGCGCCGGTGGTCGTCTACCACATGGACAAGACCCGGCGGGACGCGCTGAAGCTGACCGAGCTCCTCGATGGTGCGGGCATCCCCTACAAGGTGATGAACATCCAGGAGGACCCGGCGGCGCAGATGGCGGTGCGCCGCGACAGCGGGCCGCACCGGCTGCCGGTGGTGTTCATCGCCGGCGAGGTGATCGGCGGCCGCGCCGAGCTGACCAACCTGGCGTCCTCGGGCGGGCTGAAGAAGAAGGTCTTCGGGGCCTAGTTCTGGGCTTGGCCCCCGGCGCAGCGGAGCCGAAATTCGGCCGAACGTTCGAGCTGTGGTATCTTGCGCGCGATGACTGCGGCGGCCCAGCACAAGGTGCTGCTCATCGACGATAGCGAGATCAGCCTGCACTTCGTGGCGGGCGTGCTGTCACGGGCGGGCTACGATGTCCGGACCGCGGACGACGTCGACAAGCTCGAGGGCGTGCTCGGCGACTGGCGCCCGGACGTCATCCTGACCGACGTCAACATGCCCGGGATCTCGGGGCTCGAGCTGTGCCGGATGCTCAAGGCGAACTACGAGACCGCCCACGTACCGGTCGTGCTGTTCTCGGCGATGCCGAACAGCGAGCTCGAGGGCATGGCGCGCGACTGCGAGGCCGACGGCTACCTCTCGAAGAGCAACGGCCTCGAGAAGCTGCCCAAGGAGCTCGCGATGATGATCGAGACCACGCTGTTCTAGCCCCGTTCTGGCCCGGCCGCCCGCGAGCTAACACAGCGGATCTACTGAGGTAGCAAGGTAGATCGACACCGCGGCAAGCGCTGGATCGAACCGCGCGACGCGCGGTTGGCTGCGATGACTCCCGACCCAGGCAACGATGTGTAACGCAGCGGATCTACTGAGGTAGCAAGGTAGATCGACACCGCGGCCAGGCGCGCTGGATCGCGGCGCGCGGCCCCGGCTTATTGCTCCGGCCGGCCCCACATCGCGCGGAAGATGCAGGCCTCGTCGCCGCGGGCTTCGCAGGCCTCGTGGTCGATCGCGACCGCGCCGCGGCCGCCCGAGAGCACCACGAGTTGCTCGAGCAGGCCGGCGGTCCACACACACAGATCGGGGTTCTTCGGCGTGCCGGTGATCCGCACGACGGTCTCCGAGGCGTGGATCGGCATGCTCGAGACGTTGCCCCAGCTCTGGTAGCGGCTCCACACGTTGCGGATCGCCGACAGCGTGCGCTCGGGGACCAGGGTCGCCGCGCTCGCCGGGAAGAACCGGCGGAACGACGCGCGCACCGTGGCGCGGGCGATGTCGCGGGCGAGCCGGGAGCTGTCGCGGTCGACGTGGGCCGGGGCCACGGTGAGCAGCCGCTCGAACAGCTCGGTCGGCAGCCACGCCAGCGGCGCGGTATCGCTCAGCGCGCGCGACAGCTCGGCGTGATCGCGGCCGAGCGCATCGCGCAGCCGCTCGGCATCGCGGACACCGAGCGCGCGGGTCACCGAGCGGAACACCACGCCGCGGGTCTTGGGCACCGCGGTGCTGCGGCCCGGCATCACGGTGTTGGCGACCCAGCGCGCGCCGTCGGGCTTGGGGATCGGCGCCAGCGCGAGCAGCGCGGCGTGCAGGTCGCGGGCGAACGCGCCGGCGCTCGGCGGGCGGTGGGTCGGATCGCGGCTGAGCGCGCGGGTCAGGAGCTCGTCGGCCGGCGCCAGCTCGGCGCGCATCACCGACGGCGGCACGAGATCCTCGCCGGTGGTCTGGCGCTGCAGCACGCCGTCGCCGTCGCCCCAGGGCGCGGTCAGGGTCAGGAGCGTGTAGGTCGTCGCGGCGAGCCCGTAGACATCCGAGCGCGCCGTGGCCTCGTGGCCCTCGATGACCTCCGGCGCGACGTAGCCGGGCGTACCGGCGGACTCGGCGAACTGGCCGTAGCGCCGCGCGATGCCGACGTCGACCAGCACGCTGCGGCTGCGGAACGGATCGCGGATCACGTTGGCCGGCTTGACGTCGCGGTGGATGATGCCGCGTTCGTGCAGCGCATCGAGCGCGGAGGCGACCTGATCGATCGCGGTCACCAGCTCGGGGATCGGCATCATCGTGCCCTCGATCCGGTGGCGCTCGACCGCCTGCTGCAGGCCCTCGCCCTCGAGCAGCTCCATCACGAAGTACGAGTCGCCGCCGGACTGGCCGAAGTTGAAGATCTGGACCAGGTTGGGGTGCTCGAGCCGGGCGAGCATCGCGGCCTCGACCCGCAGGTGCTCGACGAACGCGCGATCCTCGGCGAGATCGGGCCGCAGCATCTTGATCGCGACCGGGCGCTCGAGCGCGAGGTCCTCGGCGCGGTAGACCACGCCCATGCCGCCGCGGCTGATCTCGTGGAGCAGGCGGTAGGCGCCGCCGAGCGTCGCGCGCAGATCCTCGACGACGTCCATCGGCTGGGTCGAGAGCCGGGGCGCGGGCCCGGTCGACGCGCGGGCGATCGGCCGATCGGCGTCGCGCGCCTTCTTCGCCGCGTGCGCCGCGCGGGTGAACAGCATCCCGGCCTCTTCGTTCTTCTGCAGCGCCGCGAGCCCGACGTTCGCCGGGATCCGCAGCGCGCCGCCGGCCGGCAGCTCGATCGGCCGCTCGGCGATCGCGTTGCGGAACCGCTCGGCGACCCGCTGGGCGCCGTCGAGCGCGGTGCCGGGCAGCAGCACCGCGATCTTGTCGCCCGACCACCGGCCGACCACGTCCTCGGTGCGGACGTTGGCGCGCAGCGCGTCGGCGATGTGGCGCAGCAGGCGGTCGCCGATCCCCAGGCCGTGCCGGGTGTTGATCCCGCCGAGGTCGAGGACATCGACCACCACCACGGTCAGCGGGATCCCCGAGCGCACCGAGGCCGAGACGTGCATCGTCGCGAGCTGGGTCATCGCGGTCCGGTTCCAGATCCCGAGCAGCTGATCGAGGCCCGGGCCGTTGACCACGCGATCGAGCTCGTCGGCGGTGCGCTGGTGCACCGCGCGCCAGCCCAGCTCGGTGCCGAGCCGCGACGCCACCGCCTGCAGCACGACCCGGTGCTCGCGGGTGAAGATCCGCGGCCGCGAGATCACCAGGCCGATGAAGCCGTGGCTGCCCAGCGGGGTCTCGAGCGGGACCGACAGGTAGCTCTCGCAGATCGCGCCCTTGGTCGGCGACGGCGCGATCAGCGTCGCGCCCGAGCTGGTCGCGATCCGGCAGTAGTCCGCGGTCTGGTTCCAGGTCAGCGAGTCCCAGGTGTGCGCGCCGACCGCGGCGCCGCCGGTCGAGTCGCCGCGCACCGAGATCACGCAGCGATCGACGCCGAACCCGATCGCGACCTGCGACGCGGCGGTCTCGAGCGCGTCGTCGAGCGCGCCCGACAGCACCGAGATCGTCAGCAGGCGGTCGAGCGCGAGCGGGCGGCGGTCCTGCACCGCGATCGTGCGATCCGCGAGCATCAAGGCGTGGCGCAGCACCGGCTCGAGCACCACGACGTCGGCGCCGGCCGGCGGCTCCTGGGTGGTGTCGCGGATCACGAGGAACACGGTGGTGTCCTCACGATCGGGCAGGCTCGACACCTCGGCCAGCCGGCGCAGCACGTCCTCGGCCTCGCCGTACTCCCGGTCGACGATGACGGCGCGCGGGTGGCTCGCCTCGATGGTGGCGACCAGCTCGTCGGCGTCGCGCGCGACGAGGTAGAGCTGGCTAGCGGTTGCGCCGGCGTTCACCACCTCGCCACGCACCAACGGATCTCGGGACAGTACGACGAACCCGGTATTCATGGCGGAATGCGCCAGATCCCGCGCGGACCCCTCGTCGCCGGTGCGGAACGTGACTGATGGAGTTCACCAGCAACGCCCTCGAGAATCAATGGCTCTGAACGTTGATGGTCAGACTGGATTTTTGCGACCGAACGCGAGTCGGGCTGAGGCCTACCTGAGCGTAATTTACGCTACATGGCGGATGCGCCATCGCCGGGGGAGGCGCTGGAGGTGGTAAAGTTGATTACGAACCTGTTGATTCCATTGGTTGTCGTGCAGCGTTTTGCGGCATCAACGAGTTGCACCGTCCTCCGATCAGCGATGTACATTCTCAGCACGTGAACGATGGGTGAAGCACGTTCGTTACAGAATGTCCTGGTGGTGGATGATGATGAGCGGATCCTCGGCTCTTGGAAACGAGCAGCCCGAGAACGCAATGTCGTCACGGCGATCGACGCGACCACCGCGCGGCAGCTCGCAAATGCGGAGCGGCCAGACCTCGCAATCGTCGATCTTCGGCTCGGGAACACCTCGGGCATCGACCTCATCCGGGAGCTCAAGCGAGATCTCCCTGATCTGATGGTCGTCCTCTGCAGCGGCTACCTGTCGGTGGCGGCTGCGGTGGCCGCGGTCCGGGCCGGCGCGGACATCGTGGTGTTCAAGCCGATCACATTCCGTGAGATCTTGCAACGGATCGAGGAGAGCACGGAGGAGCCCGATCTCGAAGACACACCCACACTCGCACGGGCGGAATGGGAGCACATTATGCGCGTCCTCGCAGACTGTAACGGCAACGTCTCGATGGCGGCGCGCCGGCTGGGGATCTATCGAAGCTCCTTGCAGCGTCGGCTCCGCAAGTACGCGCCACGCTCGTAATCCATGTATGTTACGCACCGGGAGGAGCCGGTGTGATTCGAGGTGTAACACATAGGCTCCAGTTGCCTTCCGTCGTCACACATGTGGCAATTGTCAGTGGGATATATTTTTGTGAATAGCCATTTTCCGCTCCTATGTCATCATCGTAGCGAATGCTACGTCGTCGGTGGTGACCGACGCGTTGGTGATGGTTCTAGTGGTTCTAGACGATGGCAGCAAAAGCAGCGCGCATCGAACGGGAAGGGAAGCCATGGCACTCCTTAACAGCGGTCGGTTGATCGTCCGAGCTGAGATCAGCACGGAGAACGAGACGGTAGTGTCGTGCGCGTACGACCTCACGTCGACGTCGGTCTTCGTGGTCACCGAATGGCACGCCGCGGTCGGGACGCCGGTCAGGCTGCGCCTGTCGTTCCCGCGGATCCTCGAACCGACCAACCTCACGGCGCGGGTCGGCGACATCCGGCTCCCGGGTGAACCGGGTGAGCCGGGCGGGGTCCGGCTGGTGTTCGATACCGAGCAGGTCGCGGCCGGCGCGGCGAGCGCGGCCGGCGACGGCGAGCCGGTCGCCCAGCGGCTGGAGTCGCTGCTCGATCGGGTGGCGTCGCCGATCCCGAACGCGGTGACCGAGGACCGGCCGTGCCGGGTGTTGCTGGTCGACGACAGCCTGCTGACCCGCGACATGTTCGCCTACGGCACGTCGAAGTTCTTCGAGCGGCCGGGGGCCCTGGCCATCGATCACGCCGAGGACGCCGAGCACGCGTGGGGCAAGCTCGCGAGCTCGACGTACGACCTCGTGATCATCGACTACTTCCTGCCGTCCGAGGATGGCGCGTCGCTGATCGCGCGGCTGCGCCGCGATCGCCGGCTCGCGGACACGCCGGTGGTCGCGATCAGCGTCGGTGGGCGGGATGCGCGCGAGGCCACGCTGTCCGCGGGCGCCGATCTGTTCGTCGACAAGCCCCTCGTGTTCCGGGATCTGTTCAACACGCTGCGGATGCTCGCCGAGCACCGCGAGTACGCGCGGCCGACGCCCGATCGCAAAGCGATCCTGGTGTTCGACGACAGCCCGTTCGCGCTCGCGCTGACCCGCGCAGCGCTCGAGAAGGCGGGCTTCAAGGTCGCGATCGCCGATGATCTGTCGTCGTTCGAGCGCCAGCGCGTGGCGTTCGATCCCGACCTGATCCTGGTCGACGTCCAGATGCCGGAGGCGTTCGGCGACGACGTCGCGTCGACCTTGCGCGGCTGGCACGGCGTCCAGGTACCGATCCTGCTGGTCTCGAGCCTCGATCAGAGCGAGCTCGCGCGGCGCGCGCAACGCGCGCAGGCGTCGGGGTACGTGTGCAAGGGGGCGGGGATGCCCGAGCTGGTGCGTCGCTGCCGGGAGTTGCTCGAGGCTCCCTGATGGACGATCTGCTCGCGCGATTTCTGCCGCAGTTCGTCACGCTCGCAAAGACCCGCATCACGGTTGCCATCACCGGCGTTGGTCAGCGTGACGCAGCATCGGTCCAGAAGACCGTCCGCGAGCTGCACACGCTCGCGGGGGAAGCCGGCCTGCTCGGCCTCAGCCAGGTCGTGCCGCTCGCGCGCGACTGCGAGCAAAAGGCCAAGAACCTACATAGCAGCCCAACCAGCACCGACGTGGACGTACTCGTCGCCGCGCTGCATGAGCTCGAGCAGCTCATCGAGGGCATCAGCCAACGCATGGGAGGGGCCAACACGTCGTAAGCTCCGTCGTACGGAAGGAGCGGCTTATGGGGACGCTGTCATCGGTCTTGGCACTCGGGGTGATGGCGGCAGGGGCGATAAGTCAGGGTGCGAATGCGGGATGTACCCGGCAGAAAGCCGAGGCTGATCGAACCGATCCGGACGCCCCGATCCCGGGGATCGGCACGGCGGTCGGGCTGGCGATCGAGATCGACAACGGCGCAGCGGTCCCGCTGCAGCTCAAGCAAGGTCAAGCGTTCTTCCTGAACCAGCTCGATCTGCGCGCGTCGGTCACGGCGACGGCCGACGAAGGCGTGGCAGGGCTTGCCGCCCGCGGTGACTTCGCGGCCCTGGCGTGGACCGGCATCGCCCAGGCAGATCAAGACTTCGTCTTGCTCGCAAACCCCGATGGAACCTTCCGGCGGCGGCGGTTTTTTCGCGGTGCCACCTGGATGAACGCCGACAGCGGCTTCGTGCTCGAGCAGATCGACGCGGCGAGCCGGCCGATCGGCGTGCCGCTGTTCGTCTCCACCGGGGTCGAGCACGAGCGCCGCGGCTCCGACGGGTTCTTCGATCGCCGGATCCGGGCGATCCAGTGGACCAACGATTGCCATGGCGCGGACGACTGCCGCGAGGCCCGGGCATTCGAAGAGGAGGCGCTGGTCGAGCTGCGCTACGCGCTGCGGCCCGAGCGCACATTCACGCTCGCACCTCAAGCGACCGCGCTACGGCTGCGCTGGACACTGCGTTCCGGACAGCCGTATATAATCCCGATCTCGCAAATTGTGGCACCGCCGTTCGGCTACGGTATTTCGGTCGACGTCGAGCCGATTACCCCGCCGCGCACCGACGGTAGCTATGCTCCTGGAAGCGATGTGACGTTTCGCGTCACGCTGAAGG
>DATBBB010000293.1:0-43081 GCA_036271215.1 Kofleriaceae bacterium | reverse complement strand
CCGCCCCGCCGGTAACGCCGCCTCCGCCACCGCCACCAAGGTCCGATGTTGCCTCGAGGAGAGCTGAGCCACGTGCTCACCGTACCCGATGAAAGGTCCGACCAGTAGCCCAAATCTCCCAAGCGACCGTTATTTCAGTCGAGACCTCGCGCCACTCGACGACCATGGTGCGCGACCCCACGGCTCGCCTCACCGCCGAGCCCGGCGCATAGTCGGCCCATGATCGCGTTCTTTGGAATGGGTTTGCTCGGTACCAACTTCGTCCGGGCGCTGCGCCAGCGCGGCGAGGACGTCCAGGTGTGGAATCGCTCGCCGGACAAGGCCAAGGCGCTCGAGGCCGACGGTGCCCGCGCGTTCGCTGACCCCGCGGAGGCGGCGCGCGGCGCGACCCGCGTCCACCTGACGTTGCCCGACGACGCCGTGGTCGACGACGTGCTCGAGCGGGCGCGGCCCGGGCTCACGGCCGCCACCGTGATCGTCGATCACTCGACGACGTCGGCCCACGGCGCGCTGGCGCGGATCGCGCGCTGGCGCGAGCGCGGCATCACGTTCGTCCACGCCCCGGTGTTCATGGGGCCGCAGAACGCGCGCGAGTCGACCGGCCTGATGCTGGTGTCCGGGCCGCGCGCCATCGTCGATCCGCTGCGCCCGGTGCTGTCGCCGATGACCGGCAAGCTGGTCGACCTCGGCGAGCGGCCCGACGCGGCGGCGGCGTTCAAGCTGCTCGGCAACCTGTTCCTGATCTGCATGACCTCGGGGCTCGCCGAGATGCTGGCGCTCGCCAAGGCGCTCGACGTCCCCGCCGCCCAGGCCGCCGAGCTGTTCAGCAGCTTCAACCCGGGCTCGTCGATCCCGTGGCGGATCAAGCGCATGGTCGACCAGACGTTCGCCGATCCATCGTGGGAGCTGGCGATGGCGCGCAAGGACGCGCGCCTGATGCTGGAGGCCGCGGCGGCCGCGAACGTCCCGCTGGCGGTGCTCCCCGCGATCGCCGCCCGGATGGATGCGGTGATCGCCGAGGGCCACGCCGAGGACGACTGGACCGTGATCGCCAAGGACGCGGTCCAGCGCTGAGCGATCGAGCCTCGATCGTACGAGCCGGGCGAGCCGACGAGCCGGGCGAGCCGGGCCGCGGTCAGCGCGCGAACGTGCCGTCGAGCAGGCCGTAGGTCGCCTGCAGCTGGAGCCCCAGGACCACCGCGCCGCGATCCTCGCCGGCGTTGGCCGCGAGCCGGAACCCGGACGCCGGGTTCAGCCACCACGTGAAGCCGAGCTGGCCGGTCAGCCGCTGGCCGACCTTGCTGTTCATCAGATCGTCGTTGGAGATCTCGAGATCGGCCGACAGATCGAGCGCGCCGAACGGATCGCCATGCTCGCCGTAGGTGAACTGGCGCAGCTGCGCGGTGCCGCCGGCCGCCCACGGCGCCGGCTGGCCGTCGGGCGCGAACAACCGCAGCCGCGCGTAGCCGCCGCCCGAGAGCTCGAGCTTGTCATCGTTGAGCTGGGCGCCGTAGTTGACCTGTGCGAGCGCCTGCTCGACGCGCCCGCTCTCGGTCGGCGGCGGCTGATCCGGCCGCTTCAGGTAGCCCTCGCCGAACAGCAGCTGGACGTCGAGCCCGCTCGGCCGCAGGTAGAGCTGGCTGTCGCGCAGCACGTTGAGGATCTCGTAGCTGAGCCCGGCGTCGGGCTCGCCGAGCAGCACGCCGGCCTCGCGCAGGATCGCCACCGTGGCGACCAGCGCGCGGTAGGTCGAGCGCTCGCCGCGCAGCGCCCACCACGTCAGCTCGAGCCGGCGCGACGTCGCGGCGTCGATCGGCCTGCCGAGCGCGCGGGCGGCCTCGAGGGTGCGGCCGAGCCGGCGGACCCGGATCGCGGCGCCGACGTCGAGCACGCGGCCGTAGCCGCCGCCGATCGCGATCTGTAAATCTCCGGAGAACCGGGTGTCCTTGAGCGTGTTGTTGGGGTTGTTGGCGTCGATATCGGACACGTAGTTGAACTGGGCGTCCGCGGCAGCCCGGCCGATGCCGTACAGCTGCCCGGTGTAGAACCGGACCTCGCCGTCGGCGTCGAGATCGAGCTCGAGCCCGCGCGACTCGGCGGCGCCGTCGGGGTTGATATAACCGGCGACCACGTGGGCCCCGGCGTCGACCCCCCACGCCATCGCCTCGCGCTCGATCCGCTTCTGGTACTGGCCGGCGACGTCGGCGTCTCCGTCGGTGCGCTTGCGGACCGAGTCGTAGCTGAGGTTGGCGGTGCCGCCGGCGAACGTGATCCGCTCGTAGGCGGCGAGCGCGTCGTCGGCGAGCGCGGGCAGGGCGGGCAGCTCGCTTGCGGCCGCACCACCGCCGAGCAGGCCGCTATCGCTGGCATGGCCGCGCGGCTCTCCGAGGTCCGCGTGGCCGGCCGCGCCCGATCCGCTGGCCGTGGCCGATCCACCGGCTACGCTCGATGCGCCGGCCGCGGTCGCGCCCGCGCCCGCCGCGCCGGTCGTCGCCGCTGCGCCGCCGGTCGTGGTCCCGGCGGTCGCCGCCCCGGTCGCCGTCGCCGCCGTGCCGCCGGTCGTGGTCGCGGTGCCCGCCGGGGCGCCGAGCTTGCCGAGCGCCTTCTTCGCCAGCTCGCGCTGGCTCTTGTCGCGCGCGCCATCGCCGGCGATCTTCTGCAGGATCGGCACCGCCGCCGGATCGCCGAGGTTGCCGAGCCCCTCGATCGCGATCTCGCCGATGATGTCGAAGGTCTCGGTCTCGGCGAGCTTGATCAGCGCCGGCACCGCGCGCTTGTCCTTGCTCTGGCCGAGCTTGCGCGCGGCGTCGCGCCGCTTGTCCTTCCAGGTCGCGCGGTCCATGTCCGCCGGCTGGGTGTCGATCAGCTTGATCTGCGCCGCGACCTCCGCCGACTGCGCGCGCGCCGGCGGCGCCGCCGCGAGCACGATCGCCGCGGCGAGGCCCGCCGCCCGGTGGCCGCGCATCACAGCCCCCCGATCCGCAGGCACGGGAAGTCGTTCGGGTTCGGGTTGCCCGGCGAGTTCTTGACCTGCAGCTCGTCGCAGGTCGACGCCGCGATGCAATCGATCACCAGGCGCTGCCGATCATCGGTCGCGCTCTCGATCGCGTCGGCGCACTTGCCCCACGTGAACCGGTTGGTGTTGTCCGACGACACCGGGATCGCACCGCAATCGACCAGCCGCCAGCACGCGCCCTCGGCGGTGCGCTCGGCCTCGGGGCAAGCGGTCAGCGCGCCGCCCTGGGCACACTCGGCGCGCGTGCCGTCGTTGGTGTCGTCGCCGTTGCCGCACGCGGCCAGCGCACCGGCGAGCGCCAAGGTCAGCCACGGCGCGATCGCGAGCGCAAAACATCCTCTCAGCACGAACATCGCGCGCGGTTATACCGCCGCGCGGTTACTGATTCTTCTTCCGCACCAGGCGATCGACCGGGACATCCGGGATGCTGGCGGCGACCAGCTCGGCGACGTCGAGGACCTGGATCTTGTCGTCGACGTTGCGCTGCTTCATGCCGTCGGTGAGCATGATGTTGCAGAACGGGCAGGCGACCGCCACGGCCGAGACCTCGGCGGCGATGATCTCGTCGGTGCGGTTCAAGTTGACCCGCTCGCCCTCGGTCTCCTCCATGAACATCCGCGCGCCGCCGGCGCCGCAGCAGAACCCGTGACGCTTGTTACGCGTCAGCTCTTTTATCCCACCCGGGGCGCCGACCGCCGCCAGCACGTTGCGCGGGGCATCGAACTCGCGGTTCCAGCGGCCGAGGTAACAGCTGTCGTGGTAGGTGATGGTCTCGACCGGCGAGGTCTCCGACTTGAGCTTGCCGGTCTGGTACAGGTGGTCGATCAGCTGGGTGTGGTGGACGACCTCGAAGTTGCCGCCGAACTGCGGGTAGTCGTTCTTCAGCGTGTGCAGGCAGTGCGGGCACGACGTGACGACCTTCTTGGCGTTGACCGACTTCAAGGTCTCGACGTTCTGCTCGGCGAGCGCCTGGAACAGCATCTCGTTGCCGGCCCGGCGCGCCGGATCGCCGGTGCACGCTTCCTGGTGGCCGAGCACCGCGTAGTCGACGCCCGCGGTGTCGAGGATCTTCACCATCGCGCGGGTCTGCTTGATGATCCGGGCGTCGAACGCGCCGGCGCAGCCGACCCACAGGATGTACTCGGGGTCGGGGTGGTCCTCGATCAGCGGGACCTCGAGGCCGTTGGCCCAGTCCATCCGCTGGTCGTTGGCGATCCCCCACGGGTTGCTCTGGCGCTCGATGTTGCGGAACGTCCGCTGCAGCTCGCCGGGCGCCTTCTCCTGCTCGAGCACCAGGTTCTGGCGCATCTGGATGATCTTCACCGGGTGCTCGATGAACACCGGGCAGACCTCCTGGCACGCGCCGCACGTCGTGCACGCCCACAGCGTGTCTTCCTGGACCCGGCCGCCGGTCAGCTTCGGCATCGCCGCTTGCTCGGCCACAGCGGCGGTGAGCTGGCCCTGCGCGAACACCAGATCGGGGTGCGGGTGCGCGTCGTCGAACCCATGCGATGCCGAGTACTCGGCGAGCCCGGCGACGTTGTCCTCGAGCTCGGCGATCTTGTCGCGCAGCTCGACCCGATCGAGCATCTCGTAGCGCAGGTCGTGGATCAGCTGCATCGGCGACAGGTTCTTGCCGGTGGTGTACGCGGGGCAGTAGTTGGTGCACCGCGCGCACTCGGTGCACGCGTAGGTGTCGAGCAGGCTCTTCCACGACAGCTGCTCGAACTTGCCGACGCCCCACTGGGTCTCGTCCTCGAGGTTCAGCTTGGGCAGGTCCATCCGGCGCTCGGACCGGTTGCGCGCGAAGATGTTCGGCAGCGCGCCGAGCAGGTGGATGTGCTTGGAGTACGGCAGGTAGTTGAGGAACGTCAGCACGATCAGGACGTGCAGCCAGTAGCCGATCGCCTGGCCGCGGGCGGCGGCGTCGGCCGACAGCGGCGCCAGCATGTGGCCGATCGCGCTCGAGATCGGCAGGAACTTCGGCGCGGCCTCGCCGGCCGACAGCGCGGCGGCGGCCTCGTAGCCGTGGAACAGGAAGTGGGTGACCATCAACGACCCGATGCCGCCGAGGATCAGGCCGGCGTCGAGGTTCCACGGGATCAGCTTGGGCTTGACGATCGTGCGGCGCGCGATCGCCCACACGATCATCGCGAGCACGATCGCGTTCATCACGTCGACCAGGCAGTACAGCGGCTGGTAGATGACCGCCGGCAGCAGCGCGAGTGACACGCCGGGTAGCGCGCCGGACACCAGGACGTCGGCGGTGGCGATCGTGATGATCAGGAAGCCCCAGAAGATGAACAGGTGGTGCTTGCTGGTCCGGTGCTGCGGGCCTTCCTCGGCGACCTTCTTCTGGCCGAAGAAGTAGATCCCGACGTCGGCGAGCCGGCCCGGGATCTGATCGAGCCGGGGCCGAGGATCCGCGGTGCCGGCGGCGACCGCGCGCCCGAACAACCACACCGTGCGCGCGAAGAACGCGACCGACGCCGCGATCAGGAGAATGAACAAGACCTGGGTCACGACGGGTCGGAGATATCACGCACGATGTGAAATGTCATGACAGCGCGCGGTCTTACTGGCGTCGCACGGGCGCGCCCACATGCCTGCAAGTTGTGCCTCCGCGCGCAAACCAACATACTTACTGCGGGGGAATCGATCCGCAGTCCATGGCCGTCCTCGCGAACATCCTGGTCGTGAGCGATCTGCATTTCGGGGAGGAGCTGTTGCCCGGAGCGTCGCTGGAGCGCCGCCGCGCCATCGAGCTGGGCTCGCAGGCGTTCCGCGAGTTCCTCCGATATCACAAGGTCCGCCGGCGCGACGGCCGGTCGTGGCGGCTGGTGATCGCGGGTGATCTGTTCGACTTCATGTCGGTGGTGATCTCCGGGACCCGGGAGCGCCCGGCCAAGACCGCCGACGAGCGCCGGTTCGGCCTGGGCCGCGGCACCCAGCCCGGGGTCGAGCGCATGCGGGTGATCTGCGAGGCCCACGTCCCGCTGCTCGCCGAGCTCGGCCGGTTCGCCGCCGCCGGCCACACGATCGACATCCTGGTCGGCAACCACGACGTCGAGCTGCTCGCGCCCGAGGTCGCCCGCGAGCTGATGCGCCACATCGCGGCGGCCGGCGCCGACGACCGCGCGCTCGGCCGGATCGCGGTGGTGCCGTGGTTCGTCTACGTGCCCGGGGTGTGCTGGATCGAGCACGGCCACGTCTACGACGAGGGCTGCTCGTTCGAGTTCAACCTCGCGCCGATGGATCCCAAGGACGGCTGGTTGATCTACAACGCCGACTACGCGGCGATCCGCTACCTCGGCTCGGCGGTGCCCGAGCTCGATCCGCACGGCATCGAGGAGTGGGGGCTGTGGGGCTACATCCGGTACACCGCGGGCCTCGGGTTCTGGTCGGGCGGCCGGCTGTGGATCGCCTACGCGCGGTTCGTCGGGGCGCTGCTGGCGGCGCGCCGGCTGCACCGATCGTCCAAGCGCCGCGATCGCCGGCAGCGCGAGCACAAGGTCCGGCTCGCCGAGGTCGCGCGCGCGGGGGGCCTGGCGCCCGAGATCGCCGCCGCGATCGACCGGATGTCGCGCACGCCGCTGACGGTCAGCGGCCGCCGGCTCGGCCGCATGGTCATGCTCGATCGGTTCGGGATCGGGGCCGGCAGCGCGGTCGCGATCCTCGTGCTGCTGGTCTCGCTGTCGCTCGGCTGGGCGCTGGTCGGCGCGGCGATCGTCATCGCGGTGGCGCTCGCGGTGACCCGCTGGCTCGGCCGCCACATGGTGACCTCGCAGCTGCCGATGCGCGCGGTGCCGCAGCGGCTGCGCAAGCTGGTCGACGCGCCGGTCGTCGTGTTCGGCCACACCCACGATCCGCGGTGGCAGAAGCTGCGCAGCGGCGGGCTCTACCTCAACGCCGGGACCTGGCTACCGGCGACCCGGCCGGGGCTGCGCCGCAGCTTCACGTTCGTGCTGATCCAGCCCGCGCCGCCGGCCGCGCTCGGCCCGCCGACCGTCGAGCTCCGCCAGTGGCGCGAGGGCGTGTCGCAGCCGTTCGATGCCGGGGCCAACCTCGGCGCCGGCGTGACCCAGCAGAACCTCCGGATCGACGATGCCGATCGCCCGCCCGGCCACACCGGCAAGCCCCGCCGGACCGATTCCGCCTGACGTAGCGACGCTGGACAAGGGCGATGGACGGAGCGATGCCGGAGGGATGCCGGAGCGGCGTCGGAGGGATGTCGGAGCGGCGCCGGGGCGATGTCGGAGGGATGTCGGGGCGATGCCGGGGCGATGCCGGGGGGATGTCGGAGCGGCGTGGTATCGGTTCGCCGTGAGCGCCAGGACTCCGGCCGAGACGCCGCTGATGCGGCAGTACCTCGATATCAAGGAGCGTCATCCGGACGCGATCGTGTTTTTTCGGCTCGGCGACTTTTACGAGATGTTCTTCGAGGACGCGGTGATCGGGTCCCGGCTGCTCGACCTGACGCTCACCACGCGCGACAAGAACAAGGACGACGCGGTGCCGATGTGCGGCGTCCCGCACCACGCGGCGCGGGTCTACGTCGCCAAGCTGACCGAGCTCGGCCACAAGGTCGTGCTGTGCGAGCAGACCGAGGATCCCAAGCTCGCCAAGGGTCTGGTCAGGCGCGAGGTGGTCCGGATCGTCACGCCGGGCATCGTGCTCGACGACGACGTGCTCGATCCCAAGCTGCCGCGCTACCTGGCGGCGCTGGTGCCCGGGCCGGCGGACCTGATCGGCCTGGCGTACCTCGACGCGACCACGGGCGAGCTGTGCGCGACCGAGCTGGCGAGCTCGGCGATCGTCGACGAGCTGGTCCGGGTGGCGCCGCGCGAGGTGCTGGCGGCGGCGGCCGAGCTGGCCGAGCCGGCCGATCCGAATCGAGCACCGCTCGCGGCGATCCGCGCGCGCTACCGCATGCCGTGGAACGTCGCCGTGGTCCCCGATGACGACGGGGCGCGCGCCGAGCTTGGCGCGATCTTGCCGCGGGCGGAGGCGGTGGGGGCGCCGGGGTCGGTGCGCCCGGCGCCGGGGCGCGACGAGCGCAGGGCCTCGGCGGGCAAGCCCGAGGGCCGCGGCGCGCGGGCAGGACGCAAGCTGGCAGGGGGCGGCGATGGTGCGGACCTCGGGGCCCGTGTCGGTGAGGCGACGCGGGCCGGCGGTGAGGCGGCGCGGGCTGGCGAGGCGACGCGGGCCGGCGGTGCAACCTCGCGCTCCGCGGGAGACGCCGAGGCTCCGGGCGGTGAGGACCGGCCGCTCGCGGTCCGCGCCGCGGCGACCGTGGTGGCCTACGCGCGCGCGACCCAGCCGACCGGCGCGCTGCCGGTGGTCCGGCTCCAGCTCTACCAGCCGGGCGACGCCGTGGTGCTCGACGAGGCGGCGATCGCCAACCTCGAGCTGACCGAGACCCTGATCGGCAAGCGCAAGCAGGGCTCGCTGCTCGAGGTCATCGACGAGACCACCACCGCGCCGGGCGGCCGGCTGCTGCGCCGCTGGCTGCTCTATCCGCTGGTCGACGTACCGCAGATCCGCCGGCGCCAGGACGCGGTCGCCTGGCTCGTCGAGCGCCCGGCGCTGTGCGAGGCGATCCGCCGCGCGCTGTCGCGGCTGCCTGATCTCGAGCGGCTCGCCGGCAAGGCGATGCTCGGGGTCGCCACGCCGCGCGATCTGGGCCGGCTGCGCGACGGCCTCGCGGGCCTGCCCGAGCTGGTCGAGCTGGTGCGCTCGGGCCAGGACCCACTCGGCGAGCTGCCGGCGCTGGTCGATCACAGCGCCGGGCACGGCGCCGGGCACGGCGCCGATCACAGCGCCGGGCACAGCGCCGGGCACAGCGCCGGTCACGGCGCCGGGCTCGCCGCGTGCGTCCACCCCGCGCTGCCGGCGCTGTGCGCGCGGCTCGCCGCGGCGCTGGTCGACGAGCCGCCGTCGCTGATGAAGGACGGCCCGGTGATCCGCCCCGGCCACGACGCCACGGTCGACGAGTCGCGCCGGCTCGCCGACGGCGGCAAGGACGAGATCCTCGCGATCGAGGAGCGCGAGCAGAAGGCGAGCGGGATCGCCAACCTCAAGGTCCGCTACAACCGGGTGTTCGGCTACTACATCGAGATCACCAAGACCCACCTCGCCAAGGTCCCGGCGCGCTACATCCGCAAGCAGACCGTGGCGACCGGCGAGCGGTTCGTCACCGCCGAGCTCGCCGAGCTCGAGCGCCGCGTGCTGACCGCCGAGGAGACGCTCGCGATCCGCGAGGCCGAGCTGTTCCGCGCCGAGGTCGCTGGCGTGGCCGCGCACGCGCGCGAGGTCGCGGCCGCCGGGGCCGCGCTCGCGGTGCTCGACGCCGTCAGCTCGCTCGCCCAGGTCGCCGCGGCGCGCGGCTACTGCCGGCCGCTGGTCGACGACGGCCTGGTGCTCGACATCGTCGACGGCCGCCACCCGGTGATCGAGGCGATCCTGCCGGCCGGCACGTTCGTGCCAAACGACACCCGGCTCGATCCGGCGGCCGAGCAGCTGGTGCTGATCACCGGCCCGAACATGGCCGGCAAGTCGACCTACATGCGCCAGGTCGCGCAGATCGTCTTGCTCGCCCAGATCGGCGGGTTCGTGCCGGCGAAGTCGGCGACGATCGGCGTGTGCGATCGCGTGTTCACCCGGGTCGGCGCCGCCGATAACCTGTCGCGCGGCGACTCGACGTTCATGGTCGAGATGCGCGAGACCGCGTCGATCCTCGCCAAGGCGACCCGGCGCTCGCTGGTCGTGCTCGACGAGGTCGGCCGCGGCACGTCGACGTTCGATGGCGTGTCGATCGCGTGGGCGGTCGCCGAGTTCCTGCACGACGCGATCGGCGCGCGCACCCTGTTCGCGACCCACTACCACGAGCTGGTCGCGCTCGCCGACAGCCGGCCGCGGGTCCGCAACGTCTCGGTCGCGGTCCGCGAGCACAAGGGCGAGATCGTGTTCCTGCGCCGCGTGGTGCCCGGCGGCGCCAACAAGAGCTACGGCATCGACGTCGCTCGGCTCGCCGGCCTGCCGCGGTCGGTGATCGGCCGGTCGCGCCAGATCATGAGCCAGCTCGAGGGCGGCTCGCAGGCGCTCGGGTTCGGCAGCTCGCCGCAGCTGTCGCTGATGATGGCGGCGCCGGCAGCAGCAGCTGCCCCGGCTGCGGCCCCGGCCCCGGCCACCGCCTCGCCGGTCGTCGCGCGGCTCGCCGCGACCGACGTCGACCGGATCACGCCGCTCGAGGCGCTGCAGCTGCTGTCCGAGCTCAAGTCGATGGTGTAGCCCGGCGCTGCCGGCGCTCCGGGCGCTGCCGGCGCTCCGGGCTCCCTCGCTGGCTTATTCGTTGGCCATCTCGAACGCCTTGCCGTTCACCACGTGGTGGAGGAACGTCTTGACCGGGCGATAGCCGAGCTCGCGCGGCGCCAGCCGATCGAAGTACCAGAGCTGGATCCGCGCGAGCAGCAGCACCACGACCACGAGCGTCGCGAGCGCCGCCGGGCCGAGCTCGGTGCGCCGGCCGTCGCCGATCGACAGCCACATCACGACGAAGAAGTTGCCGATCAGCAGGAACAGCCAGCGGTTGCCGTCCCAGCCGGCGAACATCAGCAGGGCAGGCGCGGCGATCGCGACGCACGACGCGAGCAGCACCAGCGCACGCATCGCGCGGGGCGGCGGCGCGGCCGGCCCGCGCCACAGGTTGCGATCGACCCACCACACCACCAGGTACGCCGCGATCAGCACGCACGCGGTCGGCATCAGGTAGATGACCAGATCGTGGATCTTGTACAGCTTCCAGCTCTCGGCCTGGGTGCGCTCGAACAGCGCGAGCGCGTCGATCCGGTACGTGAAGTTGGCGTGCGCGAGCGCGGCCTCGAGCGTGGCGATCCCGCCCGGGCTGACCGGCGACACCACGAGCGCGATCGCGTTGAGCACCACCGCCGGTGCGGTCGCGGCCACCGCGCGGCGCGCCGGCTCGCGGCGCAGCACGAACAGCCCGAACACCGGGAGCACGGTCAGGATCGCGATCTCGTGGACCAGCGGCGCCACCGCGATCACGCACGCGGCGGCGACCAGGCGGCCGCGGCCGGCGAGCGCTGTGCCCGCGAACAGCAGCAGGTACAGCACCTGCTCGAAGTAACCGACCTCGTTGAACAGGAACCCACCGGCCGGCAGCAGCAGCCACGCGACGATCAGCATCCGCCGGGTCCACAGCGGGCTCCGGATCGCCGCGACCCCGAGCACGCCGAGCACCGCGATCAGCACCGCGTAGCTGAACCCGGCGAACAGCCGGTAGTCGTAGTCGGTCGCGAGCGCGAGCGGCCGCAGCACTGTCCCGATCGCGAACCGGCGGTGGAACCCGTCGAACAGCGACACCGACTGCAGGGTCGCCGACCACGCATTGGGCACCCGGAACCCGGTGTAGGCCGCGATCAGCACGGCCGCGCTGACGATCGCGATCGCGGTGCGTCGCCCGGGCACGCGCGCACGGACGGCGACAGGCGCTGGCTCGGGCACGGTAGTGGGCACGGCGGCGGCACGCTAGCACGCGCGCTGCGACCGATTCACATGTACGACACTGTCGCTGGTTTCCATATCCACGTTGTGGGTCATCACCCCCAAGTGGCCAACATAGGGGGCGACCGCCCCTTGATCGCGACATTGGTTCTCGGTCACAAGTCACCTGAATCGTTCAAAATCCAACTTGGATCGCTGTTCGCATAGGGACCAGCCACTCGCTTTTCGAGGAGGAACGTTGTGAAGCATCAGCAGATCAAGAACATCGCGATCGGGGCCGCGCTGTTCAGCGCGCTCGGCGGCATGGGGTGCGGCGGCGGCGGAAACGACTCGGGACCGCTGAGCAGCATCGACTCGCTCATCATCCTGCAGCGCCCCAAGCGCAACGATACCGGTGACATCTTCCAGTACACCTCGTACGTCGCCGGCGCCCGGCTGGTCCAGCTGCAGCCGCCGACCGCGGACGGCAAGCTGACCGCGATCTGCTGCGACAAGGCGGGCCCCGAGTACGCCAAGATCGACATCTCGAGCTACGACATCTCGTTCGACGCCAAGTCGATCGTGTTCTCGGGCAAGCTCGACGAGAACCAGACCTACGGGCTGTTCCTCCTCCAGCTCTCCGACGGCAGCGTCACCCAGATCGCGACCGACCCGATGCGCGACTTCGTGTCGCCGGTCTTCCTGCCGGGTGACCGCGTGATGTTCACCAGCAACGCCGTGGTCGAGGCCGGCGCCCCGCAGCACCGCGACGAGTACGAGCGCGGCACCACGATCCAGCTCGGCCGGGTCAACACCGATGGCACCGACCTCGAGCTCGGGCCGCGCAACCTGTCGCACCGCACCGCGCCGAGCCTCGCCTCCGACGGCCGCGTGGTGTTCACCCAGTGGGACCACCTGGGCCCGACGAACGAGGGCAACCTGATGTTCGTCAACCAGGACATGCAGGAGCTGCGCGAGGGCTTCGGCAAGGAAGGCACCGGCGCCTCGAACTCCACGCTCAAGGCGCGCGAGATCAGCCCGGGCCGGTTCATCGCGATCGGCACCGCGCGTAACCGCACGCTCAACGCCGGCGCCCTGATCGACATCCGGCTCGGCGACGTCGAGAACAACGACGGCGTGGTGTCGGCCCCGAACAACCAGTCCGAGGCCCACGCGACGTTCCGCAACCTGACCCCGGACGTCCCGCTGAGCAACGACCCGTCGGCGGACACGATCGGCCGCTACTACGACGCGTACCCGCTCGATGCCAACGACAAGCCGAACCTGCTCGTGTCGTGGGCGGACGGCCCGGTCGAGTCGGGCGAGCTGGCGAGCGCCGGCCTGTCGGCCAACTTCGGCGTCTACCTCTACGACAGCGTGAACCAGCAGCGCCACCCGATCCTCGACGACCCGGACATGTGGGACGTGTTCGCGCAGCCGCTGCGCACCCGCACCGCGCCGGTCATGGTGTCCTCGGCGCAGGACCCGAACCTCAACGGCTCGACCCTGATCGGCTCGCTCAACGTCTACGACTCCACGCTCCACACGTTCCAGCCCAACACGGTGTTCGGCGTGCGCGTGATGGAAGGCTTCTCGTCGGAAGAGGGCTTCCCCGAGATGTTCGGTACCACGATGTTCGAGGGCCACGCCAACCTCGGCGTTGCCACGGTCGCGGCCGACGGCTCGTGGGCCGCCAAGATCCCGCCCAACATCCCGGTCCACCTCCAGGCGGTCGACGTGTTCGGCATGTCGCTGTTCAACGAGCCGGTGTGGTTCTCCGGCCGGCCCGGGGAGTCCCGGATGTGCGGTGGCTGCCACGAGGACCGCGCGCGCACCACGACCATCACGCCCGGCCAGATCGACGCGTTCGCGCTCGGCGCCACCGACCTCAAGAGCACCGTGGCCCGCGCCGACCGCAAGCTCGTCACGCTCGACCCGACCAAGCCGTCGAACGTCGTCGGCGTTGCCTGGGATGGTTCGGTCCAGCAGATCTTCGATAACCACTGCATCAGCTGCCACGACGGCACTGCCAATGCGGGCAACCCGTCGTACATGATCGTCGACACCACCGGCGCCACCGCCCCGATCACGTGGACGTTCAACCTCAAGAAGGACGCGCTGACCGGCCCGATCACGGTCGCGGCGGGCGGCGCGGCGTTCTCGGCCTCGTACTTCAGCATGGCCGGCCCCGACATGGAGGCGCTCGAGAAGGGCAAGCTGATGATCGTCACCCCCGACGGCAAGCCGTTCCAGCCGTACATGAACCCCGAGGACGCGCACGGCTCGGTCGCGATCCAGAAGCTCAACCCGCCCCAGCTGTTCCCGGCGCCCGCGGCGACCCGCGCGTTCCCGGGCATGGCGGTCCACCTGACCGACAAGGGCCAGGCCGACATGACGGCGCAGGAGTACTACACGCTCATCCTCGCGGCCGACATGGGGGTGAACTTCTACTCGCGCGAAAACAACCCCCACGACTCGACGTACTGAGCCCACCGCGGAACTCACGGAGACCCATATGAAGAACATCGGTATCAAGCTCGCCGCGGTCACCTTCCTCGCGCTCGGCTCGTTTGGCTCGTCGACGGCGTTCGCCGGCAAGGGCGGCAGCGCCGCCGCGATCGAGGCCGCGGTGGCCTCGTCCTCGACCGACGCGATCATCGCCGAGGTCGAGCGCACCGAGAGCCTGCTGTGCGACGAGTGCATCCAGACCATGACCAACCTGACCGAGGACTCGCGGTTCGCGGTCCGCGAGGTCGCGGCCTGGTGGTTCGCCCGCCGCCCCGCGCTGCGCGACATGCTCGCCTCGCAGTTCGTCGACGACCTGCCGCACGGCGACGCGACCAAGGTCCGCAACGCCGCCGACTTCCTCGGCCGCACGCGGATGTTCACCGCGCTGCCGGGGCTGCGGACCGCGATCCACCGCGGTGACCTCAACGCCGACGCCAAGCTCGCGCTGGTCCGCGCGGTCGGCTTCATGGCCCACACCGCCGGCAACGACGTGCTGACCACGGCGATGGCCGACGGCGACGCCGGGGTCCGCGCGGCGGCGGTCACCGCGTGGCGCGACATGCTCGGTCAGAAGACGGCGCAGCCGGTCGTGGCGCTGCTCGGCGACCCGGACGCCAACGTCCGCGCTCACGCCGCCGGGGTGATCGGCGGGCTGACCGAGCAGGGCGGGCGCGCGGCGCTCGAGGGCCTCGTGGTCAGCGATCCCGACCCGACGGTGCGGCGCAACGCCGCGTGGGCGCTCGGCCAGCTCGGCAACGGCGCATCGCGCGCGGTGCTGCTCACGGCGACCACCGATCCGAGCAGCATCGTCCGCGGTGTTGCCCGCGCGGCGCTCGCCGGCCTGCATTGAGTCCCTGTCACCTACACGCGTCGTGATCCGAGCCGCATCGAGCCTTGAAAGCTCGCGCGGCTCGTTGTCGTTGTGGGGCAATTCTCCGACGACGATTGGAGTACAATGACCGCCATGGAATGGACCCGAACGGATCGATTCCGAGCCCTCGCGCGCGTTGCGCTGGTGGGGCTCGTCGGGATCGGCGTCATCGGCTGCGGCGACCCGCCGCCCGGCCGCACGTTCTTCGAGCGCAACATCGAGCCGATCCTCGCGCAGAAGTGCGCCGGCAACACCTCGGGCTGTCACTCGACCAACGCCGATGACCCGTTCCAGTTTGCCGCCGGCAACCTCGACGTCTCGTCGTTCGAGGGCGTCCAGAAGCGGCGCGACGTGCTCGCTCCGTTCGGCGCCTACAGCTACCCGCTGCTGCTGATCAAGGCGGTGCCGACGGGCGCGTTGACGCTCAGCTACAACAACCAGCTCGCGGACACGTTCCCGCCGCTGCAGGTCCAGCACTCCGGCGGCGCGATCCTCGACGTCAACTCCGACGCGTTCTTCACCCTGCAGAACTGGCTCAACAACGGCGCGACCGAGAACGGCCTGCCGCCGGCGACCCCGCCGCAGACCGGCAGCGGCTCGTGCTCGCACACCGTGCCTGCCGAGTTCGACCAGACCGTGTTCATCACGCCGGCCACGCAGGCGAGCTTCGACCTGTTCAAGTCGAGCGTCCAGCCGATCCTGACCCAGCACGGCTGCAACGCCGGCAGCTGCCACGGCGCGCCGCAGTCGGACTTCTACATCACGTGCGGGATGTCGGACGCCGAGCTCGCGTTCAACTTCAGCCAGGCGTGGTCGTTCGTCAACACGCCGGTCGAGGACTCGCAGATCCTGAAGATCCCGCTCGCGGTCAACGCCGGCGGCCGCGGCCACACCGGCGGCGATCAGTTCGCGAGCCAGACCGACAAGGACTACCTCGCGCTCCGCGCGTGGGCGATGCAGGCCGGCAGGCTCGACTTCGCCAAGGGCGACATGGGCCGCCAGTTCTTCGCCCAGAACATCCAGCCGCTGCTGTTGCTCCGCGGCTGCTCGTTCGAGGCCTGCCACAGCCCGGCGGCGACCAACGACCTCAAGCTGCGCACCGGCACCCAGGGGTTCTTCTCCGCGGTCGCGCTCGAGAAGAACTACGACCTGCTGAAGAACCAGTTCATGGCGCTCGAGTTCCCCGATGCGCGGCGCGGTCGCGCGATGTCCAAGACCCTGCTGAACGGCGGGCCGGCGGGGATGTCGCACCGCGGCGGGCCGGTGCTCGAGCTCGCCGGGTCGACCGCGGATCCCACGGCGTGCGCACAGCCGTTCGTCGCTGCCACCGCGTCGCCGTTCTGCACGTTCCAGGAGTGGGTCCGGATCGAGCGCCTGGCGCTCGGTACCCAGGTCGCGGCGATGGCCAAGGACGACACGATCCCGGTGGTCTACGTCGAGCGCCCGACCGGCAGCGCGACCGATCGCCTCAACTTCGACACGTTCAAGGGCGGCGCCAAGCTGATGAAGGCGACCGCGACGTTCGGCGACGGCCAGGTGCTGACGCCGATGGCCGAGGGCACGGTGCTGTCGGACAAGTGCGGGTTCGGCGCCGACGTCGACATCCAGGCGCCCGACGTCGCCAACGACGGCACCCGCGTGGTGTTCGCCGCGCGCGACGGCGCGGCCGACTCGCTCGGGCTCTACGTGGTCGACGTCAACGACACCGCCTGCCAGCGGCTGTGGCCCAAGCTGCCCGATTCCAACGGCCTCAAGGTCCACGACTTCGATCCGGCGTTCTCGCCCGACGGCAAGTTCATCGTGTTCGCGTCGACCCGCGGCAAGCCGGCGAACGGCGCCACCAAGTCGCGCAAGCGGTTCCTGCCGCAGTCCGACCTGTGGCGGGTCGCGATCAACGGCACCACGGCCGATACCACGAGCTATCAGCAGATCACGGTGCTGTCGAACTCCGAGGTCGGCCCGCAGTTCATGCGCGAGGGCCGGATCACGATGACCACCGAGAAGACCAGCGACGGGTTCTACCAGCTGTCCGGGCGCCGGATTAACTGGGACCTGACCGACTACCACCCGCTGCTCGCCCAGCGCGCGGTGTCGCCGTACGCCGACCTCACCGACCTGACCATGACCAAGCCATCGATCGGCTACGCCGCGGCGACCGACATCCGCGAGGGCAGCGACGGCAACTTCCTGCTGATCCTGTCGGACGTCGACACCACGGGCGCGCCGGTCTCGGCGAGCGGCGGCGGCGCGCTCGGCGTGTTCAACCGCAGCATCGGCCCGTTCGAGCAGGGCCGGACCGACACCGGGTTCGTCTCGGCGCTGCGCCTGCTCGACGGCGCCAACGCGAACGGCCGGATGGGCGGGGCGGCGGCCTACCGCGCGCCGGTCTCGCTGCCCGACGGCCAGATCATGGTGTCGTACGCGGCGTCCGCGAGCCAGGGCAACTTCGACCTGGTCACGATCTCGCCGCACGGCGCCGAGAACCGCGCGCCGCTGTTCACCGCGGCGCCGCCGGCCGGCCAGATCCGGGTCGACGCCGTGCTGGCCTATCCGTACCCGGCGCGGCCGCTGTACGACAACCGCCGCCAGCTGGTGTTCGGCGGCAGCGCCGACGGCGATCCGGCGCACGGCGTGATCCACATGCCCGACGCGCCGCTGCTGTTCACGCTGCTCACCGGCAACCTGCGGCGCGGCCGGCCGGTCGACGCGTTCCGCGGTGCGAAGTTCATCGCCGCCTACAGCGAGGGGCTATGCACGACCAGCTGCACCGCCGGCAGCAACGGGATCTTCGAGAACCGCCAGATGCTCGGCTCGGCGCCGCTCGCCGACGACGGCTCGGTGCGGTTCCAGCTCCCGGCGCAGACCGGCGTGGTGCTCGAGCTCCAGGACGACAAGCACAACACGATCATCAAGATGGGCGAGGAGCACCAGCTCGGCCCCGGCGAGCAGATCTCGATGGGGGTCAGCGAGTCGCTGTTCAACGTGGTGTGCGCCGGCTGCCACGGCTCGGTCTCGGGCCACGAGGTCGATGTCGGCGTGAGCCCGGACGCGCTGACCGGCGCCTCGTCGTCGAAGTCGGCGACCGCGACCCCGGCGACGATCGGGCCCTAGCAGGTTGTTGAAAAACGCAGCGAGGAGCTCCGAGGGCGAGGCGGAGCGAGAACCGGACCGCAGCGTGCTCATGCACGTGAGGACCGGAAGCGCAGCTCCAACGAAGCCATCGGAGCCCGCAGCGCGGTTTTCAACAACCTGCTAGTTTCGTTTGGGCGGCGTGCCACCCTGGGCGCGGATCACGTCGTCGACCGCGTTGCCGTTCGACTTGGTATCGGGGTGATCGGTGTGGTCGGTGTCGAGCACCGCCTTGATCACCGGGTTGGTCGTGTGCGGCGGCGGCGCCTTGGCCTCGCGGGTCGACTCGACCTCGCGCGCGACCTTGGGATCCTCGATCACCATCGCCAGCGTGTCGTAGCTCTTGAGCTTGTCGAGCGCGCGCACTTCGAATGCGTCGGTGCGCCACGAGATCACGGCGTCCTCGGCGTCACCCGGACCGTACTTGTCGTTGCGCTCCATCGCCGCGCGGAACGTCGCGAAGTTCCGGCTGTCCTCGCTGATGGCGGACATGTCGAGCGACAGGAACATCTTCCACAGCTTGCCGTCGTAGAAGAAGAAGAACCGGCGCTGGTTCTTGCCGGCCTGGTTCTCCCAGCGCTCGAGCATCGCCTCGCCGGTGTTGTGGGAGAACTCATTCTCGACGATCGAGACGTCCCACGGCGAGGTCTTGTTGGGCTCGAACATGGTGTAGCTCTGCTGCAGCCGGGTGACCTCGGCCTTCTTGTCGCGGCGCAGCCGATCCTGCTCGGTGATGTCGGTCGTCGCCTTGATCTTCTCGTCGTAGCGCTCGTCGAGCTGCTTCGAGAACACCGCGATCACGTCGTCCTTCGACATCCCGAACTTGAACCCGCCGTAGAGCTCCGCCAGCGCCTTCTTGTGCGGCGCGGTCATCGGCGTCAGCTTCTTGGGCTTCGCCGGCGGTTTCTTCACCGCCGGGGCCGCTGCCACGGGCTTCTTCGCCGGCTGGGCCGCTGCACCTTGCGCGAACGCCACCGGGGCCGCGCCGAGCATCAAAACGAACATGATCCGCCGCATGGGTCCTCTGGTCGTGTGGGATGGAGACGCGCCGCCGGCGAACAAATTCACTAGATAAAGAACCCGAATCGCGTGCCCTTGTTCGATTCGAGCTGGAGCCGCTGCTCGAGCTTGTTGCCTTCCTCGACCAGCTTCTTGGTCCGCTCGGTCAGCGCCTTCAGGCGCTTGATATAAAACACCTCGGACGCACCCGGCTCGCCGCCCTTGATCAGCGCGTCGCGCGTGCCGTTGGGCAGCAGCAGCAGCAGCTTCTTGGCCGGCACGTTGTCGCTGCCCGACGCCGCGAGGTCGCCCTTGGTCCACACCGCGCCGGGCTCGTTGCGGTAGGCGAACGCCGACGGTGCCTCGTTATTGTCGCACTTGCCGGTGGTCACCGGGTTGGGGCCGCCGCAGTACGGCGGGCCGAGCTCGACGATGCGGACCCCGAAGTCGCTGTGATCGGCTTCGGTCGGCGCCTGGATCAGCGCGGCGTATTTCACCGCGTTGACGCTCGCGAGCGCGGCGTTGTCGGTGTCCTTGACCTGCGCATCGGCCGACGCCTTCTTGGCGTTGGACAGCGCGAGGTCGTCGCTCTTGGCGGACTTGATGTGGTTATCGAGCATGCCCTTGACCTCGGACGTGCCCGCGTAGAACGACATGATGAGGTTGGTGACCTCGGGGTCGACCGCGGCCGCGGTGCGGAACACCTGCGTGGTCTTGACGTCGAGCCGGCCCGCGATCTCGGCGAGCTTGCGGTCGGCGGCCGTGTCGGGGTGCAGCCCGTTCTTGGTGTTCATCTCGTCGAGCACGCTGTCGAGCTCGGACAGCGTCCGCTTGACGTTCTTGACCGTGGACGCGGTCTTGTCGTCGCCGAGGATCGCCTTGGTGTCCTTGATCCCCTCGTTGTAGACGTCGGCGCCCTTGGAGAGCTTGCCCATCCCGATGCCGACCGCGAGGGCGAGCACGGCGGGGGCGACGAACTTGGCGATCGTCGCCGCGCGCGACGAGCCGCTGACGTTCTCGACCGGCTTGCCGTCGTTGACGATCACGATCTCGGGAGCGCGCTGGACGGTGCCGACCGAGGCCATCGCGTTCATCGCGCCGAACGGATCGTCCGCGGCATTGGGGATCACCGGCTGGGCCGGCTGCGGCGCTGCCACGGCCATGCCGGGCGGGGGCACCACGCCGGGGGTGCCATTCCTGGGGGTCGTGGCGGCGGGAGCGCCGCCTTTCTTGAGCCCGAGACGCTGCTTCAGCTCGCTGATATCACGGCTACCACCACGCTTCGGATCGCTCAAAGATGACCTCCGGTCGGAAGAGACTGTAGGGACGCAGTGTCCCCACTGTCAAGGATGCCCATGACTTGGCGGAGTTGCGGACCAATCGCAGCTGTCGTCGCTGCACCACACTAAGCCCGACCGTGAAAAACCGGTCACACGCTTCATGAAGCTTCACGAAAAAATCGATCCCGCATGCGGGTGTAAGGTGTCAGAATCGGATGCGTTTCCTGGACGATCGGTAAGCAGATGATCTCGCCACGAGCCTGGCCCGTCGAGTGCACAGTAAACCGAGCGACGCGCTCGCGCGTCCTAGCGCCGTCCTAGATTCCTTCCCCGTCGATCTTCCGTCGATCTTCCCTCGATCTTCCGTCGATCTTCCCTCAGGCTCTCGGGCCTTCGGAAAAGAGCAAGACCCCATGATGCGTTTGCCCCATCCCCGTCACTCGCTCGCCGCCCTCGTGGGCGGTGCCCTCGGGCTGTCCGCACTGCTGCAGGGCGGAACCGCCGAGGCGGGTCACGCCCACTTCAGCGGTAGCGTGCATGTCAGCGCCGGCGCACATGTCGGCGTTCGCGTCGGCGGCTCGCGGTTCGCCGGCGGCGGCTGGCACGGCCCGTCGGTCGGCTATGCGCGCCCGGCGTTCCGGGGCCGGGGCTGGGTCGGCGGCCGGGCCTGGGTCGGCGGCTGGTACCCCCGGCCGTACTACTATGGCTACTACCCGTACTACCCCGAGGCTGTGCCGTCGTACTACGGCACGACGTACTACCCGGTCCAGCCCGGGGTCGCGCCCGGCGTGGTCGCGGTGGCGGCGGCGCCTGCCCAGCCCGCGATGCCCACGTTTGGTATCGGCGTGTTCGCCGGCGGCACCAGCGTCAGTGGCAACCAGGAGTCGTCGGACCTCGGCGCCCTGGCGCGGATCCGGCTCACTCCGGGCCTGCTGATCGAAGGCGAGGTCGCCAAGACATCGTTCAAGGACAATGTCCGGGTCGATCGCCGGATGGGCGGCTCGCTGATCTGGGAGATCGGCGCGCGCAACACCTTCGCGCCGTACCTGCTCGCCGGCGGCGGCGTGCAGCAGGCGGACGTCGATGACTCGTTCTCGACCCGCCAGGAGTACGGCGAGGTCGGCGTCGGCCTGCGCTGGGCGCTGTCGCGCAACCTCCACCTGACGTTCGACGTCCGCGCCGGCAGCCGCCAGGCGATCGACTCGACCCAGCCGGTCGAGATCTCGAACACCGCGCGCTCGGTCGCGCCGCCGTCGGGCGTCAACGGCTCCGACGATACCGAGAACTACACCCGGGCTCGGCTCGCCGCGGTCCTGAACTTCTAAGCGTTTTCCGGGTTCGGCCCGGCGGCGTGACCGCGTGGTGATTCATCGGCCGCCTCTGCGGCCGTTGTGATTTTCAGCCCCATTTTTCAGCTACGCTCCGGTCGCATGGCTTCGCGAGCTCAGCCGGTATGACCTGTCCGGCGTGCGGCAAGGACGTCCTCGACATCGACGTCAAGTGCGCCAGCTGCGGCGCCGCGCTCGGTGCATCCGGCGCGCACCGCATGATCGGCAGCGTGATGCTCGGCCAGTACGAGCTGGTCGACGTCCTCGGGCAGGGCGGCATGAGCGTCGTGTTCAAGGGCCGCCACAAGCTGACCAACCAGGAAGTCGCGCTCAAGATCCTGCCGCCCGAGATGGCGGCGCACAGCCAGGTCAAGTCGCGGTTCCTCGAGGAGGCCAAGGCGCTGGCCGCGCTCGATCACGGCAACATCGTCCACCTCTACAACTTCGGCCAGGAGAACGGCTGCTTCGTGCTCGCGATGCAGCTGGTCCAGGGCCGGACCTGGGAGCGGATGATCATCGAGGCCGAGCGGCTCGACTGGGCGACGTCGTGCCGGATCGCGATCGACGTCCTGCGCGCGCTCGAGTACGCGCACGCCAGCGGCATCGTGCACCGCGACATGAAGCCGTCGAACGTCCTGGTCCGCGAGCGCGACGGGCTCGCGACCGTGATGGACTTCGGGATCGCCAAGATGACGACGACGTCGACCCGGCTCACCGCGACCGGCCAGACCATGGGCACCGTGCGCTACATGTCGCCCGAGCAGGTCCGCGGCCAGGAGGTCGACCTGCGGACCGACCTGTACTCGCTCGGCGCCACGCTCTACGAGTCGGTGACCGGCGAGACCCCGTTCGACGGCAACACCCACTTCGAGATCATGACCAAGCACCTGTCCGAGCTGCCGGTCGCGCCGAGCAAGCGCGGGGTGGCGCTGCCGGCCACCGTCGAGGAGGCGGTGATGCGCTGCCTCGCCAAGCGCCCCGAGGACCGGTTCGCCGGAGCGCGCGAGATGCGCAAGCAGCTCGAGGCGGCGCTGCGCGACGGTGACCTCGGGCTGGTCGAGACCCAGCGGCTCGATCGCGGCGTGCTCGGCGAGCTGCGCGCGACCTCGACCCCGGTCGCGATGCCCACGGCGCGGATCGCCGCCGGCGACGCCGGGAGCGCCGGGACGCGCGACGACGACGCCGGCGACTCGCTCGCCGACCGGCTCGAGCCCGCCGGCGATCCGGCGGTCGGCCGACCCGGCGGCCGGGCGGCGATCCCGCGGTCCGGCCGCCGGATCCCGTGGCTCGCGCTCGGGGTCGCGGTCCTGCTCGGTGGTGGTGGCGCCGCGGCGGTGGTCATGATGGAGCGCGCGGGCGCCCATCCGGCGGTCGAGATCGCCGGCGTGGCGCTGCCCAAGCGCCAGGAGGTCGGCGCGCTCCACGTCGAGACCGACGGCACGATCGAGCCCGCCGAGCTCGCCCGGTTGAATACCAGCACGCTCGATGCGATGCGGCTCTACGTCCATACCCACCAGCTCGCGGCCATGGGCTCGGGCGCCCCGGGAGCGCCGGCCGAGCTGCCGGAGCTCCCGGACCCGGTCGACGTCCTGCTGGCGGTGCCGGGCCGCGCGCTGTGCGAGCCGACCGCGTACCATAACCGCCAGCCGCCGAAGGACTGTGCGACCGCGGCCTCCGCGATCGCGATCGGCGCTGCGGGCAAGCATCACCTGATGGTGGTGAGCGACCGCGCACGGCTGATCGTCGCGCTGCGCAAGGGGGTCGCGCAGGCGGCCTGTGAGTTTTCTCCGCTGGAGGACATCAAGCGCGTGAGCGAAATCTGCGACCTGACGACCCTGTTCGCCAAGTCGACTAATTGACAAGTCGTTGAACAGCCACGGATAATTGTCGAGGAGGAGCATGTCCCGCACGGTCATCGCCGCCGTCGTCGCCGCTGTGATCGCGATCCTCACGGCGATCGCGTTCTTCGTCACGTCCAAGAGCTTCGACGAGCGCCTGAAGAAGGACGCCGACGACAAGCTCGCGCGGGCCTATCAGGTGGTGCAGCAGCTCAATCAGCTCGAGGGCATCGACGTCTCGAACAAGGTCGAGCGGATCGCCGCCGAGAAGGAGTTCGTCACCGCGATCAAGACCGACAGCGCGGCCGAGCGCCAGTCCCAGGCCCGGATCGGGTTCCAGCGGTTCACCGCCGACGAGAAGCAGGGCGCGATCAAGCCCGACATCATCGCGCTGGTCGACGCGACCGGCAACCTGCTCGCGATGAACGAGGTCTCCGCCGTGGTCGCCCGGCAGTGGAAGACCGACAAGGGCGACTCGGTCATCCCCGCGCTCAACGTCGTGCTCGGCAAGAAGATGATCATCAGCGACATCTGGAACAACGGCGAGAAGGGCATGATGAAGATCGGCGTGGCGCCGGTGATCGATCCGGACGCCCCGATCTCGGCCAAGGATCCCGAGGGCGTCGTGATCATCGGCGCGATCGTCGTCGCGTACGCGCAGACCGCCAAGGAGGCCCAGAAGGACCGCAACCTGCTCGGCACCGAGATCGCGTACTACGATCACAAGAACGTCGTCGCGACCAGCTTCACGCGCGGGCTGTCCGGCGAGGAGGACACCGCCAAGGCGCGGCTGCTCACCGATAGCCTGGGCTCGGGCGCGGTCAGCGAGAGCGGCGCGAAGCAGCGGGTCACCGTCGACGGCGTCGACTACCTGGCCGCCGGGGTCAAGATGCCGCGGATCTCGACCCGCGCGCTGCCGGCCGACTATCCCCCGATCACCGCCGGCGCGGTCGTGCTGGCGTCGATCGCCGATCCGAGCAGCACCGCGGCCACGGTCAAGCTGTTCATCCTGCTGCTCGGCGCCGGCGCGCTCGCGATCGCGCTGGTCGGGATGTACCTGTCGCACCGCCGGTTGCTCACCCAGGTCGATCAGATCGAGCTCGGCGTGATCGACATCATCAACGGCAACGTCGACCGCACGTTCCGCCCGGTCGGCCTCGAGCTCGACGGGCTCGCCAACGGGCTCAACGTCATGCTTGCGCGCCTGCTCGGCCGGCCCGAGCCCGGCGAGGAGGAGCTCGACGACGAGGGCAACCCGATCCTGCAGGGCCGCGTCGAGTTCGAGGAGCGCGAGGCCACGGCGGACCCCGACCTCGCCGCGCTCGCCCAGGAGTCCGAGCCCGATTACTACAAGCGGGTGTTCACCGAGTACGTCGCGGCCCGGCGCGCGACCGGCAACCCCGACGACGTGTCGTTCGAGAACTTCATCGCCAAGCTCAAGGTCAACGAGGGCAAGCTCAAGGCCCAGTACCAGTGCCGCGCGGTGCGGTTCCGCGTGGTCATGAAGGACGGCAAGGTCACGCTGAAACCAGTACCGATCTTTGCCTAGGGGACGTTCCCGTCCCCTCTTGGCCGGCAGAGCCGGCCAATTCACCCCACCGCGCGTCGCGTCGCGCGGATTTTTCAGTAAAACAGGCGCACCATGACCGTCCAAACTGGCCTGGCCCGGCTCGCGAGCGAGGGCAGCTCGCTGCTCGACGGCCGGCGCATCGGCCTGCTCGTCAACGCGACCGCGGTCGATCCGCAGCTGCGCCACGCGATCGATCTGCTGCGCGCGCGCAGCGACCTCAAGCTCACCGCGCTGTTCGGCCCCGAGCACGGCGTGCGCGGCGACGCGCAGGACATGATCTCGGTCGACGCCGCGCGCGACTCGCGCAGCGATCTGCCGATCCACAGCCTGTACGGCACCACGACCGAGTCGCTGGCGCCGACCCAGGCGATGCTCGACGACATCGACGTCATGGTGTTCGACGTCCAGGACATCGGCAGCCGGTACTACACGTTCGTGTGGACGATGGTGCTCGCGATGCGCGCGTGCGCCGCGGCCGGCAAGGCGTTCTGCGTGCTCGACCGGCCCAACCCGATCGGCGGCGTCCACATCGAGGGCGGGCTGATCGCGCCCGGGTTCGAGTCGTTCGTCGGCCTGGTGTCGTGCCCGGTGCGCCACGGCATGACCGCCGGCGAGCTCGCGCGCTGGCGCCACACGGTCGAGAAGCTCGACCTCGATCTGGTCGTGCTCGGCATGCGCGGCTGGGAGCGCGACATGCACTACGATCACACCGGGCTGCCGTGGGTGATGCCGTCGCCCAACATGCCGACGGTTGACACCGCGCTGGTCTACCCGGGGATGTGCCTGGTCGAGGGCACCGAGCTGTCCGAGGGCCGCGGCACGACCCGGCCGTTCGAGCTCGCCGGCGCGCCGTACCTCGACGGCCACCGGCTCGCCGCGGACCTGACGGCGATGGAGCTGCCGGGCGTCGCGTTCCGGCCCGCGGTGTTCACGCCGATGTTCCAGAAGCACAAGACCGCCGCGTGCGGCGGGGTCCAGCTCCACGTCACCAACGTCGACGCGTTCCGGCCGTACCGCACCGGCGTGGCGTTCCTCAAGGCGTGCTACGACCAGGCGCCGGCGGCGTTCCGCTGGCGCGAGCGGGCCTACGAGTTCGTCGACAAGATCCCCGCGATCGACCTGCTGGCCGGCGGCGACACCGTGCGCAAGGGCATCGAGGCCGGGGCCAGCCTCGACGACCTGACCGCGCGCTGGCCGCGCGACGAGGGCGACTTCGCGGCCGAGCGCGCCGACTACCTGCTGTATGAATAGGCGATGAATAGGCGATGACGCGGGTCGCGCTGTTCGGCGGCAGCTTCAACCCGCCGCACGCGGCGCACCAGCTGGTGGCGCTGTACGTGCTCGAGACCCAGCCGGTCGACGAGCTGTGGTTCGTGCCGACGTTCGCGCACCCGTTCGGCAAGCAGCTCGTGGCCTACGACCATCGGATCGCGATGTGCGAGCTCGCCGCGGCGCCGCTCGGGGCGCGGGTCCGGGTCAGCCGCGCCGAGGCCGAGCTGGCCGCGCGCCCCGGGTTCGTCGCCAGCCGCACGCTCGATCTGGTCGAGCACGTGGCCGGGCAGGGCCACGCGCTGCGCCTGGTGGTCGGCACCGACATCCTGGGCGACGCCGCGAAGTGGTACCGCTGGGCCGACGTGGTGGCCCAGGCGCCGCTGATCGTCGTGGGCCGGGCCGGCCACGCGCTGCCGCCCGGGAGCGTTGCGACCGAGGTCACGATGCCGGAGATCTCGGCGACCCGGATCCGCGACTTGCTCGCGGCCGGCGCGTCGAGCGTCGCCGGGCTAGTGCCGGCCAGCGTGTTGCGGTATATCGCCGAGCACCACCTGTACCTACCGTGACCGCTCGCAACCCCACCACGTTCATCGTCGGCGCCGGCCCGGTCGCCACCGCGCTCGCCGGCGCCCTCCGGCTCGGCGGCGTCCCGGTCCTCGGGCTGTGGGCGCGCCGCGCCGCGCCGGCCCGCGCCGCGGGCTCCGCCGCGGGCGTCGCCGCATTCTCGTCGGCCCCGCCCGACATCCTGCTCGAGACCGAGGTCGTGATCCTCGCCGTGCGCGACCAGGTGATCACCGAGGTCGCGCAGATGCTGCTCGGCACCGGCCTCATCAACAAGCGCCACGTGCTGCTGCACTGCGCCGGTGCGGCGTCGGCCCAAGAGCTGCTCGGGCCGGTCGCCGGCCAGGTCGCCGGGATCGGGACGATGCACCCGCTGTCGGCGATCGCCGACGGCAAGGCCGCGATGCGCGCGCTCAAGGGCACGGTGTTCGGCGTCGAGGGCGACGACATCGGCCGCGCCACCGCCGGCAAGCTGGTCGCGGCGATGACCGGCGTGGTGCTCGCGCTCGATAGCGCGCAGATGGCCGCGTACCACGCCGCGGCGGCGCTCGCCTCGAACTACATCGTGGCCACGATGGACGCGGCGGCGGCGGTGCTCGCCGGGGCCGGCGTGGCGCCCGACAAGGCGGCCCAGGCGCTGATCCCGCTTGCCGAGGGCGCGCTGCGCAACATCGCCGCGCGCGGCACGACCGGCGGCCTGACCGGCCCGGTGCGCCGCGGCGATCTCGCCACGGTGACCCGCCACCTCGAGGCGATCCACGATCGCCCCGAGCTGGTGGAGATCTATCGGGCGCTGGCCCGCCGCGCGGTCGAGATCACCGACCGGATCGATGGCCGCGATGCGGCCGAGCGCGCCGGGCTCGAGTCGATCAAGGCACTTTTGAATCGCTAGCTTGAATCGCTCGTGGCGCCGCGGCGGGGTGGATCGCCTTGGCGGTCGACTCCTACCTCGGGCGTCGGTTAGCATCGCCTGCGATGACCCTGCGTACGGCGTTTATCGTGTCCCTCGTGGTACTTGGCGTTGGCCTCGGCGCGCGAACCGCCGCCGCCGAGAACCCGAACCAGGCGTTCAACGGCCGGATCATGCTGAGCAGCAAGCGGTTCCCGCAGCAGGCCAAGAGCGCCTCGGCGTACACCGCGCAGATCCGCAAGCAAGCGCAGACCGCGTTCGTCGAGGCCAAGGACACCCACACCTGGAAGATCTACTTCGCCGGGTTCCTCAAGGTGCCGCTGAACGACCTCGAGTACGCGATCAAGATCTACGACGTCACCGGCAAGTCGCAGCAGCTGCTGGTCTCGTTCGACCAGTTCACCAGCGAGCGCGGCCAGCAGTCGATCATCTCGAACATGACGCTCGAGAAGAAGCAGATCGGCGTCAACAAGGATCTGCTCATGACGATGGAGAGCAAGGGCAAGGTCCTGGCGTCGAGCAAGTTCAAGGTCACCGGCGAGGGCGAGCACTTCACCGGCAAGGTCGACTTCTCCGAGGACGAGGCCAACGGCAAGGGCAGCGACGACAACTGACGCTGGCGGCCGGGTGTAGCGCGGCCCGGATGTAGCGCGGATCGCTCGCGAAGCTCGCGGCGAGCGGATCGCGCCAGCTGGCTAGGGAACGACGTAGAGCTCGAGCGTCGAGACCGTCTCGGTCTCCGACGGAAAGATCCGGACCACGTAGGTCCCCGGCTCGGTGAACGTGTGAAAGAACGCGTAGTGGCCGGAGCGGTGGCTGTGCATCTGCGCGGTCTGGGCCGTGGCGTGGTGGTGCGGATCCTCGATCGTCACCACGACCTGCTTGGCGTTGAACTCGCCGCCGAGCTTGGTCTTGATCTCGATGTGGGCGCGGATCGCCGCGCCGGTGTGGATCACCTGGGGGACCAGCGTGTTGACGATCAGCTCGCCGTCATCACGCGACACCAGCCGCAGCAGCTCGCCGGTCGGCGACACCGGCTTGTCGGCGACCTCGGACGCCTCGGCGTCGTCGCCCTCGCCGTACAGCTTGTAGGCCAGGGCTCCGGCGCCCGACAGCGCGACCGCGCCGAGCACGGCGGCGGCCAGCCAGCGCCGCGAGCCCCGGCGGCGGGTCGGCCGCGTGGCGGCGAGCCCGGGCCGGCTCGCCGAACCGGCCGCGGGCATCGCGATCGGCCGGGTCAGCTCGTCGACCAGCTCGTCGATCAGCGCCACCACGGCGTCGGCGCTGGCCGGGCGGTCGTCGGGCGCCTTCTGCAGCAGGCGCGCGATCAGCCGGTCGACCGCCGCGGGCAGGTCCGGGTTGCGCTCGCTCGCGCGCGGCGCCGGCCGGCCGAGGTGAGCGAGCAGGACCTCGAACCCCGAGCCGCCGAACGGCGTGGTGCCGGTGACGAGCTCGAACACCAGGCAGCCGAGCGCGTACAGATCGGAGCGCGCGTCGACCTGATCGCCATGCGCCTGCTCGGGCGACATGTAGTGCGGCGTGCCGATCAGGCCGTTGGTGGTCAGCCGCGTGGCGTCGGCGTGGCCGGGCCGGCACACCGCGATCCCGAAGTCGACCAGGGTGATCCGGTCGTCGCCGTTGCGGTCGCGCCGCCACATGATGTTGCTCGGCTTGAGGTCGCGGTGCACGACCCCGGCGGCGTGGGTGTCCGACAGCGCGCTCGCGATGTGGCGCGCGATGCCGAGCGCGCGGACCGCCGGCAAGGGGCCGTTGGACAGGATCTTGCCGAGCGGCACGCCGTCGATCAGCTGCATCGCGAGGTACGGCCGGCCGTCGCTGAGCTCGCCGACCGCGTAGATCGCGACCACGCCGGGGTGGACGATCCGCGCCGCCGCCCGGGCCTCGCGCGCGAACCGCTGGGCCTGCACCGGATCGGCGGCGATCTCGTAGGTCGGGACCTTGAGCGCGACCGGCCGGTCGAGCCCGCGCTGGCGGCCGCGGTACACGGTGCCGAACGAGCCGCCGCCGATCACGCCCTCGATCTCGAAGTCGCCGACCGCGGTGCCGATCAGGCTGGCGGCCGGTGTGCTCCGGCTGGTCGCGGGGTCGGCCGGGCGGTCGCCGGTCAACGCGATGACCTCCGTGGCCGGCAGGGCCACGCGCGGCGTGGCGACGGCGACCGCGGTACCGGCAAGCTCGGTCGCGGCCGTGGCTACCGTCGGGGCCGTGGCTACCGTCGGGGCCGTGGCTGCGGTCGGGGCCGCGGCTACCGTCGGGGCCGCGGCGACACTCGGGGCCGTGGCGACACTCGGGGTCGGGGCCGTGGCTGCGGTCGGGGCCGTGGCTGCGGTCGGGGCCGTGGCTACCGTCGGGGCCGTGGCTACCGTCGGGGCTTCGGCTGGGGCGGCCGTGAGCTCGACCCGCAGGGCGCCGCACTTCGGGCAGAATCGCCCGGCTTGGTCAGCCGTCGCGCCGCACCCCGTGCACTGCATCGTGGGGAAGGGTAGCAGCCGCGCGCAGCCACCTGGAGCCATGCCGGGAGCCATGCCGGGAGCCATGCCGGGAGCCATGCCGGTTGGACTCGCCGGCGGGCGATTTGTTCGATCGCGCGCGCGGCAAACCCCGGCGGCCCGGGGATTCCGCACGGCACACATCGGCTCCAGCCGGGGCGCGCTTCACGCGAATCTACCGTACTGACTTTTCTTCAACATTCGTACTTCACGTTTTTCTATCGAGTTTTTTTGCGACCAGGACGGTCGACCTCTGTCAGAGTGAGGCAACCATGAGGGTCATTCTCGGAATCATCGCTGGCGGCGCGATGGCTTGCGCACCCGCTTTTGACGGGACCCGCGCCGAAGATACGCACACCTTCGGAGAGCGCGTGGTGACGCTCATGTGCAAGCGAATTGCATTTGAGGCGAACCCGATGGACGTCAGCGGCGCGACCTATCGCGACGCGTGCGATGGCGGCGATCCCCCGACCGCCGCGGACACCCCACCGACCCTGGTCGCGCTGTTCGCCAACCGTGGGTCGCTCGTCAAGTCGATCGACACCGCGGTGACCGCCGACGACACGGCGGACCTGCAGGCGTTCCTGACCAGCGACGCCACGCTCGCGCTGTACGACGACGACACGATGGCGAAGTCGATCGTCAACGTCGCCGATCTACTCGACGATATCGCGCAGGATGGCGCCGCGGTCTCGGCGCTGGCCCGCGCCGGCACCCGGATCGGCTACCGGCCGCCGGCGGCGGAGCTCGGCATGCCGGCCGCGCTGGTCACCGCGCGCCGCGCACCGTCGGGGGGCATGGCCGGCGGCATGGTGATCCCGAGCGTCCACGAGGTGATGTCGACGACGATCCCGGCGATCACGCCCGGTGGCCCGGCGAACGCCGAGTGGGACGCGCTGACCGCCGCGCTGGCGGCGACGCTGCTCGATGCCTCGGCGCCGAGCGACGCCGCGTCGCCGAGCCGGACCGCGGCGCTCGCGGCCGGGCTGTTCCTGACCGAGCGCAGCGATCTGGTCGAGCCGGTCGCGCTGCCGCTGGTCCGCCGCGATCCGCGCGGCATCGCCCACGTCGCGCTGACCGGCAACGCGGTGCCGGCGCCGTTCGTCGATCTCGACCACGACCAGCTCGCCGACGTCGACGCGCTCGGCCGGTTCGTCGATGCCCAGGGCCAGGTGCTCGCGCTGGCGGCGCCGTTCACCGTCGCCGGCGACACCGCGACCCGCGACGCCGCCGGCCGGGTCACCGCGTTCGACTACGTCGCGCTCGACAAGACCGTGATCGGCGCGCTCGGCCACGACGCCGCCCAGCTGTTCGATCCGGCCAAGGGCACCGCGCTCGATCTCGCGCGCGGCGCCTCCGCGCTGCTCGGGCCGCGGATGATGACGACCAAGACGTTCGACGGCGGCGGCACCCTGAGCTACCAGGGCTACGACCCCACGCAGTCGCCGCTGCTCGACATGCTGTACGGCTGGAGCCAGCTGCTGCGCGATCCCCACGCGCCCGACTTGCTCGGCCTCACCGATACGCTGCTCGCCGGTCACGCCCCGGCGGCGGCCCGGCTGATCGAGGCCGCGATCGCGACCTCGCGGCTCGGCGATGCCCACCCCGAGGCCCAGATCGTCGCCAGCGCGCCGATGTGGGACGACATGATGCCGGTGCTGCGCCAGATCCTCGCCAAGCCGGCGCTGGTCACCGCGCTGACCCAGGCGCTGCAGCAGCCCGGGACCAAGGCGCTCGCCCAGCGGTTCAGCGACCTGATGTCCTACACCGACCGGTTCGACATCGACCAGACGACCCAGGCGGTGACCGGCAGCTTCACGACCAAGGTCGATCGCACCAAGGTCGACAACGGGTTCGACCGCTCGGTGTTCCAGCGCTTCCTGCACCTGCTCAACGACTCGAACCACGCGCAGGTCTGCAACAAGGCCAACGGCCACGTCAAGGTCGGCCCGGTTTCGTACCCGCCGATCGGCGGCTACGACGCGTGCGCGCTGATCGAGCTCGACAACCTCGCGACCCTGTTCGTCGACGCGATCGCCTACGCCAAGGACGCCGGCGGCAACATCGTGTGCGAGAACGCCGCCGGCAGCACGGTGGCGTGCACCGCGAGCGGCGCGCGGCCGCGGCCGGCGTCGTCGATGGCGTTCAAGGATGGCGTGGTCAACACCGCGATCGATCTGCTCGGCGGCGACGCGTTCCTCGAGAGCCAGTCCGGGATCACGGGGTTCCGCCGCCACCCGACGCCGGAGGCGCTGACCCGCGTGCTGTTCCTGGACCCGCTGCCGGCGTTCTTGACCCCGGCGCTCGATCCGGTGCGCGACCGCGACGGCGATCTCTACAACACCACCCACCTCGGGACCCTGCCGGTGCTCGAGAAGAACGACTTCTACAACGAGTTCCGGCCGATCGCCCAGGCGTTCGTCGACAACGGCGCCGAGCAGCAGCTGGTCGATCTGATGTCGGTGATGCACAAGCACTGGCCGAGCCCGCAATCGACCAGCACGCAGTCGACCAACCCCGCCGGCGCCGACTACGCGCTGGCCTCGAACGCCGTGTCGTGGGAGCCGCTGATCATCGACGCGCTCGCCGGCGACCTGGTGCCGGCGCTGGTCGACACCGCCCCCGAGCTCGACGCGATCACGGTCAACGGCAAACCGTACGCCACGGTGCTGGACAACGCGGGCGCGTTCTTGCTCGACCCGCTCGCCGGGCTGACCGACCGCCAGGGCCACACCACGAGCCTGACCTCCGACGGCAAGCCGGTCGCCCAGCTGTCGCCGTGGCAGCTGCTCGCCGATGCCTACGTCGCCAAGCAGGCGCGGATCGCCGAGATGGGCGGCGAGGGCGCGGCGTGGACCAGCTCGGTGCGCGCGACGGTCGACCTGATGTTCCGCGCGGATCACGATCCGTCCGCCGCTGCGGGCGCGGGCTGGACGTTCCACAACGGTCACGTGCCGGCGGTGTCGCGCGCCGCGATCGCGCTGGTCCTCGGCCGGCTCACCGCCCACGCCGCCGACGTCCCGGGCTGGGTGTCGGCGACCCTGCGCGACGACGCGCGCGACCTGTTGACCCACCCGGTGTTCGCCGCGCTCGCCGATCTCACCGTGGCGCTGACCGCGCAGGCCGGGCCGCGGCTCGCGCTCGAGGCGCTGCTGCACGACGCGTTCGACGAGACGACCTCGCCCGACGTGTTCGCGATGCTGCGCACGGCGTCGGCCGACCTGATCCAGCTGTTGTCCGACGACCAGGATCTGGTGCCGATCGCGCACCTCGCCGGCCGGCTGCTCGCGTCCGACAATCTGTACCTGCCGACCCAGCTCGACCTGTTGCAGCGGCTGAACGCGGCCGACCCGTCGTCGATCCTGGTCCGGATCACCAGCCAGCTGTTCTCGAGCTACGACGCGAATGACCCCGGCGTGCCCTCGATCGCCGCGATCGTCGACGGCTCAGGCGAGATCGACCGCCAGATGCCGAGCGCCGACCGCCCGGCGTGGACCGGGGACGATGTCGCCACCGTATTGACCAACGTCGCGAGCTTCCTGCGCGACCAGCAGCGCGGCATGCTGCGGTTCATCACGATCGTCCAGGGCCGCAACCCGTGACCGCCGCACAAGTCGCCCGCCACGCGGTGTTCCGTGGCTGGCCCCGGCTGGGGGTCGATCTTGGCCTCCGGCTTGGCCGCGATCTTGGCCTCCGGCTTGGCCGCGGTCTTGGCCTCCGGCTTGGCTTCGGGCTTGGCCTCGGGCTCGCCGTGTGCGCGGCGGGCGAGGGCCGGGCGTCCGCAGGCGGCATGGTGCTGCCGGTGCGCGGCGTGCGCGACGTCGAGCGCGCCGGCGCGCTGATCGCCGGCGCCGAGGACGCCGACGCGCTGTGGATGAACCCCGCCGGGCTCGCGCACCTCGCCGGCGATGGCCACCATGCGCTGCTGTTCGACGCCGCGTACGTGTACCAGTCGGTCGACTACGCGCGGATCGACAGCGGCGGCAACCACCTGCCGCCGGTGTCGAACCAGGCGCCCGGCATGCCGATCCCGACGGTCGCCGGCGCGCTGGGGATCGGCGACCGCCTGGTGCTCGCCGGCGGGATCGCCGCGCCGTACGCCGGGCTCCACAAGTACGACGAGAACGGCCCGCAGCGCTATGCGTCGGTCAGCCTCGCCGGCTCGGCGTTCGTCTACATCACCGTCGGCGCGGCGTACAAGATCAACGATCAGCTGCGGGTCGGCGCGACGTTCACCGATGTCTACTCGAAGGTCGTCTCGCAGATCGTGCTGTCGGGCTGCCCGGGGCAGACGGTGTGCGCGCCCGAGGACCCCGAGTTCGATGCGTTCGGCCAGGACACCCAGACCGACTACTGGTCGCCGTCGGGCTCGCTCGGCGTGCAGTACGACGTCCGGCCCAACGTCACGCTCGGCCTCGCGGCCCAGGCGCCGTCGAAGGTCTCGGCGACCGGCACGTTCGAGTCGCGGCTGCCGGCCTCGGCGTTCTTCGAGGGCGCCAAGGTCGTCGGCTCCGCTTCGGAGCTCGCGCTGACCCTGCCGGCGGCGGTCCGCGCCGGGGTCGAGGTCCGGCCGATCCCGTCGCTGCGGGTCGAGGCCGCGCTCGACGTCGAGCTGTGGTCCGAGCAAGACGCGATCACGATCCAGCCCCACGGCGTCGAGATCCAGAACGCGCCCGGGGTCGGGACCTACGTCGTCGGCGACCTGGCGATCCCGCGCCACTACAAGAACTCGTACGCGCCGGCGCTCGGCGTCGAGTGGCACGGCGCGAACATGATGCTCGGCGCCGGCTACTCGTACGAGACTGCGGCGGCGCCCAAGGGCTACGTCTCGGTGCTCACCGTCGACTCCGCGAAGCACATCATCGGCCTCGGCGGCGGCTACGAGGCCGGCGGCTGGCAGATCGGCGCGTCGGCCGGCATCGCGCTGCTCGCGGACGTCGACCTGGCGCTGGCCGATGCCAAGGTCCCGCAGCTCACGCCGATCCGCGATCAGCCGAGCACCGTGCCGATCAACGCGGGCTCCTACCAGAGCCGCTACCTGCTCGCCGGCCTGCGGTTCGCCAGGCAGTTCTGAGAAGTCAGCTCAGGCTGCGATGTCTGACAGCTTGCTCGATGTCAGGCGACCGCGCGGAGCGAGCCCGACACCGCAGGCGTCAGCGCGTTCTCGATCAGCTGCAGCGCGCGATCGGTCCGCACTGAAAGCGGCTCGCTGCCGAGCCCGATGTTGGTGTGCATCTCGGCGGCGTCGAGGCTGCCGAGCAGGACCGACCACGCGAGGTCAGCGATCTCTCGCGCGTTGACCTGGCGGTAAATTCCAGCGTGGATGCCATCGGCCACGCAGGCACCGATGTGGTCCTGCACACGACCAATCCCCGCGGAGACCGCCGCAACGACCTCGTCCGAGAGCTGCGGCCGGATCGCCGGTTGCGCGAGCAGTCGAAGAATGCGCGGCCCTTCTGCATCTTTCTCGGCCCAGCGGACCAGGATGGCCCAGGTATCGCGAAGCCGGTTCGCCGGCTCGGTCTGCTCGCGAAGCTGTGCCATCTCGACGTCGAACACGGTCAACGTGTCCTCGATCAGCGAGACGTAGAGGTCTTCCTTCGAGCGGAAGTACAGGTAGATTGCGCCAACCGACAGCTGTGCTGCACGAGCGATGAGCTCGATCGATGCGCCCGCGTACCCGCGCTCGGTGAAGACAGTGCGCGCGGCTTCCTGGATGCGACGTCTACGAGCCTGCCGCTCCTGTGCCTTGCGTTCTTGAGCGTTCGTCATGGTGCCGGTGTAGTACTTACTAACGCGTTGGGTCAAGCGGTGGTTGGTATCAGTCGATCGCCAGGCGCTTCTCTCGGTTAGGGAGTCCCAGCAGTATCATGTACTTCTCTGATATTATTGGAGTTCTGAACCAGCGTCGAATTTCGATTTTCTTGGTTGATTTTCGACGAAGCTTCAGCCCATTTCCAGGCCATCTCCGGGCCGTCTACCTGTTGGCTACCTCAACTAGATCTCAGCGTGTGCTTTCACCATCTCATGAAGATAGTCACCATCTCACTCTCGCCGCGATTCGAGCGTCACTGATAATTGGTGCTCCAACTGGAATGATGATCGTTGCACTGATGAATTGTCTCGTCGGCGCACAGGGGGGGGTACGGAGTCAGTTGTTCAGTCTGCCGCAGATGACGGCACAGTAGTGAATGCCAGATTTGTGACGAACCGGATTCTTCCATCTGCGCAAACACAGAATCTCGCCATGACGATCACCGCGCCTGACGCGCCTGACACGATGGTCGCGCGGTCCCGGATCTCAGGGATCGAGGTCGGCGAACGAGACCTGCAGGTCTCGGCTGATCAGCACCGCGTTGCGTAGCGCGACGTCCTCGAACCCGTCTTTGGGATCGCCGTCGCCGCCCGACACCAGCAGGAAGCCGCGGAACGACTCGTCGCGCTCGCCGCGCTCGCCGCGCTCGCCCGGCACCGACAGCCGGCGCAGCCGCAGCGGCTCGTGCAGGTGGGCGATCACCATCGAGCGGCCGTTGGTCAGCGCCACGTTGCCGATCACCGCGTCCGGCTTGCCGGCCCGGACGAGCTCCGCGGTGACCAGCCTGAGCGTCGCGGCCAGCGCGCGGCGCGACGCCGCCGGCGGCAGGTTCGGATCGTCGATGTTGCCTTCGTCGTGCAGCATCGCCAAGAAGATGTGGAACACCAGCTCCGCCGGCGTGCGCCCGCGGAGGTTGCGCCGCAGGTACTCGGGGATGTGCTCGATCAACCGGGGCGCGAGCTCCTCGGCGAACAGCTGGCTGTCGAGCCCGGTCTGGCCATACAGCCAGCGCCGGAACCGGAACGGGGGGGTGTTGTCGGTGCCACCGAGCACCAGGCCCTGATCGCGGACCGCCTGGGCGATCGCGCAATCGGTCTTGATGTCGGCGGTGAGCGGCCCGGCAAGATCGACCGCCGCGGTGCTCGCCTTCGGCGTTCGCACCAGCAACACGTCGCCGCCCTGCAGATAGCCCAGGCCCCACCGATCCACGGGAGGTTGTGCGAGCAACGCCGCGCGCACGGGGGCGAGCGCGACGGGCAATCGCTGAGGTTGGTTGCAAATACAGGCGAAGAGCTTCATTGCGAGGAACTCCGCAGCCCAGAACGAACGAACCGCCGGCTGCTGACGGTCAACGGTCGCGAGGCACCTAGGTCGCAAAGAACACGCGGGGACGTCACGACAAAGATCGGGACGCAGGCGGCAAACGCCGACCCCACGAGAGTACCGACAGTATAGAGGCCGGCCGTGACCGCGCCAATGTCCGCGACGTAACGCCGCATAGCAGCTGGAATTCGTACGGTCTACTCGCAGCGTGTGCGTGCGCGTCAGACGCTAGACCCCGAAGCCCTCGCACCTGGCGGCGACCTGATCCAGCGCCGGGGGCAGCCCGGCCAGGGCCATCCGTGCTTCGATCTCGTCGAACGCCTCATGCTTCATAGCCGGCAGGCCCGGCAGGTCGTGCGGCGGTAGGCCCGGCAGGTCGTGGCACATCGCACCCGCGACCTTGGACGCCACGCGCTTCGAGCGATCGGGAGGTGGGCGAGATCGGTCCGGGGAGGCGGCGGTCATCCATCGAAGCACTTCCATATCCGGGGCGCGCGCGGCTCGTAAGTTGCCCCGGCCGGCAAGATCTGCGTACGGTCGCCATCATGCTGCGTAACACGCTTGGATTACTGGTGATTCTTGCAGTGGTCGGATGCCAGCAACGCGACGAGCACGATCTGGCGAAGAGCTCGAACCGGCTCGACCTCGCAAAGGACTTCCTGCGCAAGCACCAGCTCGAGGCTGCCGAGACAGAGTGTAACCGCGCACTGGCATTCAATCCTGCCAACGACGAGGCCTATAATCTGCGCGGCTTGATCGCGATGGTGCGCGCGTTCGATACCCAGAGGACCCTCGAGGTCGAGAGCTGCTTGACCGGCGTCGATGCCGAGGTCACGCAGCGCGATCTCGACGCCGATCTGCACAAGGCCGACGCCGACTTTGCCACCGCGGCGAAGATCGCCCCCGAGTACGGCGAGGCGTGGTCAAACCGCGGGGTCGTCCACAACCTGCTCGAGGACTATACGACCGCCGCCGACTACCTGAGCCATGCGCTCGGCAACCCGATCCGGCTCGACAGCCCGGGGCTGACCCGCGCGCACCTCGGGTGGGCGCTGTTCCACGAGACCAAGTACGTCGACGCGGCCAAGGAGCTGCGCCAGGCGGTCCAGTTTCAACCCAACATGTGCGTGGCAACTTATCGGCTTGCGAGGGTTTACTTCGCTCGCGAGGAGTGGGAAAAAGCGGCGGAACTTTTCCAAACCACGTCCGATGACCCGGCGTGCGGGTCTCAGGAAGCCAGCCTCTACCTGATGAAAACGCGGATGCAGCAAGGGCTTGTAGACGACGCGCGGCGGGCTCGCGATGCGTGTCTCAAGATCTCGCCCAAGAGCTGTATTGCGGCGCAGTGCCGTGCGGATGGCGGTGCATTCGGGGTACAAACTGCGGCTGCAACTAGCTCTGCAGCAGGGCATCCATAACGGGGAGCAATGGAGCGTCGATCGGATCGCAGCGACACGGCAAGTCAACGACCTTCGTCGGAGACGATCGTCGATGTCCGGACGAGCTTGGCGCTGTGGTTGCGCGCGGGTCGGACGCAGCGAGGCATGAGCCTCGAGCAGGTTGCGAAGGTCACCAAGATCCAGCCCCGGATCCTCGAGCGACTCGAGGCGGGCCGGCTCGATGGCCTGCCGGCCGAGGTGTTCGTCCGTGGCTTCGTGCGCAGCTTCGCTCGCTGCGTCGGGCTCGATGAGGACGAGGCGCTGCGGCGCTACGCGGCATGTGGCGCCGGGACCGGGGCCGCCGAGTTGACCCCGACGGTGCGCGCGCTGGTCGAGGCGATGGTCGACCTGACGCCCGGCCATGCCGCGGTGCCGCGGGCCACACCGCGCCGGATGGACGCCGTGCAGACCGCCCCGGCGGTCGAGATCATCGACCTATCGCCGTCGGCTTCATCCATCCCGGGCATCCCCGGCATCCGGGGCATCCCGGGGGCCCTCCCGCGGGCGATGCGGGAGAGCGGCGCGGTGGTCGAGACGATGATGCTGCCGGAGACCGGCACCGTGGTGATGCCCGCGCAGTTGCGGGCGCAGGTGACCGAGGCTGCCACCGAGGCGGCTCGTGGCGCGCTGGTTGCGCCCGCGCGGATCACGCGGGTGATGGCGGCGGTGGTCGAGCCGGCGGTGGTTGAAGCGCCGGTGGTTGTGGTGCCGGTGGTTGCGGCGCCGGTGGTTGCGCCGGTCGAGCCCGTGGTCGCCGGCGTCGAGCTCGTCGCGGCCAGCGCCGAGCCGGTTGCCTGCGCGGCGGTCACCGTCGAGCTGGCCGCAGCCGGCGTCGCCGAGTTGCCCGCCGAAGCGCGAGTCGAGGCGCTCGCCAGGGCGTCGATCGAAGCACCGGTCGGGGCGTCGATCGAAGCGCTGGTCGGGGCGCTGGTCGGGGCGCCGATCGAAGCGCTGGTCGGGGCGCCCGACGAAGTACGGGCCGAAGCACTGGTCGAAACGCCGGTCGAGGCTCCGAAGAAGAAGCGCGGCCGTCGCGGCGGCAAGGGCCGCAGCAAGCGCGCCTCCGCCGGCGGGATGCCCGCCGCGCCGCGCACGTCGCTCGCGACCGGGACGCCTCCAGAGGCGTCGCCGGTGGCGGTCGCGGCGCCCGACGCTGGGCCTGCGCTCGGGGTGAACGCGAACGAGCCGACGCCGGTCACGGCCGTTGCGGTTGAAGACGCGGTGAGCCTCGCCACCGATGCGAGCGCGGTCGCGATCCCGGTGAGCCTCGCGGCGCCGGCTACCGCGGTCGCGCCGTCGATCAAGTCGCTGGCCGAGCCGTCGGTCGCGCCGCAGGCCGAGCCGCGAATCGATCTGTTCGCCGCGCCGCCGCTGCCGAGCCGGGATCCGGCCCCGGTCGCGCCTGCGACCGCCGTGGCCCCCGGAGTCCCCGGAGTCGATGAGCCGATCGTGACCGCGACCTGGTCGCCCAAGATGCCGCCGATCGCCACCACGGCGAGCGTGCCGTGGCGCCGCCCGGCCTATGTCGCGACGCCGACGGCGATCGTCCCGAGCCTGGTGATCGACGACGCTGATCCCGACAGCGCCGAGCGCGTGCTCGAGGAGCGCGCCGAGAAGCACACGCCGCGGCGGTCGTTCCTGCCGCCGATCCTGCTCGATCGCGAAGATCGCTCGGGGCGCCAGGGCGGGCTGACGCTCGCGGTGATCATCCTGCTGATCGCCGCCACGTTGACCCTGTCGTACCTGATGCGGCGGCCGAGCGCGGGTGGCGACGGGATGACCCGGCTCGACACGCCGGCGACCGTGCCGGTGGCCGTGCCGGCGACTGTGATCGACTCGCCGGCGACCGTGATCGACTCGCTGACGACCGTGATCGACTCGCCGGCGATCGGTTGAGCGAGCCCGGGCCAGACGATCCCGAAGCTCCGGCCCGGGACCCGGCCGCGCCGTTCGAGTCGCTCGCGCCGCTCGGCGTCGTGCTGCGGACCGCGCCGCTGCGCGAGTCGGATCTGCTGGTCACGCTGTACACCGACGTCCACGGCCAGGTCACCGCGGTCGCGCGCGGCGCGCGCAAGTCGAAGCGGCGGTTCGCCGGTGCGCTGTCGCTGCTCGTGCTCGGCCGCTACCAGCTCGGCCGGCGGCCGCGCGGCGAGCTGTGGGGCCTCGAATCCGCCGAGGTCGTCCGCGAGTGGACCTCGCTCGCCACCGACGTCGTCGTGGTCGCGCACGCCAGCTACATCGCCGAGCTGATCGGCGCGCTGATGCCGGTCGAGGCGCCGGAGCCGCACGCGCTCGACGTGATCGTCGGGCTGTGGGACGCGCTCGCGGCGGGCGGGCCGTCGCCGGGCGCGCTGCGCGCCGCCGAGCTCGCGCTGCTCGACCTGGCGGGCCACCGGCCGGCGATCGATCGCTGCGCGCCGTGCGGCGAGACCGCGCTCGACGAGGGCGCCGTGTTCGATCCGCAGCGCGGCGGCGCGATCTGCCGGCGCTGCGCCGCGCACAGCCGCAACGTCGGGGTCCGGCCGTTCGCCCCGGCCACGCGCGGCTACCTCGAGGCGGTGCTCGCGCTCGACACGCCGCTCGCCGCCCGCGCGGTCGACCACGATCCCCGGTTCAGCCCGGCCGACCGCATGGCCGCCCGCGAGGCGATCGTCGCGATGGTCGTCGGCCTCGCCGGCAAGCCGCTGCGCTCGCTCGAGTACCTGGCCAAGCTCGGCGCCGCCGGCCGGCGCGCCAAGGACTGACCGCGCGCGCCGCTGCGATCCGACGCTGCCGGTGTATGCTGGGCCCATGGGAGGCCCACGCGTCGCGCGGTTGTTGTCGCCTCCTGGACCTCCTGGACCTCTGGAACCTCCGGGGGCCCTCCTGGGCCTCCTGGTATTTACCAGGTACCGGCAACACCCCAGGAAATCGAAAGACCGGCATCCACCGCCGGTCGGTGCCAAGCTTGACGGGGTTCTGTGGGTCCAATCCCGGTCCGGTGATTTGACGCTCGCCGGCTGGTTCTAGGAGTTGCGCATGGCCAACCAAGGTTCGTTTCCGCCGATGGGTCCCCCGATGGGAGGAGGCCCGATGCAGCCGATGGGTGGCGCGCCGCCGCCGATGGGCGGGCCGCCGATGGGTGGACCGCCGATGGGTGGGCCCCCGATGGGTGGGCCGATGGGTGGCCCGATGGGGATGCAGCCGCGCCAGCAGCCGCGCCAGGGCACGTCGCGGATGGTGCCGGTCGTGGTTTCGGCGGGCCTGGCGATCGGCGTGTTCTGCGGCCTGCTGTTCGGCCTCGGCACCAACAAGAGCGTCGCCGCGCCCGAGAAGAGCAGCAACGGCGTCAAGCACGACGACGGCATCGACACGGCCCCGCAGGAGACGAACGCCAATCCCAACGTCAAGATCCCCGACAAGAACGCGCCGAAGGCCGGCTCGAACGCGCCGAAGGCCGGCTCGGGCTCGGCGGCCGCGGCTGCCGGCAGCGCCGCCGGTGGTGGCAGCGCGGCCCCGGTCGCCAAGACCGCCAAGCTGATCGTCGAGATCAAGCCGGAGGCGGCGATGGCGAACGCCAAGGTGTTCGTCGACGGCGCCGAGATCGACGGCCTGCAGACCGAGGTGCCGCTCGATCCGGGCGTCGCGAAGAAGACCCTCAAGGTCGTGGTCAAGTCGCCGGGCTACCAGGACTACCCGACCGACGCGACGATCGAGGCCGGCGAGAACGGCGAGACCCGGGATACCAAGGTCGCCCTCGAGCTGAGCAAGGGCAAATCGACGCTCGGCACCGCCGCGGCGGCCACGATCCCCGCGGGCGGTGGCACGACCCCGGCCGGCGGTACGACGCCGGCGGGTGGCGGCACCACGACCGCGGGCGGTGGCACGATCCCGACCGCGGCGGGCGGTACCACGCCGGCCGGCAAGGGCAGTGGCGGTGGCGGTAACGGCGGTGGTGGCAACGGTGGCGGCGGTAACGGTGGCGGCGGTGGCGCCGGCAAGGGCAACGGCGGCGATGGCGGCGGTAACGGCGGCGGCGGCAAGGGCAACGGCGGCGGCAAGGGCAGCGGCGGCAAGGGCAAGGGCAAAGGCAACGGCGGCTTGATCGATATCTGAGCGGCGAACGTATGTTCGACCGCCCTTGAGCCGGCGAGTCCTCGAGCCGGCGATCATTGCCGTGTAGGCGCAGCCGGCAGCATGCCGGCAAGCCGATCGACAAGAGCGGCGAACG
>DATBBB010000292.1:0-24302 GCA_036271215.1 Kofleriaceae bacterium | reverse complement strand
GCTCAGCTGACCGCGCGGTGGCAGCGCGATCCGGCCGCCGCCGGCCGCGGGCTCGCGCACTACGCCAAGCTGCTGCGCGGGCTCAAGGCGGTGTTCGCCAAGGCCGGCTCGCTCGAGCCGACCGTGCAGATCGAGATCCTGCTCGCCGAGGCCGAGCCCGCCGCGCGCGCCGATCACCTCGCCGAGCTCGACGAGGTCCTCGGGTTCGCCGACGAGCTGGCGGTCGCCGAGAACGGGCCGGACGCCACGCGCGCCCAGCCGATCAGCCTGCTCGAGCCGACCGTGCTGGCGCTGCCGCTGCCGTGGCTGGTCGATCGCTACGTCGCGCTCGAGGTCGAGCGCCAGCGCACGGTGTCGGCGCTGATCGACCAGCAGGGCGCGTCGATGCAGCTGGTGCGCGCGCACCGCGATCTGCTGTCGACCGGGCGCCGGATCGCCGACGCGCTGGCCCGCGGCGGCCGGATCGCCGAGATCTACCCCCAGCTCGCGCGGCTGGTCGGCAGCTACGGCACCGATCGCGAGCTGACCGCGCGCGCCGAGGTCGTGGCCGCGCAGCCGACCGCCGAGGCCTACGTCCAGCTCGCCGGCGTGCTCGCGGTCGACGACGCCGCGCCCGACCCGAGCGCCGCGCTCGCGGTCTGCCTCGCCGGGCTCGCGGTGTTCCCCGGCAACGTGGATCTGCTGACCGCGGCCGGCGGCAACGCCCGCGCGCTCGATCAGATCGACGAGGCGATCGCGCTCTACGAACGTGCACTGCACGCGACCGGCGAGGTCGACGCCGCGGTCGCGCTGCGGCTCGGCAAGCTGTACGCCGATCGGATCCAGCGACTCGCCAGCGCCGGCCGGCCGAGCGCCGCGAACGCCGCGTGGCACGCCGCGCTGTCGTTCACCGACCGGGCCGCGTCGGCGCGCCCGCACGCGGTGTGGCAGCAGGCGACCGCGATCGCCGAGTCCGCGCTCGGCCGCGGCCTGGCGAGCCAGGGCATGCTCGAGGACGCCCAGCACACGCTCGCCGCGTCGATCGATCGCGCGCCGTCGAGCGATATCGATGCCTACGAGACCCTGGTGACGATCGACGTCCAGACCGATCGCTACGCCGACGCTCAGAAGTGGGCGCGCCGCGGCATCGCGCTGCTCGGCGCTCAGTCGACCGGCGATCGCTACCGGCGCGCCAAGCTCGAGCGGCTGACCGCCGACAGCCTGCGCCGCGCCGGGCGCGGCAAGTCCGCCGCCGAGGGCTACCTCGAGTCGCTGCGGACCTGGGCGCTGCTCGGCGACAACAAGGACCTGCCGCGCACGCTCGCCGCCGAGCGCGAGCTCGACATGGGCCGCACGATGTGGGGGCTCGGCGATCCCGGCCAGGCGGTCGAGCTCGCGATGCAGGCGCTCGATCAGGATCCCGACTCCGAGGAGCTGGCGACCAACGCGGTCGCGTTCCTGATCGAGGCCGGGCGCTACCGCGATGCGCTCGACGCCTACCACCGCAGCCTCGGCGAGCCGGCGATCAGCGAGTACCACAAGGTCTACATGAGCCTGTGGATCGCCGGTGCCGCCGCGCAGCTCGGCGAGCCGCGCGATCGGCTCGCCGAGGACTACCTCGCGAGCCGGCGCGGCGACGTGTGGTACGAGAAGCTGGCCCAGCTCGCCGCCGGCAAGCTCGCCTACCCCGAGGTCCGCGCGCTCGCGACCACCGGCCCCCGGCGCGCCGAGCTCGCGTTCTACGGCGCGACCCTCGGGCTCGATCCGGCCGCCGCGACCCCGGCCGGCCGCCACCAGCTGCTCGAGTCGGTGGTCGCCGCGCACCTGGTGCTCGACGCCGAGTACGATCTCGCGCGGATGTACCTGAGCGGCCAGGGCCCGGTCGCCGCGCCGCTGCCGCGCTGACGTGGCGGGGCCGGCCACATCGGGTACGCCGCTCGGGCCGCTCGGGCCGCTCGGGCCGCTCGGGGCCCGGCTGCGCGACGCCGGGCTGACCGCGCGCGCGCTCGCCGCATGGGCCGGGACCGCGCGGCTGTCCGCCGTGCCAGCGCGGCTCGACGCGATGCCGGCCCGGCCGACGACGCCGGCCGGCGCGATCCTGGCGCTGTGGCTCGCCGGCGATCCGGTGCCGCGCGGGCAGCTGCGCACGCTGTCCGATGCCACGATCGACGAGCTCACCGCGCACGGCCTGATCGCGCGCGACGGCGATCAGCTGCGCGCGCGGGTCGCGATCGCGCCGCTCGGCGCGGCGTTCGTGGTGTGCGATCGGCTCGATGCGCCGGTCGAGCGGGACCTCGTGTGCTGGCCCGACGACTCGAGCTATCACCTGGCGAGCGCGATCCCCGCAGCGCTCGATGCTGTCGCCGGCGCCGACCTTCCCGGGGGCTCCGGCGGCTCCGGCGGCTCCGCTGGACGCGCCGGGCGCCGCGCCCGCTGGCTCGACCTCGGCTGCGGCTCGGCGTTCGCCCCGCTCGCGCGCCCCGAGCTGGCGCTGCAGATCCGCGGCGTCGATCTCAATGAGCGCGCCGTCCGCTACGCCCGGCTCGGGGCCGCGCTGTCGGGGCTGGCGCACCTGACGGTCGCGCCGGGCGATCTCGGCGACCTCGGCACCGTCACCGAGGTCGGGGACAATGTCGGGGACCGCGGCGGCTTCGGCGAGCCGGCCGACCATGTCGGGGACCGCGGCGGCTTCGGCGAGCCAGCCGACCTGGTGACCTGCAACGCGCCGATCCCCGACCCGGCTCCCGACCTAGCTCCCGATCCGGCTTCCACGCCAGCTCCCGACCCGGCTTCCACGCCAGCTCCCGACCCGGCTTCCACGCCAGCTCCCGACCCGGCCATCCGCGTCATATCCACACCTCCATCAGGTATATACCATCCAATAAACACCATCTCACAGGCGTCATGGATCCCGGAAATCTGGCGCCACGCCGAGCCGGGGTTCTTCGCTCGGCTATGGCCGGCGCTGCGCCGCGCGGTCCGCCCCGGCGGCCTGATCGTCGTGCACGCCGCGATCGAGGCACTGGTTCCGGCGCTGGCCAGCGCCGGCGGCGAGCGCGTGATCGTCCGCTACACGCCCGATCCCGCCCGCGGGTTCGCGATCGCGTGGTGGCGCCCCGACGCGCCCGCGCGGTTCGTCGCCACCCACCGCGCGCTGACCGCCGACCGCCCACACCTCGAGCCCCGCGACCGCGACGACGCGCTGGCCTGACGGTGATGCCCGGGTGCGTGTTAGCGTGGAGCGAGCGGGGAATGACACGGCGCCTGCTGATCCTCCTGGTGGTACTCGCGGCGGCGTGCTCCGCGCAGCGCAAGCTCGACGTGCCGCTGCCGCCGGTCGATGACACCCGGCTGTCTCACCCGGCGCACGCGCAGCTCGCGTGCGGCGATTGCCACCGCGGGGCGGCGCGCCCCGGCGCCGACGACCACCGGCCGTGCGACGACGAGCAGTGCCACCGCAAGGACTTCACCGGCGAGCCGACCCGGCTGTGCCAGGTCTGCCACACCGAGATCACCGCCAAGCCGCTGACCGCGCCGCTCAAGCCGTACCCGATCGCCGATGCCTGGCAAGCCGAGCCGTCGAAGTTCTCGCACCGGCGCCACCTCGACGCCCAGGCGATGGAGGCCCGGGTCGGGTTCCACGTCGCCTGCATCGACTGTCACACCCGCGGCGACGCCGGCCTGGCGCGCCCCGATCACGCCGCGTGCGCGCGCTGCCACGCGGCCGAGGTCGCGCTCGGCAACGCGCCGCGCATGGCGGACTGCCGCAGCTGCCACGAGCCGACCCAGCAGCTGCGGGTCCGCCGCCGGCTGATCCGCGACGACCTCGCGTTCGATCACGCGCGGCACCGCGCCGATCGCAAGGGCGCGACGATCCGCTGCGAGGAGTGCCACGTCCAGACCGCGAGCGCGACCGGGGCCGGCGATCACGCCGCGCCGCGGGTCGAGAGCTGCGTCGCGTGCCACGACGACTCGGCGCGCACGCCGGTCGCGCTGCGCATGCGGATCTGCGAGACCTGCCACGCTCGGCTCACCGTGAACCTGGCGTCGATCGCGCCGCGCAGCCACCTGCCGCTGACCGAGCGTCCGCTCGACCACACGCTCGCGTTTCGCCGCGACCACGGCGAGGCCGCCGAGCGCGACGCGACCCGGTGCGCGGCGTGCCACACCCAGATGTCGGGCAGCCCGCACCAGGCGTGCGACGAGTGCCACCAGACGATGCTGCCGGCCGACCACCGCGTCACCTGGCGCGAGCTCGATCACGGCACCGAGGCCGCCGCCGACCGCGAGCGCTGCGCGCGCTGCCACGTCGCCGACTTCTGCACCAGCTGCCATAGCCAGCGCCCGCGCTCGCACGGGTTCGCCGGCGGGTTCTGGACCGATCACGGCCGCTCGGCGCGGATCGACATCCGGCCGTGCGTGACCTGCCACAGCGAGAGCTTCTGCGCGCCGTGCCACGCGTCGGCGACGCCGGCCGCGCGAGGCCGGCGGTGACCCGGTTCGCCGCGGCGCGCGCCGATCGCGCGGGCGTGGCGGCGATCGTCGGTGCGCTCGCGACCGCGGGCGTGCTCGGGGCGGCTGCGCCCGCCGGCGCGGCGCCGACCCTCCCGCTGACCCTGAGCCACGCGCCGCCGCCGCATCACCTGCGCATGCGGCCACGCGCCGCCACCAAGCCACCCGCGGCGCTCGCGTCCGCGGCGGCTCCCGGCGCGACCACCGCGCCCGCGCTATCGTCCGGGTCATCGGCTGGCTCGCCAGGCGGTCCACCGAGCGCCTCGGGCGGTCGCCGGACAGGCCCGATCCCCGCCGCACCCGCGCCGCTGTCGCCGTCGGACCCGACCGACCGCAGCGATCAGCTCGCCGGGCTACGCGACCTGCGCGAGCCGGTGTCGTTCAGCATGACCGTCGGCTACCAGGTCGACGGCGCGCGGCCGAGCGGCAAGGCGTCGTTCGACGCGCCGGTCCAGGAGGGCCGCGACTACAGCGCGCTGCGGTCGTACGGGTTCGGCGAGCTGTTCCTCAGCACCCGCGGCGTGGTGGCCGACAGCCTGGCGTCGTACTTCTCGCTCCGGTTCGACGCCGCCAATCCCGAGACGTTCCACACCGCCGACCAGGGCGACGTCCGGGTCGCGCCGCCGATCGCGACCTGGTTCGAGCGCGATACGTTCGAGGTCCGCACCGGCTGGGCCGAGCTCAAGGACTTCCTGCCCCGGCGGCTCGGGCTCAAGAAGCTGCGGCTACGCGCCGGCAACCAGTACATCTATGGCCCGTGGGTGATGCACATCGACGGCGCGCTGCTCGCCTACGACGGCGACGTCGTGTCGGCGACCACCTACGCCGGCGGCCGCCACCCCGACTACACGACCGACCTCACCAACGTGGGCTACGCGGTGGCCGGCGCGTCGCTGCGGATCAACCTGCGCGAGCTCGCGGCGCTGCCGATCACGATCACCGGCGAGACCCTGACCGTGGCGAGCAGCGCCGCCGGCCAGCCCGACACCGCGCACCGCCAGCTCGAGGTCGACTGGCAGCCGCGCCGCGACCTCACGGTGCTCGGCCAGCTCCGCACGCTCGACGACAAGCTCGCCAACGAGCGGATCCAGCTCCGCGCGCGCTACCACGAGGTCTCGAACCTCGCGTTCGAGGTGATCCGGCGGTTCGACACCGACTGGGAGTGGGATCCGACGCTGGTCGCCAACGACGATCCGACCGCGCCGCGGCGCTACCTCGACCTCGGGCCGGTGCTGCCGCAGGTCGTCGCGTCGCTGCGCGGCGGCACGCTGATCGCCGAGAACGTCGACCTGGTCGCGCGCACCACGGTCGCCGCCGACCAGACCCCCGACGGCACCCCGAAGTCGAGCTTCTCGGCGGCGTACGTCGAGGTCGGCGGCGCGGTCGAGGTCCGGCTGCGCCGCGAGGTCGCGGTCGGCGCCAGCGTGCTCAACCGCCAGACCATGCGCCAGGACATCGAGCCGATCACCGACGTCCGGCTGGTCGCCCAGCCGCTGCCGCCGAGCGCGGCGACCGGCGAGACCTCGTTCACCGAGCTCGGCGCGCGGGCCCGGCTGTCGCTCGGCGCGCGGCGGTTCTCGACCACGGTCGAGCTCTATGGCCGCAGCACCCACTACGCCAAGGTCTACGTCGATCCGACCAACCCGATCCCGACCAGCGACGTCCGCGGCGGTGGCCGGGTCAGCGTCGACGCGTGGATCAACCAGCGGCTGCGGCTGACCGCGTCGTACGATCTGTCGAGCGCGCTCGAGCTCGAGCCGGAGATCACCGCGTACAAGAGCGTGCGGCTGACGATGACGGGGATGTACTGATGCGCGCGGCGCACCGCGCCATCGCCCGGAGCATCGCGCCTCGTATCGCGTCGGGCAACGCTCGGAGCATCGCGCCGGGCAACGCTCGGAGCATCACGCCGCGCATCGTGCCGGACACCGCTCGGAGTAGCGCGTCCCGCATCGCGCTCGCCGCCGGTCTCGTGCTCGTCGCGCTCGTTGCGCTCGTCGCATTCGGCGCGCGCGGGGCCACCGCGTCGGCCGCGCCGCCGCCGGCCGCATCCAGCCCCGCCCCCGCCGGCCTGGGCTCCAACGTCACCACCGTCGTTCCGGGCGAGCTCGCGGTGCGCGCCACGTTCTCGCACGCGAAGCACGCCGCGCGCGGCGCCGCCGGGGCAAAGTGCGCGACCTGCCACACCGCGGTACCGGATCCCGACAGTCACGCCGTGGCGGCCCCGGGGATGGCGAGCTGCGCGGCGGCGCGCTGCCACGACGGCGCCGCGGCGTTCGCGGTCACCGGCGCGTGCACGCGGTGCCACCGCGAGCCCGATGGCGCGAGCGTGAAGGTCGCGCGGCCGACCGAGCGCTACTCGCACGCGCTCCACGCCCAGGTCACGCTGCCGTGCGCCGCGTGTCATCCGCTGAGCCGCAGCGGCGAGATCACCGTGGTCGGCCACGCGCCGTGCACGACCTGCCACGCCGACGACTTCGGCCGCCGCGAGCCGCGGATCTGCGGCGCCTGCCACAACGGCACCGAGCCGTGGCGCGCGCTGGTCGCCGATCGCGGCCCGCCCGAGCGCACCGAGTTCGGCGCCACGCTCGATCACGGCGTGCACCCGGCGGCGTGCTCGAGCTGCCACGCGCTGACCACGTCGACCAGCCAGCTGCGTCCGCCGCGCGGACATCGCGCGTGCACCGGCGGCGCGTGCCACGCGGTCACCGGCGGCCCCGCGCCGCAGCTCGGCGCCTGCGAGCGCTGCCACCGCGCCGGCCTCGCGCTCGATCGCCAGGTCGCGCGGCTCGCCGCCCCGTGGTCGGTGCGCACCACGTTCGATCACGCCAGCCACGCGCGCGCCAGCAGCGGCACGCTCGCCTGCGCGACCTGCCACATCGATCTGCACGCGCCCGACGTCACCGCGCTGGCGACCCCGCCGAAGGCGAGCTGCGCGCCCTGCCACGACGGCAAGACCGCGTTCAAGCTGACCGGCACGGCGTGCACCCGGTGCCACCCGGGAGCCGCCAAGTGACCGCGCCGAGCGAACCGAGCCAGCCGAGCGAACCGAGCCCGCCGAGCCCGCCGAGCCCGCCGGCGCGGATGTCGCGCGCGCACCGCGCATACGTCGTCGCGATGTGCGCCGCGATCGGCGGTGCGTTCGCCTACGCCGCATGCGACTGGGGTCACTGGCCACACCTCATCTACCTGCCGCTGCAGGGCACGCTGGTCACCGCGCCGACCGGCGCGATCGCGATCCATTACGTCGGGCTGGTCGCGTGGGGCATCGGCGGCGCGTGCACCGGCGCGATCCTCGGCGCGCTGGCGTGCAGCGCCGTGCCGCGGCCGTGGCCGGCGCGCGCCCATCAGCTGCTCGGCGCGTGGGCGCTCGCCGCGATCGTGCTCGCGGGAAGTTATTTCACCTGGAGCTTGTGGCCGTGGTGATCCGCACGGTTTGCACACCGGCGTCGCGGGTGGCGGCGTAGCCGCGCCGCGATCGATCGCGATCGACCGCGGACGTTGGTGCGAGGTGTAAGCAGCGCGCTGCGAACGGCGTTGATGAGGCACCAACGCTCGATGCCCGCGACGCCGACCGGCGATGCGGCGGCGCCGAGCCACGAAAAGGATCGTCTATGTTGTCCTCGGTGTTGTCCTCGATGTCGCCCTCGATGTCGCCCTCGGTGGCGCTCTCGACGCGGGTGCGCCAGCACTCCTGGATCTCGTCTGTGGTCACCGCCAACGTCGCGCTCGCGCTCACCGCCTGCATGGGCGCGTCGCCCGCGAGGGTCGCCACCAGCTATCCGTCTTCGGCTGCGCCTGCCGCCGAGGGCTGGGGCGGCCCGAGCCACGCCGCCATGGAGCCGCGCGGCGAGCCCGCGCCCGATCGCCCCGGGCTCGGCACGTCGTGGGGCGAGTCGGTCGAGGCGCCGATCCACTTCACGTCGTTCGAGCGCCAGGACTCCGCGCCGTGGGCCGAGGTCATGTTCCATTACAACGACGCGACCGGCGTCGCCGAGCACGCGCGCTACCTCGGCGCCCAGCTCGCGCCGCTCGAGCTCTACCCCGGCGCGGGCGCGCTGTCGGTCGCCGTGGTCGACGACGACGGCCGCGCGCTGCCCGGGTTCACCGCCGCCGGCCGCACGCTGATCATGGGGCGCGACGGCGAGCGCTACAAGATCGTCGTCCACAACCAGAGCGCGGCGCGGTTCGAGGTCGTGACCTCGGTCGACGGGCTCGACGTGATCGACGGCCAGCCCGCCGATCCCAACCGCCGCGGCTACCTGATCAACCCGCACGGCGATCTGACGATCGACGGGTTCCGGACCTCGAACAACGAGGTCGCCGCGTTCCGGTTCGGCAAGGTCGCCGACTCGTACGCCGCGCAGACCTCCGGCGATCGCAACGTCGGCGTGATCGGCATGGCGATCTTCTCCGAGCGCGGCGCCGCGTGGTCGCCGGACGAGCTCGGCCGCCGCGACTCCGCCGATCCGTTCCCGCAGCGCGGCTACGCCGCTCCGCCGCGCTGACCGCACGCGTTGCCAAACGCGCGTTGCCGACCACGCGTTGCCCACGTGCGTTGATCGACGCTCCGACCTTTGGTACAAGGCAGAGCCTTCGGAGCCATCGCCAAGTGGTAAGGCAACGGTCTGCAAAACCGTCATTCCCCAGTTCAAATCTGGGTGGCTCCTCAAAATAATCAGCAGGTTAGAGATGCTGGACCCCGTGGGGCATGCTGCATCGCGTGGCCCGCGCATCCGGATGGGGATCAGCTCACTCAGAGATCGTCTGGGTCGTTACAAATTTCTCCCATTTGATGGCTGGTCGAAAGCCGCAAGACTTGTCACAATGACATGTGGGCGTGGCTGCGGAACAAGATCTCCACGAGCGCACTGTGGTCGAACGGCGCGATCCATTGCTGGGTCAAACCTTTGATCGGCGGTTCCGGATCGAAGCAAAGATCGCGGCAGGTGGATTCGGCGCGATCTATCGCGTGACCCACATTCGTTCGGGGCAGGCATTCGCGCTCAAGCTCCTACATCCGAACCTGACCAACGACCCGAAGGTCGTCGCGCGGTTCCGGCGCGAAGGCGCCACGCTGACCCGGCTGCGCGACCCGCACACGATCACGGCATACGAGCTCGGCGAGGCCCAGGACGGCACGCTCTACATCCTGATGGAGCTGTTGCGCGGCGAGAGCCTGTTCGAACGGTTCCGCTCCCAGGGCGCGCTGCCGTGGCGGCCGGTGCTCGCGCTCGCCCGCGCGGTGTGCAACTCGCTGTCCGAGGCCCACGGGCTCGGCATCATCCACCGCGATCTCAAGCCGACCAACATCCACCTCGAGCCCGGCGAGGATGACGTCGAGTTCGTCAAGGTCCTCGATTTCGGCATCGCGAAGATCCTGCAGGGCAGCGACTTCGACAGCTCCGAGCTCACCTACGCCGGCCAGATGATCGGCACGCTCGACTACATGTCGCCCGAGCAGATGGTCGGCGGCCAGTGCCTCCCGAGCAGCGACCTCTACACGCTCGGCGTCGTGATGTACGAGATGATCGCCGGCAAGAAGCCGTTCGACGACGCCAACAGCGCCGCGGCCGCGCTCGCGGCGGTGCTGACGGTGACGCCGGACCGGCTGTCGACCCGCGCGATGGTGCCGGTCGACGTCGATCGGATCGTGATGCGCTGCCTCGAGCGCCAGCACGCCGACCGGTTCCAGACTGCCGGCGAGCTCGCCGAAGCGATCGACGAGCTGTTCGAGGGCGAGGACCAGGTCACCAGCATCGCGCCGGCCAACCGGATGCCGTCGCCGATCCGCGCGATGCCCAAGGCGACCACGCCGCCCAAGCCGATCGTTCCGGCGGATAACCCCGCGGCGCCGCCGGCCAACCACGACTCGACCCTGGTCGGCCACGAGCCGGTGGCGCGGCTGCCCGCCGGGCCGATGCGTGGCCCCGCTGCACCGGCAGGTGCACCGCCAGGTCGGGCGCCGGCTCCCACCACCGTTCCTCCGCCGGGCTCGTCGCAGGTGCCGGCCCCGGCGACGCGCGCGCTGCTCCCGGCGACGCCGCCGGGGAGCGATCGCCGGGCGCTGGGCGATATCACGTCGGGCAACCTCGCGTCGGGCGAGATCGCGTCGGGCGAGATCGCGCTCGACTCGATCGGGCTCGATCCGACCGACTCGGCCGGCACCGCGTTCGAGTCGACCCAGGACGACAGCGTCAGGGCCGCCCAGCTCGAGATCACCCGGGACGGCACGCAGGACGACGAGGCCCCCAGCGCCACGGCGCGCCAGACGACGACGCCACCGCACATCGCCGCCGCGCGGCGCGCGCTGACCCCGCGCACCGGCATGCCGGTCGCCTCGCCGCAGGGTACGCCGTCGCAGCTCGCTGCCCGCTACACGCCGCCCGCGGGCATCCCGGTGCCATCGTCGGTGCCGCCATCCCCGCCCGCGGTCGGCGCGCGGCCGATCACGGCGCTGCATGCGGCGCAGCTCGGCACGCCGCAGGTGCCGACCACGAACCTGCGTGAGGCCTATCCGACGATCCATCGCCAGCCGCCGTCGCCGACCCGGCCGCAGCCGACGCAATTCGACGATCGCCCCGCGACGGGGGTCAAGCCGTTCGACATGGCGCGCGCGGTGCGGAGCGATACGCTGGTCCGCCGGCTCGCCGTGATCATCGGCCTGGTGATCGCGGCGCTGGTGGCGATCTGGTTCGCCAGCCGGATGTGATCCCGCGGCGGTGTGCCATGGTTCGCGGGCGCCATGGCCGCCGAGCTTGCGAACGAGACTCCCGGCGAGCCTCCCGCCGAAACTCCCCCCGAGAAGGTCCGGGATCCGGTCTGCGGAATGATGGTGACGCCCGGCAAGGCGAAGGGCGGCAGCGCCGAGCACGCCGGCCACGCGTACTGGTTCTGTAACCCGCGGTGTCGCGACAAGTTCGTCGCCGATCCAGAGAACTACCTGGCGCCCCGGCCCGCCGCCGACAGCCACGCCGCGCACGGCCACGCAACGCAGGCGCAGCAGCCCACGCCGACCATACCGACCACGCCGACCTCGCCGACGGCGCCGACCTCGCCGACGGCGCTGTCCGCGCCGACCTCGCCGTCCGCGCCGACAGCGCCCGCACCCGGCGCCGCGGAAGCCGTCGAGTACATCTGCCCGATGGACCCCGAGGTCGTGCAGCGCGTGCCCGGCGACTGTCCGATCTGCGGCATGGCGCTCGAGCCGCGGACGATCACGCTCGACGACGGTCCGAGCCCCGAGCTGCGCGACATGACGCGGAGGTTCGCGATCGCCGCCGCGCTGACCGCGCCGCTGGTGATCCAGTCGATGGCCGAGATGGCCGGGATGGGCGGCGCGCGGCTCTCGGCGGCGCTGGTCACCTGGCTCCAGCTCGCGCTCGCGACGCCGGTCGTGGTGTGGGCCGGCGCGCCGTTCTTCGTGCGCGGCGCGCGATCGATCGTCACGCGCAAGCTGAACATGTTCACGCTGATCGCGATCGGCATCGCCGCCGCGTACGGGTTCAGCCTGATCGCGACCTTGGCGCCCGGCGTGCTGCCACCGGCGTTCGGCGGTCCTGGTGGCCCCGGCGGTCCCGGCGGTCCCGGTGGCCCCGGCGGCGCACCGGCGGTGTACTTCGAGCCCGCCGCGGTGATCACCACGCTGGTCCTGCTCGGCCAGGTCCTCGAGCTGCGCGCGCGGGGCGCGACGTCGAGCGCGATCCGCGCCCTGCTCGGCCTGGCGCCTCGCACCGCTCGCCGGCTCGCCGCCGACGGCAACGAGCACGAGATCGAGCACGAGATCGCGATCGAGCACGTGGTGCCCGGCGACCGGCTGCGGGTCCGGCCCGGTGACAAGCTGCCGGTCGACGGCGTGATCATCGATGGCGCGAGCGCGATCGACGAGGCGATGGTCACCGGCGAGGCGATGCCGGTCGAGAAGTCGGCCGGCGCCCGGGTCACCGCCGGCACCATCAACGGCACCGGCAGCTTCGTGATGCGCGCCGAGCGGGTCGGCCGCGACACCGTGCTCGCGCAGATCGTCCGCATGGTCGGCGAGGCCCAGCGCAGCCGGGCGCCGATCCAGCGGCTCGCCGACGTGGTCGCCGGCTACTTCGTGCCCGCGGTGGTCGCGGTCGCGGTCGCGACGTTCGCGGTCTGGGCGATCTTCGATCCCATCGGCTCCGCCGGCCCTGCGGGATCGGCCGGCGACGCCCGGCTCGCCCACGCGCTGGTCAACGCGATCGCCGTGCTGATCATCGCCTGCCCGTGCGCGCTCGGCCTCGCGACGCCGATGTCGATCATGGTCGGCACCGGGCGCGGCGCGGCGGCCGGGGTGCTGGTCCGCCACGCCGAGGCGCTCGAGCGGCTCGCCCGGGTCACGACGATCGTGCTCGACAAGACCGGGACGCTCACCGAGGGCAAGCCGCGGCTGATCAGCGTGACGCCGATCGCCGGCCACGCGAGCGCGCACGGCGGTGACGACCGCCGCGCTGACAGCAGCGATCGAGGCGGCGATCGAGGCAATCCGGGCGGCGATCGAGGTAATCCGGGCGGCGATCGAGGTAATCCGGGTGGCGATCGAGGCAATCCGGGTGGCGATCGAGGCAATCCGGGCGGCGATCGCCTGCTCCGGCTCGCCGCGAGCCTCGAGCGCGCCAGCGAGCACCCGCTGGCCGCCGCGATCGTCGCCGGCGCCACCGCGCGCGGCCTCGCGCTGACCGAGGCCACCGGGTTCCAGGCGATCCCCGGCAAGGGCGTGACCGGCCAGGTCGACGGCGCCCGGGTCGCGCTCGGCAATCGCGCGCTGCTCGACCAGCTCGCGATCGCGCCCGGCGCGCCCAGCGCCGAGCCCGGCGCCGAGCCCAGCGCAGGAACCGACACCGGGACCGACACCGAGACCGACACCGAGACCGACATCGAGACCGACGCCGACACCCGGCGCCGGCAGGGTCAGACCGTGCTGTACGTCGCGATCGACGGCGCGCTCGCCGGCGTGATCGGCATCGCCGATCCGATCAAGCCTTCGGCCCAGGCCGCGCTGCACGCGCTCGCCGCCGAAGGCCTCCGGATCCAGATGCTGACCGGAGACAACCCCACCACCGCCGCCGCGGTCGCCGCGCAGCTCGGCCTGGCCGCGGACGACGTGGCCGCCGGCGTGCTGCCGGCGCAGAAGGCCGCGGCGATCGCCGCCCACCAGGCCCGCGGCGAGATCGTCGCGATGGCCGGCGACGGCATCAACGACGCCCCGGCGCTCGCCACCGCCGATGTCGGGATCGCGATGGCGACCGGCACCGACGTCGCGATCGAGAGCGCCGGCATCACGCTGCTCGGCGGCGACCTGCACGGCCTGGTCCGCGCCCGGCGCCTGGCGCGCGCGACGATGCGCAACATCCGCCAGAACCTGTGGTTCGCGTTCGTCTACAACCTCGCCGGCGTGCCGATCGCCGCCGGTGTGCTGTACCCGGTGTTCGGCTGGCTGCTGAGCCCGATGCTCGCGAGCGCCGCGATGAGCCTCAGCTCGGTCTCGGTGATCGGCAACGCGCTCCGGCTGCGCCGCGTCCGCCTGTGACGGCAGACGGCGACGGCGATGGCTTGCCGGCCGGGCGATGCGACCGTACGGTTGCGCCACCATGACCGATCATGTCCGGCTCGAACCCGCCCCGCGCATCCGGATCCACGCCGGCGGCCACGCGCTCGCCGATACCACGCGCGGCTACATCGTCCACGAAGGTAGCCTGCCGCCGCGCTACTACGTCCCACGCGACGAGGTCCACGCCGAGATCGCCGACGGCCAGGGCGGCGCCAAGTGCCCGTGGAAGGGCCTGTGGAAGCACGTCGATGTCACCGCCGGCGGCCAGACGATCGGCAACGCGGCGTGGACCTACTACGACACCACGCCGGTGTGTGGGCCGATCCGCGACTTCCTGGCGTTCTACCCCGACAAGGTGACGATCGACGTCGGCTGAGCCCCGCCGCGGCGCTACTGCGCGCTCCGGCCGCGCTCGCCGCGCTCGCCGCGCTCGCCGCGCTCAGGCCGGCTCGACCTCGAGCACCAGCTTGCCGTGGTTCTCGCCGCTGAACAGCTTGAGCAAGCTCTGCGGGAACGTGTCGAGCCCGCGCACGACGTCCTCGCGCGACGTCAGCTTGCCGGCCGCCATCCAGCCCGCCATCTCGGCGGTCGCCGCGGCGAACCGGGGCGCGTAGTCGAACACCACCATGCCGGTCATCGACGCGCGGTTGACCAGCAGCGAGAGGTAGTTCGACGGTCCCTTGACCGGCGTGGTGTTGTTGTACTGCGAGATCGCACCGCAGATGATGACCCGCGCCTTGGGCGCGAGCTGGCCCAGCGCGAGGTCGAGCAGATCGCCGCCGACGTTGTCGAAGAACACGTCGATGCCCTTCGGGCACGCGGCGCGCAACGCGGCCTTGACGTCGCCGGCCTTGTAGTCGATCGCGACGTCGTAGCCGATCTCGGTCAGGTAGCGGCACTTCTCGGCGCCGCCGGCGAGGCCGACCGCGCGACAGCCATGGATCTTGGCGATCTGGCCGACCACGCTGCCGACCGCGCCCGCCGCACCCGACACCACCACGGTGTTGCCGGCGACCGGCTTGCCGATGTCGAGCAGCCCGAAGTACGCGGTGAACCCGGGATAGCTCAGCGTGCTGAGCATCACCGGCAGCGCCTGGTTCGGCACCTGCGCGAGGTCGATCGCGGTGACGTGCTCGGCCTTGCACAGCGCCCACTCCTGCAGCCCGAACATGCCGCTGACGATGTCGCCCGGCGCGAACTTCGGGTCCTTCGACTCGACGACCTCACCGATCGCGATCGCGCGCATCAGCTCGCCGATCGCGATCGGCTTGACGTACGACTTGACGTCGTTCATCCAGCCGCGCATCGCCGGATCGAGCGAGATGTAGCGGACGCGGACGACGAGCTCGCCGTCGACCGGGTCGCGCACGGTCTCGGTCTCGTACGCAAAGTCGGTCGGCTTGGGCAGCCCGACGGGCCGGGCCGCGAGCGTGAAACGATGGTTCTGACGCGTCATTGGTAGATCTACTCTCCCTCATCTTGTCGACGAGTTGCCATCCGCACCGCGGAAACCGTGCACGCGGCGCACGGCCCCGAGCGCACCCGACCGCCCCGAGCGCACCGCACGGCCCCGAGCGCACCGCACGGCCCCGAGCGCACCGGATCAAGCGGTCAGCAGCCCTTGGCGAGCGGGTTGTCGAGGCACTCGCGCGACACGTGCACGCCCTTGGCGCGCTCGGCCTTGGCCGCGGTCGCCCGCGCGGCCTGCAGCCGCTGCTCGAGCTCGAGCTTGTCGCGGCGCAGCTGCGCGAGCTTGACCGTCGCGGTGTTGCGCTCGGCCTCGGTCGCGGCGGCCATGACCGCGGCGGTGGCGTCGGCGACCCGGGCGTCGAGCGCACCGAGCTCGTTGCCGAGCTTCTCGACCCGGGCCTGCGCCTCCTGGGCTTCCTGCATCGCCTTGCGTGCGGCGGCCTCGGCCTCGGCCCGCGCGCGCTCGGCGTTCTCCCCGGCGATGGCGCGCTCGCGCTCGCGCTCGTGCTCGTGCTCGTGTTCGTGCTCGCGGCAGGCACCGAGCACGCCGCCCGAGACGACCAGCGAGACGACCAGCGAGGCGGCCAGCGACAGCGCAACCAGGACAGCTCGTGCGGTCATCACGGTCATTGTCCTACGAACGAACCCGGCATGTGCGCTCGTTCGCCGGCTCTCATCTGCCAGAAACAGCTGCCAGAAACAGCACAGGCGCCTCGCGGCGCCTGGGGTACAAACCAACGAGCAGCTCTATCCTGGTTAGGCCTTGGGATAGGCCGGGCCGCAGCCCTTGGCTAGCCGCAGCCCTTGGCCAGCGGGTTCTCGAGGCACTCCTTCGAGAGGTGCACGCCCTTGGCGCGCTCGGCCTTGGCCGCGGCGGTCTTGGCGGACTGGATCCGCTGCTCCATCTCGAACTTCTCGTGGCGCAGCTTCTCGAGGTTGTCCTTCGCGGTGTTCTGCTCGGTCAGCGTGTGCGCGGCGACGACCGCGTCGACCGCGGAGTTGACCTTCTTGTCGAGGTCGGTGAGGTCGTTCGACAGCTTCTCGACCTTGTCCTGGGCTTCCTTGGCGTCCTGCACCGCCTTCTGGGCGACCTCGTCGGCCAGCTTGGCGCGCCGCTCGGCGTCGTCGGACTGCCGGTTGCGCTGGATCGCGAAGAAGATCAGGCCGACCGCGGCGATCAGCGCGAAGCCGGTGACCGCGAGCATCCACGTCGGGCGCTTCTTGGCGACCTCGGCGCGGCGCAGCTCCATCTCCTGCTGCAGGCGCTGCTGCTCGAGCGCGGCCTGCTGGCGCTGGCGCTCGCTGGCCTCGGCCGACTCGACGCGCATGCGGGCCTCGCGCTCGGCGCCCTCGCGCGCCTGCTCGATCCGCAACAGCTCGTCGCGCTCGGCGCGGACCTTGGCCTCCTCGGTCTCGCGGCGGCGGCGCTCGGCCTCCTGCTGAGCAACGAGCCGCGCCTCCTCGGCGCTGCGGACCGCATGCTCCTCTTCCTGGACGCGGTTCTCCTCGATCTTGCGGAGCTCGCGCAGCGAGAACAACACCGAATTTTCACGCTTCTCGGGCTGTGCCATGGACGTCCTTCGGGTCGGAAGCGCTGTGTTCGAACGAGCAGCCTAAACGAGCGAACAAAAACGAGCGAGCAAACAGCAGTTCCGGACTGTTTGGATTTTTATCACGCGGGATCCCGTGGGGCAACGAGTGGAATTGTCCTCTCGGTTGGTGTGCGATACACCCTCGGCTCCGCATGGGCTTCGTCGATCTCCATAGCCACGTGCTGTACGGCCTGGATGATGGCGCCCCGGATCCGGCGACTTCGCAGGCGATGCTGGACGGCCTGGCGAGCCTGGGGGTCACCGAGCAATGTGTCACGCCGCACCAGAAGGCAGGTCAGTACCTGCCGAGCTGGGACCGGATCGAGGCCGCGTTTGCCGCGGTCGAGCAGTCCCGGCGCCCCGGCCACCCGACCTTGCGGCTCGGGGCCGAGAACATGTGGGATGATGTGTTTATCAAGCGGCTCGCCGAGCAAGAGATTCCAGGATATCGAGATAGCTCGGCATTCCTGGTAGAGATTCCGCCGCCCCTGATGCCGCCCGGGATGATCGACCACTTATTCAAGTTGCGGCTCCAGCAACGCGTGCCGGTGCTCGCCCACCCCGAGCGCTATCACGCCCTGTGGGACAACGACGAGCTGGCCCGCTCGCTGCGCCGGGTGTGTGCGTTCGTGGTCGACCTCGGCGCGGTCGCCGGGTTCCACGGCCGGCGCGAGACCAAGGCGGCTCGCCACCTGCTCGAGATCGGGCTGGCGTGTGGGGTGGCGACCGATGCCCACCAGATCGGCGACCTGCAGCAGGCCGCGGCAGGGCTGTCCTGGATCGAGAAGAAGCTCGGTCACGCCGCGGTCGTGAGGCTGTTCGATCACGCGCCTCGGACGATCCTCGCGGGGGAGCTCCCGGACTGATGCGGCTCGCGGTCAACCTCCTGCTCTCGGTCGGCATGCTCGCGCTGTGTACCTGGCTGGTGTGGCCGGACGCGGTCGAGCGCGGCCAGCTCCATACCGTGATCGCCGGCCTGCAATGGGCCGACTTCTGGCCGTACCTCGCGGCGTACGGCGGCGCGCAGATCGTCGTGCACCTGTTCCGCGCGCTGCGCTGGAACTACCTGCTCGCCCCGCTCGGCGTCCGGGTGCCGCCCGGGCCGCTGCTCGCGATCTCGTCGGTCGGGTTCATGGCGATCCTGGCGTTCCCGGCGCGGCTCGGCGAGTTCGTGCGGCCGGGCCTTTTGCGCAAGAGCGGCTACACCACGGCGGCGGCGGCGCTCGGCACCGTCGCGGTCGAGCGGATCGTCGACGGCCTCATCATCTCGCTCCTGGTGTTCATCGCGTTCTTCGCCCACCGCGGACCGGGCTCGCCGGGCTGGATGATGCCGACCGCGTACGCCGCGCTCGGCGTGTTCACCGCCGCGCTGGTGTTCCTGGTGTTCGCGCTGCGCCGGCCCGAGCCGACGGTGCGGTTCTGCCTGCGGCTGACCTTGCTGCCGCGGTTCGCGCCCCGGCTCGCGGGCGCGATCGAGCACCGGCTGCTCGACATGATCCGCGGGTTCACCGCGATCAAGGACGCCCGCAACCTGACCCTGTTCCTGGTGTGGAGCCTGGTGTACTGGGCGGTCAACGGGCTCGGCGTGTACCTCCTGGCCCACGCGTTCCACCTGCCGCTGTCGCTGGTCGGCGCGTACGCCACGATGGGCCTGCTCGGGGTCGGGATCTCGCTGCCGAACTCGCCCGGCCTGGTCGGCCAGTTCCAGTGGTTCACCCTGCTCGGGCTGTCGATCTACCTCGGGTTCGACCTCGGCGATCCGGCGACCAAGCACACCGAGATCTACGCCGTGGCGCTGGCGTTCGCGATCGCGCAGCACCTGCTCCAGGTCGCGTGGTACGTCGCGATGGGCGCGCTCGGGCTGGCGACCCCGTGGGTGTCGTTCCACGACCTGTGGAGCGCCCGCAAGGCCGCGCCGGACGATGCCCCGACCGTCGATCCGACCGCCGCCCCGACCGTCGATCCGACCGCCGCTCCGGCCGCCGCCCCGACCGCCGGGCGGCAAGAAATTGGCGTCTGAGCCGCGCCGCGCCGACGATCCGGCGCATGGCAGACCCTCGTAGCCGCCACGGCTTCGCATCGATCGTGTTCGGGCTCGCGCTGATGTACGGCAGCGTGACCCCGGCGTGGGCGCGCTCGGAGACGACCCTCGCCTACCCGCGCGATCAGGTGTGGCCGACCGCGGTGCGGTTCCTCGTGGTCGACGAGCACGTCAAGGTCACCGAGAAGGACGCCGACGCCGGCTACGTGATGTTCGAGCTGCGCGACGACGGCAAGACGTTCCGCGGCGCGCTCGAGGTCATGACCGTGCTGCGCGACGGCCGGCCGGTCGTGCGGTTCGTGCTGCAGATCGAGGATCGCCCGAGCTGGCTCGAGATCGCGATGCTGAAGCGGCTCGAGGCCAAGCTCCACATCGAGCTCGGCTCGCCGTCGCCGCCGCCCTCGAAGCCGGATGATGACGGCGATGCGAAGCCGGGCAAGGACGGCCCCAAGCCCGGGCCCGGGAAGGCCACTCCCAAGCCGGGCGCGCCGGCGCCGGCCCCGGGCCCGACGCCGGGCAAGGACGACGCGCCCAGCGACGACGGGCTGCCGCTGTCGCCGACGCCGTGACCCTGCGCGGCAGTTTCCTTGCTAGGCTGCGCGGCGATGGCGACGATCGATCTGCGAAGCGACACCGTGACCCGGCCGACCGCGGCGATGCGCAAGGCGATGGCCGAGGCCGAGGTCGGCGACGACGTCTACAACGACGATCCCACGGTGCACCGGCTGCAGGACCGGGTCGCCGAGCTGCTCGGCACCGAGGCCGCGCTGTTCGTCGCGAGCGGCACGATGGCCAACCAGATCGCGCTGCGCGCCCACACCCACCACGGCGACGAGATCATCATCGGCAAGGACGCCCACGTGTGGCGCCACGAGGCCGGCTCGCTCGCCGCGATCGCCGGCGTGGGGACCCTCCAGACGGCGGACCACATGTTCACCGCCGCCGAGGTCCGCGCCGCGTACAAGGCGGGCGACGATCCGCACCTGTCGCTGACCAAGGTCGTCGCGATCGAGAACACCCACAACATGTCCGGCGGGCGATGCTGGGACCGCGCGCAGCTCGCGGAGGTCATCGCGGCCGCGCACGGCCTGGGGCTCGCGATGCACCTCGACGGCGCGCGGCTGTGGAACGCCGCGATCGCGGCCGGCGCGACCGAGCGCGAGCTCGCGGCCGGGTTCGATTCGATCAGCGTGTGCCTGTCCAAGGGGCTCGGCGCACCGGTCGGCTCGGTGATCGCCGGGCGCCGCGAGCTCATCGCGCGCTGCCTCAAGCTGCGCAAGCAGTACGGCGGCGGCTGGCGCCAGGCCGGCCTGCTCGCCGCGGCCGGGCTCCACGCGATCGATCATCACCGCGCGCGGCTCGCCGACGATCACGGCAACGCGCGCGCGCTGGCCGAGGTGCTCGCCGGGGCCAAGCACATCCGGATCGATCCGTCGCGGGTCCAGACCAATATCGTGATGATCGAGCTCGATCGCGGCACGCCCGCGGCCGTGGTCCCGCTGGCCCAGAAGGCCGGCGTGCTGCTCGGAACGTCCGGCGCGCACCGGCTGCGCGCGGTCACCCACCTCGACGTCGATCGCGCCGCCGTGCTGCGCGCGGCCCACGTCATCGCGGAGATCGTCGCGGCGTTCTGATCCCGGTGCCCGCGGTGCGTCGATCTCCTCGTCTGCTTCCTGCGCTCGGCGCCATCCGCGCGCTCGGCGCTGTCCGCGCGCTCGGCACCGTGCTCGCCGTGGCGATCGCCGCCGCGTGCTCGGCGCCGGCGACGCTGTCCGAGCTGACCACCGCCGAGCGCCGGGCCGACGCCGGCGACGTCGACGGCGCGATCGCGGCGTACCACGTGGCGCAGGCCAGGTGCGGCGCGCTGCGGCCGGTGCGGCGCGCCCGGGCCGCGTGCGGCGAGGCGCTGATCGGCGAGGCCGAGGCCCTCGAGCACGCCCAGCGCACCGGTCCGGCGATCGCGGCCTACCTCGCGATCCCGGCGCGCGCCGTGGACGATCCGACGACCGCGGCGATCGCGATCTACCGCGCCGGCGAGCTGTTGCTGCGCGATCAACAAGTCACGCCGGCGTGGACTGCGCTGTGGCGCGTGGTCACCGACTACCCCGACGAGCCGACCGCGGGCGACGCGCTGCGCACCCTGCTGCGCGACGGCCGGCGCCGCGATCCGCGCGCGCTCGCCGACGAGATGGCGCGGCTGTTGACCAGCCTCGCCGAGACCCAGCTCGCCGATAATCTATTGTGGTCGCTCGCCGACCTCCACGAGCACGAGCTCGGCAACCTCGAGGCCGCGCGCGTGTACTACGACCGGATCCCGGTCGACACCCCGGCCAGCGGCCTGCGCGACGACGCGCGCTGGCGCGGCGCGCTGGTGTCGCGCCAGCTCCACGATCCCGCCGGCGCGGTGACCCGGCTGCGCGGCCTGCTCGCGACCCGCGAGGTCGCGTGGTTCACCGGCTCGTACTTCTCGGTGTGGCTCGACGACGCCCAGCTGCTGCTCGGCCAGATCCTGCGCGACGAGCTGCACGATCTGCCCGGCGCGGCCGCCGCGTTCCGCAAGCTGCCCGAGGACTACCCGGCGTCGATCCTGCGCGACGACGCGCTGTACGAGCTCGCGGTCACGCTCGACCAGCTGCACGATCACGCCGGCGCGTGCGCCATCCTGGCCCGGCTCGGCCGCGAGTTCGCCGACTCCAAGTACACCGCGCGCGCCAAGGACCTCGGCTGCCCGTGACCTGTGCCCTGCGGCTCGCCGAGGTCCACAAGCGCTATGGCCGGCGCCGCGTGCTGACCGGCGTGTCGCTCGAGGTCCCGCGCGGCGGCAAGCTCGGGGTGATCGGCCCCGCCGCGTCGGGCAAGACGGTGATCGCCAAGCTGGTCGCCGGGCTCGAGGCGCCGGACGCCGGCACGGTCGACGTGCTCGGCGAGCCGCTGGCCGGCCGCCGCGAGGCCGAGCTCGGCGCGCTGCGCCAGCGGATCGGCATGCTGTTCCAGAGCCACGCGCTGTTCGATTTTTTGACCGTGGCGCAGAACGTCGCGTTCCCGCTCGAGCAGCGCGGCGGGATGCCGGGCGACGCGATCGCCGCGCGGGTCGCCGAGCGGCTGCGCGCGGTCGGGCTGGCCGGCAGCGAGGCCAAGCGGACCGCGGAGCTGTCGGGCGGCATGAAGAAGCGCGTCGGGATCGCGCGCGCCACGGTCACCGACGCCGAGCTGGTGATCTACGACGAGCCGACCGCCGGGCTCGACCCGGTCACCACGCAGAAGATCTACGATCTGCTGACCGCCGATCAGGCGCGGACCGGCGCGACCGTGCTCGCGGTGTCGTCGGACGTCGCCGCGCTGGCGCAGTTCGTCGACGAGATCGCGGTCCTGTACCGCGGCGCGATCCTGTACCGCGGCGCGGCGCGCACGATCCACGACGCGCCGGATCCGATCGTCCGGCAGTTCGTGCGCGGCGAGCTGACCGGCCCGCTGGACGATCCATAGGACCGGGCGGGCCGGCGCTCGCTATCGGGTCATCCCGAGGTCGCTGCGCCAGTTGATGCCGACCGAGACCAGGTCGACCGTCGTCTTGTACGTGCCCGGGAACGCGTCCGAGCCCATCTTCGCCGAGATGCTGTCGAAGAACGCGTGCTGCCAGCCGGCGTCGATCCGCAGGTTCGACTTCACGTTGTAACCGGCGCCGAGACAGAACGCGGTGCTATCGCCGTCGGTCAAGGATGGCGACAGCGTCTCGGTCGGCTGCGGCGAGATGCTGCGCAGGCCGCCGACGCGCAGGGTCAGCGCCGGCAGGAACGGCGTGTTCGCCCACTCGGCGCCGACGCGGAACACGTAGGCGTTTTTGTAGTCGCGCGGCACGCTCACCGAGAACCCGCCGGAGCCGACGAACTTGTCTTCCTTGTACGGGCTCCAGCGCTCGAAGTCGTACGCCGCGGAGACCTTGAGGTTCGGCATCACCTCGTACGCCGCGCCGACGTAGAACACGTCGGGGATGATCAAGGTCTCGGTCACGCCCTGATCGTGGAGTAGCGGCTGGAACGCGGTCGGCACCTGGGTGAAGTGCGCGTCGCCCGACATGTCGAGATCGCTGGAGTGGACGTAGGTGGCCGCGAGCACCAGCGGGATCTGGGGGACGTCGAATTCGATCGCCCCCATCACGCCGTTCGCGCCGCCCGACGCCACGATCCCGGCGTCGCCATAGTGGTCGAGGTAGTTGATCGACTGGTGCAGCTCCTCGGTCGCCTGGAATCGCAGGTAGCCCACGCCGAGCTTCAAGAACGGCGTCGGCTGGATCGCGGCGCCGGCGCCGATCGCGAACACCTGCTGGCTGACCGTCTGGACGTACTCCTGGCCGGGCCACCCGGCCGGCCAATTCAGCCCGCCACCGGCCGGGACGTTGACGCCCACGCCGGCGCCCCACGCCATGCCGTTGCTCATGTGACGGCCGTACGACACGGTCGCGGTCGGCGGCGTGTTGGCCTTGGGCTTGAGCGACGCCGAGCCGAGGCTCGGATCCGACCAGTCGGTGCGGTTGAGCAGGAGCTCGGCGCCCAGCGAGACGTCGAGCCCGTCCTGGCCGGCGAGCGCGGCGGTGTTCATGAACAGCGCGTCGGCGCCGGTCTGGTTGGCCATGGCCGACTGCGCCATCGCGAGCTCGCGCGGGCTCTCGTTGGGGATGAGGTAGCCGCCCGCGAGCGCGGCCGACGAGGACGCCACGACGGGCGCGAGGATAGAGCTGGCAATGATCAAGCTACGCATGGTCACGGGGTCTCCACGCTGGGTTGTTGCGCCGTGGCGTCGGTGGCGGCGGTCAAGAACTTGGCGGCGTCGGTCTGCGCCTTGCCGGTCAGCGTCGGTACGATGAAGTCGAGCAAGAAGCCGTGGGAGACGGTGCCGACCAAGCCGGCGCCCGCGCAATCCTGTCCGAACTCGTTTGCAGTGAAGCCGGTGTTGACGAACAGCTGGAACGTGCCGGTGCCGCCGCCGAAGAACGCCGCGCCGACCGCCGGGGTCGGCCCGACCCCGATGTTGCTCGAGTGGATCAGGTTGAACGGGTTGGGCACCGTGTTATCGCAGTACGCGATCTGGGTCAGGATCTTCTTGGCGGTCTGCGGCACCGAGCCGTTCGAGTTGC
>DATBBB010000291.1:0-24424 GCA_036271215.1 Kofleriaceae bacterium | reverse complement strand
TCGACCAGCGACACGTCGTCGTGCGGGCACACCCCGGGGAACGCGACCAGCTGGTCGTCGATCCGGGTGACCATCACCGGCCAGGTCACGCCGGTGACCGTGAAGCCGCGCAGCGCCCCCGGCGCCACGTCGGTCACGTTGCACACCCGGACGCGGAGCGCCATCGCCCCTTATCCTAGCGTGGGTCAGCGGCGGGGCGAAGACGCCGGCGTGCCGGGCCGGGCCATCGGGCCGGACTTGGTCGCCGGGGCAGGCTTGGCCGGTCCAGCAGCCGTCCCGGGCGAGGCTGCGCCGGAGGCCCCGGTGGAGGCCCCGGCGGAGGACGAGGCGCTACCGGAGGCTCCGCCAGGCGCGCCACCGCCGGATGCTCTGGACGACGCCTTGGGCGGCGCAGGAGCGGGCTGATCGGCCTCGGGCGCACCGGGGCGCGGCGCCGCGTCCGGATTATCGCCCGCGGCAAGCTCGTTATTGGCACCCCCGTCGGCACCCTCGTCGGCACCCTCGACCAGGCCGTCCTCGTTCGCGGTCTGCAGCGACGGAAGATCCTCATCCGTGGTCACGGCGTGCACGGCTTCATCCCATGCGATCTGGGGACCCTTGTCGGGCCGAACCTCGGTGCGCTTCTGCGCGCGCCGGTCGTCCTTGGCCTTCGCGCGATCCTTCAGATCGGTCTCGCGCTGACGTTTTGCGAAGGTCGCTTTGCGATTGGCCATGAAACCTCTCGAAGTTAGGTCCCACACCATAGCCGAGAACCTGTCCGGCGCTAGCCTACCTGCCACGACGTGGTTGCGATTCATTCGATTCATTCATTCGGTCGATCTCCGAGCGTCACGATCATGTCAGGAGGCGCTTGCACAAGCTCGATCAGCACGCCTTCTCCCGACAGCGGAAGTTGCACGTCGCCCTTGGGGTCGCCCTTCGGGTGGATGAAGCACACATCGTGACCTGCAGCGCCACGCCGGATGCCACCTGGTGTGAACCGCACACCCTGGCCGGTCAGCCAGGTCACCGCCGCCGGCAGGTCGTCGACCCACAGCCCGATGTGGTTCAGCGCCGGCTCGTGGACCTTGGGCTTCTGCGCCGGATCGATCGGCTCCATCAGATCGATCTCGACGCCACCGACGGTGAGGATATCCTCGTCGACGTTCTCGGCCGGATTGCGAAACGTCCCGACCACCGGCAGGCCGAACAGATCGACCCACAGCCGGCGCAGCGCGGCCTTGCTCGGCCCGCCGATCGCGATCTGCTGCACCCCGAGCACGCGAAACGGCCGCGGACCCGCCATCATTGGACACCTCGTTGGTCGCCTCGTTGGGCCCCTCGGTGGTCGCCTCGTTGGTCGCCTCGGTGGGCACCTCGGACGTCGGCCAGCGTGCGCAGCCCCGGCCGCGGCGCGTTGACCAGGATCGACATGTTGCCCGAGGGGTGCAAATTGTCGCGCATCAATTGGTGGCACTCGCCGGTCTCGGCGAACGCGAACGTCCGCGACAGGCACGGATCGACCTCGCGCGCGATCACCAGGTCGTTGGCGCCGCGCGCCTGGTCATCGTTGGCGAAGTGCGAGCCCTGCAGCCGCTTCTGGCGCATCCAGTGGTAGCGCAGGTCGAGCGTGGCGTTATAGCCGGTGGTGCCGGCGCAGATCACGATCATCCCACCGGTCTCGCACATGAAGCACGAGGTCGGCAACGTGGTCTCGCCGGGGTGCTCGAACACGATCGTCGGGTTCTGCTTCTCGCCGAGCGCGTCCCAGAACGCGCTGCCGAACGCGCGCGCGCCCTTGAGCCACAGGCTGTACTCGATGTCGTCGGACCACCGCGGCAGCTTCCCCCAGTGAGCGAACTTGCGGCGGTCGATCACGCCGGCCGCGCCGAGCCGGGTGCAGAACTCGTTCTTCGAATCGCCCGAGACCACCGCCACCGGCCGCGCCCCGGCCGCCCGCGCGATCTGGATCGCCATCGAGCCCAGCCCGCCGGCGCCGCCCCAGATCAGCACCGGATCGCCGGCGGCGACGACGTTGGGCGACCAGCCGTGCAGCATGCGGTACGCGGTCGCCGCGACCAGCATGTACGCCGCGGCCTGCTCCCACGTCAGGTGCGGCGGCTTGGGCAGGCACTGATGGTCCTGGACCCGCGTGTACTGCGCGAAGCTGCCCCAGTTCGATTCATAGCCCCAGATCTTCTGGCTCGGCGCGAACATCGGATCCTTGCCGGCGACCACCCACGGGTCGCCCGGATCCCACATCCCGCAGTGCACGACGACCTCATCGCCGACCGCGACGTTGGTGACCTGGGCGCCGACCGCCCACACCACGCCGCTGGCATCCGATCCGCCGATGTGGAAGTCCTCGGGCTCGCCTTTCTTCTGGCGCGCCTTGATGACGTCGACCGGGATGCCCATCGCGGCCCAGACATTGTTGTAATTGACCCCGGCGGCCATCACGTAGATCAGCACGTCGCGGGGCCCGAGGGCCGGCACGCCGATCGACTCGAGCCGGAAGGCGTCGCGCGGCTCGCCGAACCGGCTGGCGCGGATCACCTGCGCCAGCATGTTCGCGGGGACCACGCCGAGCTCGGGGACATCGCCAAGCTCGTAGCCATCATGGGATGCAGGGAGGGCTGCGTTCGACACGATGCGTTAACTCTACGCGATCGCGCAGCGACCCGCTCCTGGCAGGAACGCGGCGGCGCTCGGCAAGATTCGGATGGCGCACGGACCTGGCCTGGGGTCAGGGGTTAGGGCCTACAGTAGCGACGTGCCGCTTGGCCATACTCTCACGTTCTCCGCCGATGGTCTGACCGCAGCGATCACGGCGCGCGATGGGATCCACCTCGTCGATGTCACCGGCAAGCGACCGCCGAGCTTTCACCCGAGCGCGCCGGTGTTCGACATCGCGCCGGTCGGCAACGAGGTGTGGGCCGCGCTCTCGACCCACCGCCTGCTCCGCCTGCGGTCCAACGGGGTGGTGCGCGGCGAGCACCCGCTGTGGGGCGGCGAGGGCCGGTTGCGGCCGTGCGCGGTCGGCGCGCATGGTGCGCTGTGGTCGGAGGCGCCGCCGACGGTGATCGCGGCCTCGGGCGAGCTCGCGCAGCTCCCATTGGCGCGCGACGCGGACTGCGTGGTGCCCGTGTCGCTGACCCGCTGGGTGGTGTGCCGGCGCCAGAGCGTGCAGCTCCGCGATCCCGGCACCGAGCGCTGGACCACCACGCTGTCCGGCACCGGCCGCGTGGTCGATGGCTGCGTGCTGCTCGAAGGCCGGACCGTCGCGCTGCTGGTCACGGCCGGCGATGCGCTCGCGCAGCTCGTGGTGCTCGGGCTCCACAACGGCACGGTGCTGCATCGCCTCACGCTCGCCGGGATCGATCTGGTGCGGTTCGCGCCCGCGCGCGGCTTCGCGCTGCTCCGCGCGAACAGCCTCAAGTTCGTGGTGTTCGACCTGCGGTTCGGCCGGATCCTCGCCGAGCACACCGAGGAGCGCGCGTTCGTCGATGCCGCGATCGACAACGCCGGCCAGTCGTTCCTGCTCCGGTTCAGCGAGGCCCACGACGACATCGCGGTCGGCTCGGTGCGCGCGCTGCTCGCGGCGGGGCACCGTCCCCCGCCCACGCTGGTCGATCCCAAGCTGGCGCCGAACGAGGGGCCGGACGAGGTTAACGGGGTTTCGATCGACGGCGAGCTCGAGCCATCGGCCGGCGAACCGATCGCGCCGGCCGAGATCGACCCTCCCGCCGCGTTGCCCGGGTTTCATCGCAACACGGCTTCGCTGATCACGCCGTGGTTGCTCGCGCCCCGCAACCGCCAGGAGTCGATCGCCGCCGATCGGGTGCTCGAGCTGCTCGATCGCTACCGGACGCTGATCTCGGCGATGGTCGGCCACGCGATCGCGCGCGCGTGGGACGATGGCCGGCTCAGCCCGGTGACCGAGGGCGCGCTGCCGTTTCGCGCCGAGGTCGCGGGGCTGCTGGGCCGCGCGAGCGGGCGCGCCCCCGACGAGGTGGTCGACGCCGAGGCGCTGGTCGGCCTCGCGCTGTCGGCGACCCGCGCCGCCGAGGCCGCCGCGCAGGGCAACTCGCCGTTCGCGCTGCAGGCGGCCGAGTTCAAGCTCACCCCGATCGCGCAGCTCGTGCTGCTCGTGGTCGTGGCGCCATCGATGTGGGGCGAGCTGGCCCGGCTGTACGGCATCCTGGCCAACGACGATGCGCGGCCGCTGGTCGACGAGCTCACCGTGGTGCAGATCCTCGCGGGGCACGCGAGCCCGTACCAGATCGCGCAGGAGCTCGATCGCGAGGCGCCGCTGGTCCGCCACGGCCTGGTCCAGGTCGGCGCGGGCGGCCAGCGCCCGTTCCTGTCGCTCAGCTGCGATCCGATCGTACCGCGCATGCTGCGCGGCGCGAACGTCGGCGCAGATCTCGAGGACATCAAGATCATCGCCGAGTCGCGCGCGTTCGACATGCTGCTGATCCCGGCGGAGGTCAAGGACGACATCGCCAAGCGGCTCGCCGAAGCGCCGGACAGCGACGCCGGCCGGATCGTGGTGCGCGGCCGCTCGGGCGCGGGCCGCCACGCGCTGCTCGCCACGCTCGGCGCCGCCGCGGACCGCTGGCTCGGCGTGATCGACGCCAGCCCGTTCCTGCGCGATCTCCGGCGGCGGGCCGGCGAGCTGCGGTTCGCGCTGCGCCGCGCGCACCTGCTGGGCCTGTTGCCGTGCGTCGACGGCCTCGAGGCCATCCCCAGCGACGATCCGGGCGCGCGCGACACCGTTCGCCAGATCCTCGACGACCACCCCGGCCCGCTCGCGATCCGGCTGCCGCTCGACACCGAGGTCCCGCTGTCGCCGGGCTACCTGGCGATCGATCTACCGCCGCTGTCGATGGAGCAGCGGATCGAGGTCTGGCAGACGATGCTCGCAGAGCACGCGCTCGAGGTCCGCGATCCGAGCGAGCTCGCGGATCGGTTCAGCGTCGGGCCCGGCGCGATCGCGCGGGCGTGCGCCCAGGTCGCCGCGCGCCACGCGGCCGGCGAGCTCGCGCGCGATGCCGACGCGTCGCTCGCGCTCGAGCAGGCGATCCGCCAGTACCTCGCGTCGAAGCTGCGCGCGACCGCGACCCGGGTCGAGCGGCTCGCGAGCTGGTCGCGCGTGATCCTGCCGCCCGATATCCAGGAGAGCGTGCTCGAGCTGATCGCGCGGATCAAGCACCGCCGGATCGTGTTCGACCGCTGGGGCATGGGTGACATCATCACGACCGCCCGCGGCGTGACCGCGCTGTTCTCCGGCGGACCGGGTACCGGCAAGACGCTGGTCGCGAGCGCGATCGCCAACGAGCTCGGCATGGACCTCTATCGCGTGGATCTGTCGCGGATCATGTCGAAGTGGATCGGCGAGACCGAGCAGAACCTGGCCAAGCTGTTCGATGCCGCCGAGGATGGCCACGCGATCATCCTGTTCGACGAGGCCGACTCGCTGTTCTCGAAGCGCACCGAGGTCAAGTCGTCGGTCGATCGCTACGCGAACCTCGAGGTCAACTACCTGCTCCAGCGGCTCGATACCTTCGAGGGCATCGCGATCCTGACCACGAACTTCGGCACCTCGATCGACAGCGCGTTCAAGCGCCGGCTGTCGTTCCGGCTGACGTTCCCGTTCCCCGACGAGGAGGCGCGCGAATCGCTGTGGCGCGCGCACCTGCCGGCCGCGCTGCCGCGGACCGGCGAGTTCGATCTCGCGGAGCTCGCGCGGCGCTACCGGCTGTCCGGCGGTTACATCCGCAACGCGACCTTGCGCGCGGCGTTCCTCGCGGCCGAGGAGCACGTGCCGCTGTCGATGGATCACCTCGAGCGCGCGATCAAGGCCGAGTTCCGCGAGATCGGCAAGATCGCCGAGTCGGGCGTGCTCGAGTAACCAGAGCGTGCGCGGGGTCGCTAGAGCTTGAAGTCGATCTTGCTGAAGATCTCGTCGAGCGACTGGTTCACGTTGGCCGCGATCTCGCGATCCTGACGCGCGTCCTCGCGCGCCTGCTCGGCGGCGGGATCCCAGCCGAGCGACCGCGCGAGGGTCTCGAGCTTCGCGAGGTGCTCCGGCGTCGGCTGGCGCAGCCAGCTCGCGATCACGCGCAGGCTGGTGTCGATCGTGGCCCCGGTCTGGGTCTCGATCAGGGCGACCAGCGTGCCGAGCTCGGCCGGCGTGGGCGCCTGCGGTGCGCGCGCGGGATCGATCCGCTCGATCAGGATGTCGACCTGGGCGCGCAGCTCCGCGCGATCCAGGTTCGCGAGCGCGGTATCGAGGTGCTCGGTCGCGGCGGCCGCGCGGCGGGCTTCGAACTCCGCTTCGGTGAGCGAGATCCCCTCGCGAGTCAGATAACTTCCGTCCTCGATGTAGGTATTGGTAGCAGGATTAACCACCCAGGCGATGGATGTACCATCAGGTAATCTTTCGATTTTTACCGGCCGGTCCCCGATGAGCAAATAGGTAGGTTCCATAGGACAAGTCTGGGCGGTGGCTTCCGTATCATAGCGCAAGGTTCCCGTGGGATTAGAACGAGATCGCCGTCACGACCACGATCCCGACCTCGATGTCTTGCTCGAGGACGAGATCGATCAACTCCACGGGGAGCTGACCCTCGTCGGTAAGCGCTCCCGGATCCAGCGGCTGTTCGAGCGCCTGGGCGACCAGGCGAAGCGGCGGTTCGACGCGTTCGTCCCGAGCCTGCGTGCGCTGCGCGCGCTCGGTGGCGACGAAGCCTACGCCCGACTCCAGGGCCGAGGCCTGCGCGAGGTCCTGGTCAAGCTGGGCGATCACGACGAGCTCCGCGCGACCACGCTCGCCGCGGCCGATCCCGCAACCGCGCAGCGCGCGGTCCCCGGCGCTGTGCCAGGCAAGCTCACCACGCCGGCCGGCGTGGCGATGCACCGCGCCGCCGAGCGCCGCGGCGCGACGCTCTACCGCCGCGCGGTCGCGAACGGCGAGATCACCGAGATCGATGATCGGTCTCCCGAGGTCGAAGCCGCGCTCGCGCACGCGGGCTCGGGAGCGGAGCTCCCGGCAGCGCTGCGCGCGGAGATGGAGCGCGAGCTCGGGGTGTCGCTCGAGCGCGTGCGGATCCACACCGACGACGTGGCGGCGGACGCCGCCCGCGCGGTCAACGCCGCCGCGTTCACCGTCGGCGAAGATGTGTTCTTCGCGGCCGGCGCGTTCGACGCGCACTCCACGGCCGGCAAGCAGCTGATCGCGCACGAGCTCCAGCACGTCGTCCAGGGCTGGCAGGGCCGCACCGCCGCGAGCGGGGTCAGCAAGCCCGGCGACGCGCTCGAGCACGAGGCCGACGCGGTCGCCGCGCGCGTGGGGTCCCGCGCGGCAGCCCGCGGGGACGACCGGGCCGAACCCCGCCCGGGGACCGACCGGGCCGAACACCGCCACAACCCGGGGACCGACCGGGCCGAACCGCGCCCCGGGACCGACCGGGCCGAACCGCGCCCGGTCCAGCAGGTGCAGGTCGCCGCGCCGTCCCGCGGCGCGCTGCTGCGCAAGCCGGCGAGCGGCGATCCGGCGGAGGCGGACGATGGTGTGCCGCGCCCGGGCAAGCTACCGATCGTGAGCGCGGCCCGCGATCCCCAGGCGGAGCACGAGGTTCACGGCCCGGCGCAAGAATCCACCACCGCCGCGGAGGCCCAGGCGACCGCGGGCAAGCACGTCAACGACCTGAAGCAAGCCGTCGGTGGCGCGACCAAGAACGCGTTCGGCCAGCTCCACGACGCGGTCCACAAGGTGAAGAACCAGCCGGTCGGCAAGCACGCGCACACGCACCTCGCCGCGAGCGCCGCCGAGCACGGAGAGAAGCTCAATCGCGCCCACAAGGCGACGGCCACGCATAAAGCCTCGCAGCACCCCCACCAGGCCGAGACCCACGGCAAGTCGGGCGCGAAAGCCGGCGGCGACGCCGCGACCGGGCCGGTCCAGCTCAAGCCGATCAGCGACTGGAACAAGTTCTTGCCCGATCGGCTGCCCGGTCAGGACGATCGCGAGACCAAGAAGATCGAGAGCGTCGTCAAATCCAAGATCGAGAAGAAGCGAACGGAGAGCCGCAAGCTACTGAACAGCCTGGTGACGGCGCAGCTCGCCGAGGCCAGCGCGGTCCGCGCGCAGAAGGCGGCGCTCGAGGGCACCGTGTCCGCGGGGATGTCGAAGGCGCTCGGCGAGGTCGCGGCGGGTCAGGCGGCCCAGGTCGCGGCGGTCCAGAGCGCGGTCGCCGCGATGAAGGCCCAGGTCGACGCCGCGAGCGCGGCCGCGCTCGCCAAGCTGACCTCCGCGCATAGCGACGCCGTCCAGCAGATCGACAGCGGGCTGACCAAGTCGCTCGCGAAGCTGACCCAGGATCATCAGAAGGCGGTCCAGGACGTCCAGACCGCCGAGACCGCCCAGATCGCGACGCTGAACGCGGACTTCACGGCGACGACCTCGGCGATCACCGCGTACGCCGGCCAGAAAGCCGGCGAAGCGTCGGCGCTCGGCAACATGTCGCTGCCGTACTCGGGCGACAAGCTCTCCGCGGCGCGGAAGGCCGCGATCAAGGTGGCGAGTGGCTGGTCCGCGGCGATGCCCGGCCAGGCCACGAAGGCCAACGGCCAGATCACGTCGCAACAATCGACGGTGATCACGGCGGCCCAGCAGACCGCGACCGATCAGACCACGCAGATCGACACCGCGTTCACCACCGCGCAGACCCAGCTGCAGACCACGCACGATCAGGCGATCACGTCCGCCCAGACCGTGTTCAAGACCAACCAGCAACAGCTCAAGCAGAGTGCGCAGCTCGCGCAGGCCCAGCTCGATCAGCTGAGCGCTTCGCAGGTCGCCTCGATCCAGGGTCAGGGTGCCGCCGCTTCGAGCGGGATCAAGAGCGCGGGCGCGTCGGCGATCGCGGGCATCGGCGCGGGGTGCACGAGCGCCGCCCAGGGCTTCGCGAGCGCGGCCAAGGGCGTCGAGCAGAGCGCGAAGGACCAGGAGGCGCCCGATCCCAAGGACATCGGCAAGGAGGTCCGGACCCAGCTCGACAAGCTGCGCACCGCCGGTCCGTCCGCGGTCGATGGGCTGAAGAAGCAGGCCGCCGGGTCCTCCGGCGAGCTCGCGACCCAGGCCTCGCAATCGGTCGGCCAGATGACGCAAGCCGCGGCCGCGGCCAAGGCGCAGGCTCAGCAGCTCGCGCAGAGCACGACCCAGTCGCTGACCCAGACCGCCGATGAGGGCGCGAAGTCGCTCCAGGACTCCGCCAAGACCGCGACCAAGCAGTTCGACACCGTGGAGAAGGGGGCCGCGACCCAGTTCGACACCAGCGTCAAGGCGACCAAGACCGCCTACGACACCCAGCAGTCCACCGTCAGCGGCAAGCTCGCCGGGATGGTCACGAGCTTCCAGTCGGGGCTCGACACCGCGGTTCCCGGCAACGAAACCAAGCAGATCCTCGACGAGGCGAAGAAGGCCGCGGCCGCGGTCAAGCCGTGGTGGCAGAAGGCGCTCGCGTTCGTCGCGTCGGTGGTGGTCGCGGTCGTCGTGGTCATCGCCGTGACCGCGCTGATCGCCACGACCGGACCGGTCGGCGCGATCCTCGTCGGTGCCGCGGCGGGCGCGCTGAGCAGCGTCGCCGGTCAGATGGCCAGTAACCTGGTGATGGGCAATAGCCTGTTCGATGGGGTGACGGTGAAATCGGTGCTGATCGGTGCGGCGACCGGCGCGATCGGCGCGGGGATGGCGCAAGGGATCGGCGCGATCGCGAAGTCGGCCGCGGCGGGCGAAGAAGGCTTCGCGCAGGGGCTCGGCGAGTCGCTGACCGCCAAGGGCCCGAACCTCGCGAAGTTCGCGGTCAACATGGCGTCGGATCGCGCGCTCGACGCCGGCACGCAGCTGGCCACCACGGGTCACTACGACTTCGATCCGAAGAGCTGGCTGGCCGCGGCGGCGACCAACGGCGTGATGATGCACCCGAAGATCGAAGCTCTCATGTCGCATGAGAGCGAAGAGGGCAGTCACGAGACCGAGCCGGACATCCACACGCCGAGCCTCGGCGGCGGTGACGCGGGCGGCGGTGGCGGCGGCGGTACGACGCACGCGGCCGGCGGTGGCCCCGGCGGCGGCGCGGAGACCCATGGCGCGGGTGGCGCGGAGCCCGGCACCACCGCACGCGCAGGCGCGGAGCCCGGCGCCAACCCGACCAACCCGGCCGCACGCGCTGGCGCGGAGCCCGGCGCCAACCCGACCAACCCGACCGCACGCGCCGGCGCGGAGCCCGGCGCTCGCCCGACGGCACGCGACGGCGCGACCGCCGGCGCCGATCCGGCCGGCACGGCCGCACGCGGCGGCGCGACCAGCGACGCCGGAGCCACCCCGACCGGCAAGGACGGCGGCAAGACGACCGGCGCGGCCGACGCCAAGGGCGAGACCCGCCCGACCGGCCGAGATGACAAGGCTCCGGCCACCGACGACAAGACGACCGCGCCCGCCGACGACAAGAAGGCCCCGACCACCGACGACAAGAAGGTCGCGCCTACCGACGACAAGAAGGCCCCGACCACCGACGACAAGAAGGCCCCGACCACCGACGACAAGGCCGCGACCCCCGACGACAAGAAGGCTGCGCCTACCGACGACAAGAAGGCCGCGCCCGCCGACGACAAGAAGGCCCCGGCCACCGACGACAAGAAGGCCGCGCCTGCCGACGACAAGGCGGCCGCGCCTGCCGACGACAAGGTGGCCGCCAAGGGCGACGCCGCACCCGGTGACGCGCCGGCAGGCCCGGAGACCAAGCTCGAGAACCAGCTCGAGCAGCTCGGCTACGACAACGCCTCGCCCGAGGCGCGCGACGCCGCGCTCAACGAGATCAAGTCGGGCGAGAAGCCCAAGGACGCGGATCTCCGCGACACCGACGCCAACCGCAAGGGGCTCAAGGACCTCGAGAAGACCGAGGCCGACCCGAACCTGTCGCCGGACACGAAGCAGAAGTTCAACCAGGACCTCGCGGCCAAGCTCGAGAAGGACGGCCCGACGGCCGATCTCGACAAGGCGGTCAAGGAGGTCAAGGCCGAGGAGAAGGCCGCGGCGAAGGATCCCAAGAAGGGCATCACCGACGGCAAGACCTCGCTCGATGACTTCGCCGGCGGCCCGGTGTCCGACGATGCCAAGGCCCAGGCGCACGACGCGCAGGACCAGGCCAACAACTCCTCGCTCGATGCGATGGCCAAGGAGATCCAGACCGGCAAGGCGCGCAGCGAGCAGGAGATGCTCGCGGCGATCGCCAACGGCGAGATGCCGCGCTACGTCGCGCGTGTCGGGCCCAAGGAGATGTTCGTCGATAGCAAGTGGGGTCCCGCGGCGTTCGGCAACTCGAGCCGCGAATTCGTCTTCGCGACCGAGCCGAGCGATCTGGCCGGGCTGAGCCCGGCGCAGGCCATGCTCAAGGTGGGCTGGACCAAGGAGATGATCGCGGGCGCCCTGGGCAAGGACGTCGAGATCTGCGTGTTCGATACCTCGAAGGCGATCCCGACCGCGGGCGGCGACAAGACCGTGGGGGTCGGCAAGATGGAGTGGCCCCAGCTCACCACCAAGGCGATGAACGACCCGAAGTTCACGGCCGAAGCCGCGACCAAGGCCGGCGTCACCGATCCGGCCGAGCTCGGCAAGATCTTCGATATCCTCAAGAACACCCCGGTCAAGGCCGAGCCTGCCACCAGTGATCCTGTCCTGGCGGACAAGGCGAGCAAGGTCCGCAAGCTGCTCGACACCAACTACGGCGCGAACGAGCTCTACACCGGCATGGGCGCGACGATGGACAACAGCGGGACGATCGGCAGCCGCGAAGTGATGATCACCAACGACGACAGCAAGTTCAAGCTCACCCCGGATAACAGCCGCCGGGTCCCGATCGGCAAGATCACGCAAGCCGACGTAGATAGTTTAGGTAAGTAGCCATGGCCAATATCGTCAAAGAAACTGTGAGCTTGTCGCGGGAAGCCGGTGGGCTGTTGCGGATCGTCCACGAGCAGCGCCACGACGACGGCATCGACATGGGGGGCGAGCTCGTGCTCGAGCAAACCGCCGCCTCGTGGGTCGCGGACCGGCTCGACGATGCGAGCGAGGGCGCACCCAATGTCGACCAGGTGATCGGAGTCGATCACTTCACGGTCTACAGCGGCGGCAGCGACTCCCAGCCGTTCGTGCACCTGCATAACCAGCGTGATGCGAGCGCGCCCCGCGGCAAGCTGTACACGCTCGGGATGCAGGTCCCGGCGACCAAGCAGCTGGTCGGCCTGTTGCGCGGCGCTTAGCCCGGCCGCCTCGGACGACCACGCGCGGTGGTCCGGCGCCGCGCGCGGCTTTCAGTCGGCGTTGTCGGGCTCGATGAAGCTCCAGCGGACCTCGGGGAGCTTGGCCTTGAGCGCGCGCTCGAACGCGTTGATCGCCTCGACCAGGGTGTCGGTGTCCATCCCGGGGCGGAACTTGAGCTTGGCCGCGACGACGATCTCGCCCGGGCCCTGCTGCAGGGTCAGGACGTTCAGCACGCGCTCGACGTTGGGATCGAGCTCGGCGAGCTCCTCGAACGACCGGATCAGCTCCGGGTCGGCCGCCTCGCCGACCAGCAGGCTCTTGACCTTGCGCGCCAGGAACGTCGCCACGCCGACCAGCACGGCGCCGATCATCAGCGAGCCGACCGCGTCCCACCGGCCATCGTTGGTGAGCTTGGACAGCCCGATCGCGGCGGCCGCGAACACGAGCCCTACCACCGCGGCGCTGTTCTCGCCGGCCACGACGATCAGGTCCGAGTCCTTGGTCCGGTGGAGGTAGTGGAACAGCCCCGTGGTGCCGCGGCGCTGGTTCATCATCCGGACATTGCCGTACAGCGACCAGCCCTCGAGCACGACCGACACCGCGAGGATCACCATCGCCAGCGTGATGTCCTCGACCGGCTCGGGCGCGCGGATCTTGTGGATGCCCTCGTAGATCGAGAACACGCCGCCGCCGAAGAACAGCAGCAGCGCGACGATGAACGAGTAGAAGTACATCGCGCGGCCGTAGCCGAACGGGTGGTCGCGGTCGGCCGGCTTGCCCGCGGCGCGCACGCCCCGGAGCAACAGCAGCTGGTTGCCACAGTCGGCGAACGAGTGCAGGGTCTCGGCGAGCATCGCCCCCGAGCCGGTGATCGCCGCCGCGATGCCCTTGAACACGGCGATCGCGACGTTGACCGCGAGCGACTTGAGGATCTCGCCGGTCGACTCGCCCGCCGACATCGCTACTTGATCACCTTGGACAGCGCGCGGAACTCGTCGGACCCGGCGCGGCCGAGCAGATCGAACACGCAGACCTCGGTCGACGTGATGATCGCGCCCGCGCGCGCCATGAGGCCGAGGCCGAGGTCGTAGTTGCGGTGGGTGCGGCTGCACACCGCGTCGGCGCACACGTGGACCGCCGCGCCGCGCGCCACCAGGTCGCGCGCGGTCTGGTAGACGCAGACGTGGGTCTCCATGCCGCACAGGATCCACTGATCGCGGCCGAGCCCGGACGCGAGCTCGGCGAACGCGGGCGCCGCCGCCGCCGAGAACTCGAGCTTGTCGAACCGGTGGACGTCCGCCCCGGCGCCGCGCGCGGCCTCGATCGCGGTCTCGATCGATGCGTGGGTCGGCCCCAGGCCGCGCGGGTACTGCTGGCTGACCACGATCGGCAGGCCGAGCCGCTGCGCGGCCTCGATCAGGATCGCCGTGTGGCGCAGGACGTCGGACAGTGCCTCGGCCGGCATCGCCGGCAGCAGGCGGTCCTGGATGTCGACCACGAGCAGCGCGGCGCGGCTGCGCGACAGGCCCACGATCCCCGGGAGCCCCGGCCGGCCGATCACCGCCGCCGTCACGCGTCGACTCCATCCGGCGTACCGGCGGGCGTACCGGCAGGCGTACCGGCGGGCGTACCGGCGGGCGTACCGGCGGGCGTACCGGCGCTCAGGGTCGCGAGCGCATCGACCAGCCGCTGATGGCGGGCCTGCTCGTCGGCGAGCCGCAGCTTCTGCTCGGCGACCACGTCCTCGGGCGCGCGGGCCAGGAAGTCGGCGTTGCCGAGCTTGCGGCTCAGCGCCGAGATCTCCTTCTCGGCCCTGGCGAGGTCCTTGGCGATCCGGGTCTGCTCGGCGGCGACGTCGATCAGCCCGCCGAGCGGCATCACGATCTCGATGTCGGCCCCGACCACGGCCTTGGCCGCATCCGGCGGCGCCGGCCCGGCCGCGTCGCCGGCGATCGCCGCGCTGACCTTCGCCGCGCGCTCGATGATCGACCGGTGGCGCTCGATCACGCCGCGCGCCATCGCGCCGGCGATCCGCAGCTCGACCGCGATCGGCTGCGCCGGCGACACGCCGTAGGTCTGCTTCAGCATCCGGCACGCGACCGTGACGTCCTGCAGCAGCTGCATCTCGGCCTCGGCCCCCGGATCGATCCACGACGCGTCGCTGCGCGGGAACACCGTGATCATCAGCGAGCCGGGCAGCTGCGGCGGCTTGGGCAGCTTCTGCCAGATCTCCTCGGTGACGAACGGCGAGAACGGGTGCAGCAGCCGCATCGTGGTCTCGAGCGCGGCCGCCAGCACGCCCTGCACGATGTGGCGCCGGGTGTTGCGCGCGGCGTCCTGCTCGACCTCGGGGCTCATGTAGAGGTGCGGCTTGGCGACCTCGATGTACCAGTCGCACAGCTCATCCCACACGAAGTGGAAGATCGCGTTGGCCGCGTCGGCGAACCGGAACGACTCGAGCGCGGCATCGACGGCGCCGACCACCGCCTGCAGCCGCGACAGGATCCAGCGCTCCGCCATGCCGAGCGAGCCGCGCACCGCCGGGGTCGACAGCTGGGCCTCGAACCGCTCGGGGTCGTAACCGTCGAGGTTGATCAGCGCGAACCGCGACGCGTTCCACAGCTTGTTGATGAAGTTGCGGTACTTCTCGACGCGCTCGACCGACAGCCGCAGCCGCGGCGTGGTGCTGAGCGCGGCGAGCGCGAACCGGAGCGCGTCGGCGCCCATCGGCGGGATGCCCTTGCCGAAATTCTTGCGCAGCGCGGCCTTGAGCTTGTCGAGATCGACCGGCGGTCGCTCGAGGTCGACGCGCTCGATCAGCTGCTCGAGCGTCGCGCCGTGCACGATGTCGAGCGGGTCGATCACGTTGCCCTTGCTCTTGGACATCTTGTCACCGTTCTCGTCGGTGACGATCGACGTCAGGTACACGGTGCGGAACGGCACCTTGCCCGTGAAGTGCAGGCCCATCATCATCATGCGGGCGACCCAGAAGAAGATGATGTCGGGCGCGGTGACCAGGACGTTGTTGGGAAAGAACGTCGCGAGGTCGCGGGTCTTGTCCGGCCAGCCCAGGGTCGAGAACGGCCACAGCCCGGAGCTGAACCAGGTGTCGAGGATGTCCTCGTCCTGGGCGAGCGCGGCGTTGCCGCACGAGCCGCACTCGGCCGGCGCCTCGCGCGCGACCATGATCGTGCCGCACGTGCAGTGCCACGCCGGGATGCGATGGCCCCACCACAGCTGGCGCGAGATGCACCAGTCCTTGATGTTGGTCATCCAGTGCATGAACGTCTTGGTCTCGTGCTCGGGCACGAACCGGGTCTTGCCCTGCTCGACCGCGGCGACCGCCTTGTCGGCGAGCGCCGACGCCTTGACCCACCACTGCTCCATCAGCATCGGCTCGATCACCGCGCCCGAGCGCTGGCTGCGGCCGCGCGGCACCCGGTACGGCTTTACCTCGCCGAGCGCGCCGGCGGCCTCGAGATCGGCGACCACGGCCTTGCGCGCGTCGTCGACGGTCATCCCGATGTACTTCGCGGGCGCCGGCGCACAGATCCGGCCCTTGGCGTCGATCACCTGGAGGATCGGCAGGCTCACGAGCTGCGAGACCTCGTAGTCACTCGGATCGTGCGCCGGGGTGATCTTCACGGCGCCCGAGCCGAACTCGGGGTCCGGCCACGGCCTGCCGTCGCGCGTGAGGTCGATCGGGACGATCGGGACCCGCCGGCCGGTCAGCGGCAGCTCGACCTCCTTGCCGTGCAGGTGCCGGTAGCGCTCGTCGCTGGCGTTGACCGCGACCGCGGTGTCGCCGAGCATGGTCTCGGGGCGGGTGGTCGCGACGATGATCTCGCCGCCGCCTGCGCCGACGACAGCCCCGTCGGCGCCTGCGCCGACGATAGGGTATCTCAGCTCCCACAGCGAGCCGGCTTCCTCGGCGGTATCGACCTCTAGATCGGACACCACGGTCTCGCTCACCGGATCCCAGTTGATCATCCGCTTGGCGCGGAAGATCAGCCCCTCCTCGTACAGCCGGACGAACGCCTCGATCACCGCCTTGTTCGAGCGCTCGTCCATCGTGAACCGCTCGCGCGGCCAGTCGAGCGAGAACCCCATCAGCTTCTCTTGCTCGCTGATCCGGTTGCCGCTGCGATCCTTCCACGCCCACGCCTGGCGCATGAACTCGTCGCGGCCGAGCTCGAACCGGGTCTTCTGGTCGCGGCGCTTGAGGTCGTTCTCGAGCAGGACGTGCACGGCGATCGACGCGTGGTCGACGCCCGGCATCCACATCGCGTTGAAGCCCTGCATCCGCTTCCAGCGGATCAGGATGTCCTGCAGCGTCGAGCCGAGCGCGTGACCGATGTGCAGCGAGCCGGTCACGTTCGGCGGCGGCAGCGTGATCGCGTACGGGACCGTTGGGGTGGTCTCGTCGGCGTGGAAGAACCCGTTCTCCAGCCAGAACCTGCGCCAGCGGGGCTCGACTTCAAACGGATCGTACTGCTTGGGGAGCGCCGACGACGTCGTCACGGCGCGACGCTAGCACGGCAAGCCGCGGCCGGCCGCGCGTTAGCCGCGACGGGCGGTGAGATCGTGCAGGTTCTCTCGGATGATCTGCTCGGCGAGATCCGGGACGATTTCCCACACGATCCGCTCGACCACTTCGGTCGAGAGCTTGAGCAGCGCCGCGAGCTCCGGGCTGCCGGGATCGAGCCCCGACGCCTCGGCGAGCTTGGCCGCCATCTTCTGCAGCGAGCGCTCGACCAGCGCCGAGCGCTTGGTCGGCGTGCCGCTGATCATCGGCGCGCGGCTGACCGCGCTCGACGGCGTCATCGCAGCCTGAACCGGCTGGGCCGGCGGCGGCGGCGCGGGCGATCGGATCGCCGGCGACGTGCCGGCGCCCCCGGTCGGCGAGATCGGCGGCACCGCCATCACCGTGGTCTTGGTCGGCGCGGGCGGCGTGGCCGCCGCGACCCCGGGCACCGACGCCGGCGTGTTGCCGGCCGGCATCTTGATCGTCGGCATGCCCATGATCGTGGCCGAGCGCGGCGGCATCGCAGCGGCCGACGACGCCGCGGCGGCGACCGACGCGACCGGCGAGGCAGCGCTCTTGCTGGCGGCGGCTGCCGCGACCGGGACCGGCGCAGCCGCCGCGGCCGGGGCTGGCGCGGCCGTCGCCGCGGCCCCGCCGGGCTTGGCGACCCCGCTCCCGGCCTTGCCGACGATCTCGAGGACCTTCTCGAGCATGGTCTGGGTGTCCCACGGCTTGGGCAGGTTGGCATCGGCGCCGACCTGGGACCCGCGCGCGGCGTCGTACGGCGCCGCGTTGCCGATCAGGATCGCGACCGGCACCCCGGCCGTGTTCGGATCTGACTTGAGCGCCAGGCACAGGTCGTAGCCGGACTTGCCTTGCCCGGGCATATGCGAATCGGCGAGCACCAGCGTCGGGCGCTGGCCTCTGGCCTTCTCGAGACCTTCATCGAAGCTGCGCGCACCGACATACGTGAACTCGGTGCCCCGGAACGTGATGTCCGCGACCTGTTGCATGGTCACGCTGTCATCGACGCACAAAACGATCTTGCTCACTAGGGATCCTCCCCAAGAGGTCTTTGGTCTCGCGGAAGCAGCATGCCGGCCCGCAGGCGGACCGTGCACGAACGTCGTAGCATGGTGCTCGCCGAAGGGTCAATTCAACTGCCGAGAATCCGTGGGCCTTTTGGCGAGCTGCGCGATCGATGGTAGTGTGCGCCGCCCATGGCGACGTACCATACGCCTCTGTACCGGGCCGCGGCCGAGGCGGTGGCCCGGCTGGCCGGCGACGGCATCGCGGCCGAGGACCTCAAGGTCGAGGCCCCGCCGCGGCCCGAGCTCGGCGATCTCGCGGTCGGCTGCTTCGCGATCGCGAAGGCCCGCAAGCAAAGCCCGGCCGACGTCGCCCGCGCGATCGCCCAGGCGTTCAACTCCGGTACCCCCGGCGAGCTGCTCGCCAGCGCGACCGCGGCCGGCCCGTTCGTCAACTTCCGCGCCCACCGCGCCGCGGCGTTCCACTGGGTGATCGACGGCGCGCTGCACGGCCGGCTGGTGCCGCACACGCTGGGCGCCGGCAAGACGATCTGCATCGACTACGGCTCGCCGAACATCTCCAAGCACCTCGCCTATCATCACATCCGCGGCACGACGATCGGCCACGCCCTGGCCCAGACGTTCCGCGCGCTCGGCTACCGGGTCGTCGGCATCAACTTCCTCGGCGACTGGGGCACCACGCACGGCATGCTGATCGCGGCGTGGCACAAGTGGGGGCCGATCGCGCCGGTCGACGTCACCGGGCTCAACGCGCTGTACGTCCGGTTCCGCGACGCGATGAAGACCGACCCGACGCTCGAGCAGGCCGGCCGGCTGGCGTTCAAGCAGCTCGAGGACGGCGACCCGGCGACCCGCGCGCTGTGGCAGCAGTTCCGCGACGTATCGTGGGCCGAGTTCCAGTCGGTCTACGAGATCCTCGGGATCGAGTACGACGAGGTCCGCGGCGAGTCGGCCTACGAGCCGGACATGCCGCGGATCCTGGGCGAGCTCGCCGGGGCCGGGCTGACCAGCGAGAGCGACGGCGCGCTCGTGGTCGAGCTGGCGGACGAGAAGACCCCGATCCTGCTGCGGACCCGCGACGGCACCACGCTGTACGCCACGCGCGACGTCGCGGCGGCCGAGTACCGCTGGGACCACTTTCACTTCTCGCGCTCGCTGTACGTCGTCGACCGTGGCCAGGCCCTGCACTTCCGCCAGCTGTTCAAGTTGCTGGCCAAGATGGGCCACGACTGGTCGGCGCGCTGCGAGCACGTACCGTACGGCCTGGTCCGGATCGGCAACAAGCGCGCCGCGACCCGGCTCGGCAACGTCGTGATGATGCGCCAGGTGTTCGACATCGCCCAGGAGCTGGTCCGCGGCCGGATCGCCGAGAACCTCCCCGAGCTCTTGCCCGACGCGGTCGACGCGATCGCCCGCCAGGTCGGGATCGGCGCGATCGTGTTCGCCAACCTCGCCCCGCAGCGCGACAAGGACGTCGACTTCGACCTCGACAACGCGGTGTCGATCGAGGGCGACTCGGGGCCCTACCTCCAGTACAGCCACGCGCGCTGCGCCTCGCTCGGCCGCCGGGCCGGCGGCGCGGTGACCTCGCTCGATGGGGTCGAGCTCGGCGAGCTGACCCAGGACGCCGAGTGGGCGATCGCGCGCCGGCTGCTCGAGCTCCCCGATGTCGTCGTCCGGTCCGCGGACGCCGCGGAGCCCCACGTGATCTGCCACTACCTGCTGCAGCTCGCGGCGGACTTCTCGCGCTGGTACACCGCCGGCAACGGCGACGCGGCGTTGCGCGTGCTGTGCGACAACGCCGCCACCCGGCGCGCCCGGCTCGCGCTGACCGCGGCGGTCCAGGCGACGTTGCGCGACGGCCTCGCGATGCTCGGCATCGCGGCGCCCGATCAGATGTAACCCGAGAGCTCGCGGCTCGGTCAGATAGCCCCACTGTAGGTCAGCCTACAAAGCGCGCGGTAACGTGGTTCATCACCCCGATCCACGGGGTGGATTGTTCCGCCGAGCGTGCTTAGGGTGTTGGCTAGTCACGGCAGCTGGGCCGCGCGGCCGCCGCAGGAGGCACGTAACGATGGGAATCATGAGCTTCATCAAAGGTGGCGTCGCCGAGCTCGCGATCGCTCGCCCGGACTCCGCCAAGGACCAGTGGGTCTACAAGCATCCGGATCAGACGATCCCGAACCACGCCCAGCTGACCGTCGACAGCGACGAGGTCGCGCTGTTCTTCAAGGACGGCAAGTTCGTGGGCAGCTTCTCGGCCGGACGGCACACGCTCGATGCCTCCAACATTCCGTTCCTCGGCCAGCTGATCGACAAGTTCACCGGCGGCAACGTCTTCATCTGCGAGGTCTACTTCGTCACGACCCGCGAGCTGCCGTCGATCAAGTTCGGGACGTCGATCGGCGACGTCCAGGACCCGCAGACCCGGCTCCGGATCCGGCTCATGGTGTACGGCGAGTTCTCGGCCCGCGTGATCGATCCGACCAAGCTCGTGATCGGCCTGGTCGGCCAGCGCGCGACCACCAACGAGGGCTTCCTGGGCTGGTTCAAGAGCCAGATCCAGAAGGTGATGAAGAACGACATCGCCGGCCTGATCGTCAAGCAGAACTGGCCGCTGATGAAGGTGACGTCCGGCGCGTACACCGAGGACATCGAGCAGTCGACCCTGCAGAGCGTCCGCAAGGACATCGAGCCGTACGGCGTCGAGATCATGCGGTTCGGCGACTTCTCGATCTCGATGGACCAGGCCGACAAGGAGCGGCTCGACAAGCTGGTCGACCGCATGGCGTACGTCGAGGGCATGGGCTCGGCGTCCGGCGGCATGGCGGCCTACCAGCAGCTCGCCCAGGCCGAGATGATGATGGGCGCCGCCGAGGGCATGAAGCAGGGCGGCGATGGCGGCGGCGCGGCGTTCCAGGGCGCCGGCGTGGGCCTCGGGTTCGCGATGGCGGGCAACATGGCGAACATGATGGGCAACGCCAATGCCCAGCAGCCGCACGCGGCGGCTCCCGCGGCGCCGGCCGAGAGCAAGGACCAGATCATGGCCATGCTCAAGCAGCTCGGCGAGCTCAAGACGGCGGGCATCCTGACCGACACCGAGTTCGACGCGAAGAAGAAAGAGCTGCTCGCGAAGCTGTAGCCCGCCCGGTCCGGTCGGGTACAACGGCCGGACGGATGTCTCGCCTGGATAATCGCGCCTACTACGATGACTTCGCAGGCTGGTACGAGAAGGAGCGACACCTCCCCTACCACCGCATGCTCGACGATCTCGAGGTCGAGCTGGTCGAGCGCTACGCCGCCGGCAAGGACCTGCTCGAGGTCGGCTGCGGCACCGGCCTGATCCTGCACCGGACGGCCCGGATCGCGCGCTCGGCGGCCGGCATCGACCTGTCGGGCGGCATGCTGATGAAGGCCCAGCAGCGCGGCCTGCGGGTCGCCCAGGGCTCGGCGACCGCGCTGCCGATCGCGACCGGCTCGATCGACGTCGCCTACTCGTTCAAGGTCCTCGCCCACATCCCCGACATCGCGGGCGCGATGCGCGAGATGGCGCGCGTGGTCCGGCCCGGTGGCTGGGTGCTCGCCGAGTTCTACAACGCGCGCTCGCTGCGCCGGCTGGTCAAGGCGCTCAAGTCGCCGAGCGCGGTGTCCGCGACCACCAACGACGAGCACGTGTTCACCCGCTACGACGACCCGGCCGCGATCCGCGGCTACCTGCCGCCCGAGCTCGACTGGGTCGCGAGCCGCGGGATCCGCGTGATCACGCCGGTCGCCAAGATCCTCGAGGTCCCGGTGCTGGGCTCGGCGGTGCGCTGGGCCGAGCACCGGCTCGCGGATCTCCCGGGGGTCCGCAGCGTCGGCGGGTTCCTCGTTGCGTGCTGCCGCCGCCGCTAGCGTGCGATAGTGGCCGGGTGGGTCGCATCCTCGTAGTCGACGACGAGCAGTCGATGCGCGAGTTCCTCGGGATCTGCCTGCGCCGCGCGGGCCACGAGGTCGCCGTCGCCAAGTCCAGCCAGGAGGCGCTCGATCGGCTGCGCGCGCAGCCGGTCGATATCGTGGTCAGCGACCTCAAGATGCCGGGCGAGCTCGACGGCCTGGGCCTCCTGCACGCGATCAAGTCGGGGACCGTACAGCGCGCGCAGGTCGCCGGCGGCGCGCCGGTCCCGGTCGACCCCGAGGTCATCCTGGTCACCGCGTTCGCGACCACCGACACCGCGATCGCGGCGATGAAGCACGGCGCGTACGACTACCTGACCAAGCCGTTCCAGGTCGACGAGATCAACGCGGTGATCGGCCGCGCGCTCGAGAAGCGGGCGCTGGTCGAGGACAACCTCGCGCTGCGCGACCAGCTCGCGGGCCGGGCGCGGCTCGCCCAGCTGCTCGGCAAGAGCCGCGCGATGCAGAAGATCTTCGAGCTGATCACCAAGATCCACTCGGTCAAGACCAGCGTGCTGATCACCGGCGAGTCCGGCACCGGCAAGGAGCTGGTCGCGCGGGCGCTGCACAGCGAGGGCGTGCGGGCCAAGGCGCCGTTCGTCGCGGTCAACTGCGGCGCGATCCCCGAGGAGCTGATGGAGTCCGAGCTGTTCGGCCACAAGCGCGGCGCGTTCACCGGCGCGGTGACCGACACGCTCGGCATGTTCCAGGAGGCGGCCGGCGGCACGCTGCTGCTCGACGAGATCGGCGAGCTGTCGCTCGGCCTGCAGGTCAAGTTGCTGCGCGCGCTCCAGGAGCGCAAGGTCAAGCCGGTCGGCGCCAGCGACGAGATCGAGACCGACGTCCGGGTGATCGCCGCGACCAACCGCGACCTCGAGGCCGAGGTCTCGCGCGGCGCGTTCCGCGCCGACCTGTACTACCGACTCAACGTGATCGAGCTCCGGCTGCCGCCGCTGCGCCACCGCCGCGAGGACATCCCGCTGCTCGCAGAGCACTTCCTGCGCCGGTTCTCGGTCGAGCACAACCGGCCATCCCGGCTCACCACCGAGGCGATGCGCCGGCTCGAGGCCTACGAGTTCCCCGGCAACGTCCGCGAGCTCGAGAACATCATCGAGCGCGCGGTGGCGCTGTCGTCGGGCCCGATGATCGGCGTGAGCGACCTGCCCGAGGTCAAGACGCCCAAGCTCACCACCCCGCAGCCGCCGGCGGTGCTACCCGCCGATGGCGTCGATCTCGATCAGCTGGTCAGCGACTACGAGCGTACGTGGGTGCTGCGCGCACTCGAGCAGACAGGTGGGGTACGAAAGCGCGCGGCGGCCCTACTCGGCATCAGCTTTCGGTCGATACGATATCGGCTAGAGAAGCTCGGAATCGACAAAGGCGAGGATGACGACGTTCCAGAATAACGATGCAGAGTGACGATCTGCGCGATCGGTGACAATTCTCGGCAGCGCGAGCGGGTGGGGTAGCGAGGAATTCCGCGTAGTTGCAGCACACATTCGTGTACGCGGAGCTGGCGCAGAGCTTGCTGAGACGGTTCCCCAAGAAGGAGCGATGCTCAGATGAAAAAAGTCCAGAAGGGTTTCACCCTCATCGAATTAATGATCGTCGTGGCGATCATCGGCATTCTCGCGGCGGTCGCGGTCCCGGCGTTCATGGACTATATCAAGCGGTCCAAGAAGACCGAGGCCGCGCTCCAGCTGAACAAGATCGGCAAGAACTCGAAGCGCGTGTACTCCGAGACCTCGTCGTACGTGGTCGGCACCGCGGCCGAGAAGCCGGCCAAGCCGGGCTCCGGTGGCTGCTGCGGCGGCCCGAACAACCACTGCACGCCGGACGTGGCCGGGTTCGCCGGCGACACGGCGTGGAAGACGCTCGACTTCCAGATCGATGAGCCGAGCCTGTTCTACTATGATTACACCGGTACGGCGACGACCTTCACCGCCAAGGCCACCGGCGACCTCGACTGCGACACCATCGAGATCATCTACCAGCTCGACGGCACCGCGGTCGGCGGCAACCCCGCCGTCACGCTGACCGAGCCGCCGCCGAACTCGGACTAGCCGTAGTCTCGACACGACAACGATCTACACAACACAACCAACCCACACAACGGCCCCTCCTACCGGGGCCGTTGTGCGTTTCGGCGGTTTGCGTCCCGGTCGGATCACCGGCCGAGGTAGAATGGTCGCATGCGTGGGCGCGAAACGGGGTTCACGCTGATCGAGATGGTCGTGACGCTCGCGGTGATATCGATCCTCGCGGCGATCGCGCTGCCGAGCTTCTTCGGCGAATCGCGCAAGACCCGCGCGCTCGCCGAGGTCCAGCCGATGTTCAACGATCTGCGGATCCGGTTCGAGCAGTACCTCCAGGAGAAGGGCCAGTACCCGGCGACGATCGGCGAGGATACGCTGTGGCCGGCCGGGGCGCCGAGCACGCCGCGGCCGCTCAACCCGCTGCCGGCGACCTGGCAAGATCTCAAGGTCCGGATCAGCGGCCCCGACACGGTGATCTGCGGCTACACGTGGGCCACGGGGCTCGCCAACGACGCCAGCAACATCGGCTCCGAGGCGTCGACCGGGTTCGGGTTCGCCACGCCGACGACCG
>DATBBB010000290.1:0-3684 GCA_036271215.1 Kofleriaceae bacterium | reverse complement strand
ACCACGCGTCGTCGAACCGCAGCGCGTCGTAGGCCTCGATCCCGCGCTTCAAGATCGCGGCGGTCGCCGGCAGCGCGTTGGCGGTCGGCGAGCGATCGATCACCGCCGCGCCGGCCCGCCGCGCGACCTCGGCGACCGGGGCGACGTTGGCCCCCGGCGCCCAGACCACGACCACGTCGGCCGCCGGGGCCGCCCAGCCGGTCGCCGGCAGCGCCCCGAGGGTGGCCACCGCGGCGGCGGCAAGCAAAAAACGGTTAGACACGTGTAGGGAGTTTCAGTCGGTACCGGGCAGGGGTCAACCTCACGCTATAGTCTACACATGGCCCGCGCGCTCGGCCGCTACGAGCTGCTCCGCCCCCTCGCCCGGGGCGGCATGGCGGAGGTGTACCTGGCGCGGCGCCGGGCGGCGGGGATCGAGAAGTGGCTGGTCGTCAAGCGGATGCGGCCCGAGACCTCGGGCGACCCGCGGTTCCTCGACCTGTTCGTCCGCGAGGCGCGGCTGTCGATGAGCCTGGTCCACCAGAACATCGTGCCGGTGTTCGACTTCGGCCGGATCGACGATCAGGTGTTCCTCGCGATGGAGCGCGTCGAGGGCAAGGACCTCGGGTCGAGCCTGTCGCGCGGCACCGGCCACCACATGCCGCCGCTGCTCGCCGCGTTCGTCGCCGCCGAGTGCTGCCAGGCGCTCGACTACGCGCACCAGCGCAAGAGCCCCGACGGCGTGGCGCTCGGCATCGTCCACCGCGACGTCACGCCGCGCAACGTGCTGCTGTCGTGGTCGGGCGAGGTCAAGCTCACCGACTTCGGGATCGCCGCGCTCGCCGGCGACGCGACGTCACGGCTGCTCGGTACGCCGCACTACATGGCGCCCGAGCAGGCGCGCAGCGAGCCGATCGACCCGCGCGCCGATATCTACGCGATCGGCCTGGTGCTGCGCGAGGCGGTCACCGGCGTCCGGCCGCGGCCCGGCGGCGACCGCGACACGATCCTCGAGGCCGCGCGCAGCGGCACGCTGCTGCCGTGGCCGCACCTCGAGCCGCCGGCCCCGCCGGTCGACCTCGCGCTCGGCTCCGGCGACCACACCGACGAGCCACCGCCGCCCGCGCCGCCGCCCGCGCTGATCGCGATCATCGACCGCGCGACCGCCGCGCTGCCCGCCGATCGCTACCCCGACGCGCGCTCGATGCTCGAGGACATCGACAGCTTCATCGTCGGCGAGCGCGCCGCGCGCAAGGTCGAGTCGCCGGCGCGCCAGCTCGCCGCGTGGCTCGCCGTGGTGTGGGAGGGCGCGCGCGATGACATCGAGGCCGACGCGGCGATCGACGGCGATCACCTGGTCAGCTTCCTCGACGACGGCGCGATCGACGTGCTCGGCACCGGCACCGTGCGCTCGATGGCGGCGACCGCGGCCGAGGATCTGCCGGCGGCGGCACCTGCAACGCCGCCACCGCTCGCGGTCGACGTCCCGGTGCTGCGCGCCGCGAGCGAGCCGAGCCTGCGGCCGGGCCGGGTGTCGTCGAGCCAGGTCACCGTGGCCTCGGGGTCATTCCATACGATGCCGGCCGCGGACAAGCCGCTGCCGCTACCGCCGCGCGACGCCGCCGCGGCCTCCAGGCTCGCGGGCGCCCCGCAGCCGGGCCGGCGGTCGATCGCGTCGCTGGTCGGGGTCGGGCTGGCCGGCGTCGCCGTGGCGGCGATCGTGTTCCTGGTGTTCGGGCGAGCCGATCACGCCGATCGGCCGGATCGCCCGGGCCCGGGGTCCACCGTCGCGCCGCCGGGTCCCGACCCGCAACCGGCTCCCGAGGCGCAACCCGGCCCGGTCGCGCAACCCGGCCCCGTCGCGCAGCCGGTGGCCGAGGCCCATCCGGCCCTATCCGGGCCATCCGGGCCGCTCGAGCCGCCGCTGGTCCCCGCGCCGCCCCACGGCGGCCCTGCCACCCCGCCGCCGGCTCCCGGGCGCAACCACCCGGCCCACCCCGGCCCCGGACGTCCGGATCCCGGACCATCGGTCGCGCCGGCGCCACCGCAGCCCGCGCCGGCTCCCGGCGGCACCGCCGAGCCCACCCGGGCGACCTGCAAGGTCCGGATCAACCTGACGCCGTGGGCGTACTACACCGCCGACAGCGACAGCACCCGCCGCGAGACCCCGAGCACGATCGAGCTGTCGCCCGGCCGCCACCGGCTCCACGTCTGGAACCCCGAGCTCCACGTCGAGCGCGACATCACGATCAACGTCCCCGCCGATCGCGACGCCATGAACTACAGCGAGCCGCTTCAGCCGGCGAGCTTGTCGGCGCCGCTGCCGCCCGGCCCCTGAGCCGCCTCGAGCGCGATCGTTGCGGCATGGCCCGGCAGCACGACCTGGCCATCGCGACCGATCGAGCGCACCGCCGGTAGCGCGCCGATCTTGCCGGTGATCAGCCGCGCGCCGCGCTTGAACGTCAGCCACGACCACGCCCAGTGGAACATCATCAGCACGCGGTTGCGGAACCCGACCAGGGCGATGATGTGGATCACCCACCACAGGAGCCACGCGAGCAGGCCGTGGCGCGCGAAGTGCTTGGTCGCGATCACCGCCTCGGCGCGGCCGATCGTCGCCATGTTGCCCTTGTCGTGATAGCGGAACGCCGGCCGGGCGGCTGCGCGATCCGGGCGATCCGCGCGGCCCGCCTCGCCGCGGATCAGCCGCGCGACGTGGCGCGCACCCTGGATCGCGCCCTGCGCGACGCCGGGCACCTGGCTGCCGTCGGCCATCATCATCCTGGCGAGGTCGCCGATCACGAACACCTCGGAGTGCCCCGGGATCGACAGATCCGGCAGCACCTCGACCCGCCCGCTCGGATCGCGCGGCGCGTCCAGCGTCGCCGCGAGCGACGATCCGCGCACGCCGGCCGCCCACAGCACCGTCTTGGCGCCGATCCGCTCCTCGCGGCCGCCGGCGGTGATCGTCACGCCGGTGGCGTCGACCGCGGTGACCTTGGCACCGAGCCGGACGTCGACGTGGCGGCGCTCGAGCGCCCGCTGCGCCGCCGCCGACAGCTTCGCCGGGTACGCGCCGAGGATCCGATCGCGGCCCTCGAACAGCAGCACGCGGACCTGGGTCGGATCGATCGTCCGGAAGTCGTGCGCCAGGGTCTCGAGCCCGATCTCGCCGAGCGCGCCCGCCAGCTCGACGCCGGTCGGCCCCGCGCCGACCACCGCGAACGTCAGCCACTCGCGCTGCGCCGCCGGATCGGACTCGCGCTCGGCCGCCTCGTACGCCAGGAAGATCCGGCGCCGGATCTCGAGCGCGTCCTCGACCGACTTGAGGCCCGGCGCGTCCTTGGCCCAGTCATCGCGCCCGAAGTACGAGTGCGTGGCGCCGGTCGCGACGATCAGGTAGTCGTACTCGAGCTGGCCGTCGTCGAGCACGACCCGCCGGTTGGCGGTGTCGATCGCGGTGGCCGCGGCGAGCAGCACGCGCACGTTGTGCTGGCGGGCGAGCGCGGCGCGGATCGGGTACGCGATGTCGCCGGGGTTGAGCGCGGCGGTCGCGACCTGGTAGAGCAGCGGCTGGAACAGGTGGTGGTTGCGGCGATCGAGCAGCGTGATCTGGACGGGCGCCTTCGCGAGGCGGCGCGCGGTCTCGAGACCGCCGAAGCCGCCTCCGATGATCACGACATGCGGGCGCTCCATACCGGTTCG
>DATBBB010000289.1:0-9338 GCA_036271215.1 Kofleriaceae bacterium | reverse complement strand
CCCGGCGAGCGCGGCCGCTGGAACATCGCGATCTGCCCGCCGTGCCGCGCATCGTGGAAGTCGAGGTTGCCGACCAGCGCGACGACCTCGCGGCTGCGGTGATCGACCACGACGATCGCGCCGCCGTAGATCCCCTTGCGCGCCAGCTCGCCGCGGCGCAGCGCGACCTCGCGCTCGGCGAGCGCCTGGGTGCCGGCGTCGAGCGTGGACCGGACGCGGCGCTCGGCCGGATAGCGCCGGTGGAGCGCGATCGCGGCGTGCGCGGCCTCGCGCGGCATCCGGCGCAGCCGGGCCGGCGGCTCGGTGGTCTCGGCCTCGGCGAGCGCGGCCCGGGCATCGGCCGGCGCGACCACCCCGGCGGCGATCAACTTGCCGAGGATGGCGTCGCGGCGGGCGCGCAGCCGGGCCTGGTTGACCGGCCGCGGCGCATAGCGCGTCGGGCCCTGCGGCACCGCGAGCAGGGTCGCGATCTCCAGCGGGGTCAGGTGGCGCGCGCCGTGGCCGAAGTACGACCACGCCGCCGACTCCACGCCCTCGACGTTGCCGCCGTACGGCGTGCGCGACAGGTACTGCTCGAGGATCTCGCGCTTGGACAGCCGGAGATCGAGCTGGACCGCGCGGAACATGTCGGTGAGCTTGCTCGGGATCGTGCGCGGCCGCGGCTCGAGCAGCCGGGCGAGCTGCATCGTGAGCGTCGAGCCGCCCGAGACCCGGCGCGCGTGGCGGACATCGGACCACGCGGCGCGCGCGATCGCGATCGGATCGACCCCGTCGTGGTGCCAGAACCGCCGGTCCTCGAGCGCGACCAGCGCGGCGACGAACCGCGGCTCGACGTCGTCGAGCGCGACCGGCAGCCGCCACTTGTCGTCGTGCGACAGGAACACGTAGGCCGGCGTGCCGTCGCGGTACTCGACCGCGACCGACCAGTCGTCGGTCCGCGCCGGCAGCGGGACCGCGAACGCGAGCGCCGCGAGCCCGAGCAGCCCGGCGTTGATCGTCGTGATCGCGATCAGCGCCCAGCGCGCGATCCGCAACCCCCGGCGCCGCGCGCGCGACAGCGGCATCGCGCGGCGCGCGGCCGCGGCTACAGCGTCTTGCCGGTCCACGGACCGCCGACGACCGCGGTCGTGCCCTTCTCGCGCGCCCACAGCGTGGCGTCGTACATCGCCTCGGCCTCGACCGGCGGGATCGTGAACGTGCCCGAGGTCACCGCGCGCACGGTGTAGATCACGTGCTTGACGGTCTTGGCCGCCATCGTGCCGAACGCCTCGAGGTGATCGTCGCGCATGTTCATGAAGTCCGGCGCCCACGCCTCCTCGTCCTTCATCCACTCGGCCTGGGTCGATCGCCCGAGCCGCGGGTTCTCGACCTCGAACCCGGCGGGCAGCCGGTCGACCAGCGCGATGTTCTGGATGTCGACCGAGCTGGTGTTGACGAGCTCGACGTCGACGATCACCAGGTCGCCGAGCTTGAGCGTGCCCGCCGCCGGATCGAGCGGCGAGCCGTCGAGTGCGCGGTACGTCCGGGTCACGGACATCCCGTTCCCGCCGACCTTGTAGTCGCCGCCGGGCCGCACGCCCCCGCTGTTGATCACCAGCCACATCCCGGCGGCGCTCGCCGGCACGTCGAGCGTGAGCTGCTTGTACTCGCTGGCGCGCATCACCGACCACGTGCGGTCGTTCGACGCGTGCTTGGCGGCGCGCGGCTTGATCGCCTGGCCGTCGGCGGTCAGCGTGCCGGCCGCGGTCGTCCCCTTGGCGGTCAGCGCGGCGACCCACTTGCCCAGGCCCGTCACGCCCCACACCAGCTCCTGGGTGTTGTACCAGTACGACGCCTGGCCGACGAGGCCCTCGGCGACCCGGGTCGCGAGGATCTCGCCCGCCGGGTCGTTGCCGAACAGATCGAAGAACGTGCTCAGCATCAGGCCGCGGCGCCGGCGATCCGAGTAGAAGCTCCAGCTGTTGATCCGGACCTCGGAGATCGGCGACGCGTCGACCGCCTTGAGATCCTTCTCGTAGCGGTGATCGCCGGCGAGGTACAGCGCGGCCTTGAGCATGTAGAGATCCTCGGCCTGCTCGTCGGTGGCGTTGGCCGGCATGTGGCCGACCAGGTTCAGGATCCGCGCCTTGCGGCCCTTGCCGGCGCGCGCGAGCACGTAGTGCAGGTAGGCCTCGGACTGCTCGTCGTAGTGGTTCCACTTGTCGTGGTGGACGGTCACGCCGCGCTCGTACTGCGCCACGCGGTTCTCGATCCAGCTCAGCACGCCGGCGAGCCGGTCGTCGGGCACCGAGTAGCCGCGCTTCTTGGCATCGAGCAGCATGTCGGTCGCGTATGCGGTCGCCCACTCGAGCGGCTCGGTCGCGCCCGGCCAGTAGCCGAACCCGCCCGACGGGGTCTCCATCGAGAACACCCGGTTGATCCCGGCGAGCACCATGTCCTCGATCTTGAGCTCGGCGAGCTGCGGATCGAGCTGCTCGACGAGGTTGGTGACGTAGAGCAGCGGGCGGGTCGACGACGTGGTCTGCTCGATGCAGCCGTACGGGTAGTGCACGAGGTAGCCGAGGTGCTCGAACGCCTCGCCGTACGGGTTCGCGGTCATCCAGAACGTGGTCGCCTCGCTGGTCGGCACCCAGTTCTTGAGCGCGTCCTGCGCGCCGAGATCGAGCGGCCCGGCGGCGAGCTTGAGCTTCTGGATCGTGCGGTCCTTGGGGCCGGCGGGCAGGAACGGGACCTCGACGTTGTCCTTGCTGTCGAACGCGCCGCCCGCGCCCTTGGCGTGCGCGACGACCTCGAGCCGCGCGCCGCCGATCGCCATCTGCGCCTTGGCCTGGAACACCAAGGTCTCGGAGAACCCGTCGGCGATCTTGATCGTGCCGGCGTCCTTGCCGGTCAGCGCGATCGGCGGCGCCGACGACTTTGGCGCGGCGAGCCCGGGCAGCGTCATCGCCTCGCTCTTGAACGAGACGCTGACCTCGAGCGGGCCGCCCGACAGGTTGGTCATGAACACCGGGATCGCGAGCTCGTCGTTCTGGGTGACGAACCGCGGAAACGTCACCTGGACGACCAGCGGATCGCGGACCAGGACCTTGGTCTCGGCGCGGCCGATCCGGGTCGGGGTCGCGACCACCGCCATCACGCGGACCTGGCCGCGGTACTGCGGGATCTGGAACGGGATCGTCAGCTTGCCGTCGGGGCCGACCGGCAGCACGCCGGAGAACAGCGCCACCGGCTTGACCGGCTGGACCCGGCTCTGGCCGAGCGCGCCGCCCTCGGCACCCTCGGCGCCGCCCTCGTCACCGCCGCCGGTCTTCGACGACGCGCCGGCCGGCTGGTGCAGCATCGTCCAGCCGATCGTCTCGTAGGTCTCGACCGCGAGCGCGCGCTTGGCGAACAGCTGGCCCAGCGGATCGGGGGTCGGGAACCCGGTCAGCGACAGGATGCCCTCGTCGACCACGGCCACGGTCGCGAACGCCGGGCCGTCGAGCTTGCCGAGGTCGAGCGTGATCGCCAGCGGGCTCGACGACCGGACCTCCTTGGGCGCGGTCAGGGTCACGCCCTGGGTCAGCTCGGTCGGCGCCACGCGCACCGAGCCGAGGCCGAACGCGCGGTCCGGCATGAACGCGTCCTTGGACTCGAGGTGCGGGTCCTTGACCACGAACGCGCTGACGTAGACGTTGGGCGCGAACTTGTCGAGCTTGAAGCTCCAGGTCGCGTCGCCCGCCGCGATGTCCTTCCACTCGGCGGTGATCACGTGATCGGTCTCGACCGTCCACAGCACCTTGCCGCGGTACGGCGCGCGGATCGTGACCTTGGTGTCGTCGCCGACCTTGATCTCCTTGGGCAGCTTGATCGCGAGCTGGGTCGGCTTGGCCGGCCGCGGCGTCTGGTCGGAGTGGCCGCCGTCGCCGTAGCCGTAGTACTCGTAGGGGTACTCGCCGTCGAGCACGAGCTCGGTCTTGGCCTTGCCGGCGGTGAGCCGGATCAGGAACCCGGCGGTCGCCTCGCCCGGCGTGACGTCGAACGAGAACTTGCCGCCGGCGACCTTGGTGTCGAGCTTGCCCTCGGGCACGTTGCGCAGCCAGCGATCGTATCGCGACTCGCCGCTGTCCTCGTCGTAGCCGTAGCCGTAGTCGGCCTCGAGGTGGATCAGGTCGACGTGGATCTGGCTGGTCGCCGCGGGCGCGAGCTTGCCGGCCCAGTCGACGACCGAGCCCTCGACGGTGAAGGTCTCGCCGGCGGCGGCGCGCGAGACTTTGGTCCGCACGCCGATGTAGAACTTCTCCGGGTGCAGGCTCGCCGACGTGCTCGCCACGGTGGCGCGGCCGCTGCCGGCCTCGAGCACCGACGCGGTCGCGGTCAGCCGCGAGGTCTCGGTGAACGTGGTGCCGGCCGCCGGGTCCGGGCACGCGATCGTCAGCCGGCCGTTCGGATCGAGCTGGCCCTTGGTCTGGCCGAGCGCGACCGGCTTGCCCTTGGGCTCAACGCCGTAGGTCAGATCGGCGTTCTCCTCGGGGATGAACCGCTCGGGCTCGACGTTGCAGGTCAGCTCGACGCCGCTGTCGACCGCGCTGCCGCCGAACAGGTACTGCGCGCTGACGTTGATCTCGGGCTTGCCGCCGGTCAGCAGCTCGGCCTGCTTCGGCGTCGCGGTGACCTTCATGCGCTCGGGGACGAACTCCTCGACCTGCAGATCGTGGCCGACCAGCGGGGTGTCGGCGACCTCCATCGCGACCCGCCAGTGGCCGGTATCGGCGAACGGCGGGAACGCCTGATCGAGCGCGACCTCGCCGGCCGCGTTGGTCTTGAGCGAGACCTTGCGCACGACCTTGGCGCGCGGATCGAACACCTGGACCTCGACCGGCAGCGCCTGGTCCGGCGCCTTGTCCTTGGCGTCGCGCACGATCGCGACGACGTGCGCGGTGTCGCCGGGGCGGTACACGCCGCGGTCGGCGTAGATCGCGGCGCGGTACGGTGCGACCGCGACGTACGGCGCGCCCGACGTGCTCGACTCGGCGACGTCGGCGCGCAGGTCCTGATAGCGCAGGTAGGTCAGATCATCGCCCTTGCGCGCGATCAGCGCGAACGGCACCGCGTCGTCGGGGTCGCCCTCGGCCTTCGAGGTCAGGGTGCAGCCATCGCCGCCCTTGGTCGTGCACTTGGCGACGACCTTGCCGCTCTTGCGGACCAGGCTGACCTCGACGCCGCTCTGGGTGTCGGCGGAGTCCATGTCGAGCGCCCAGACCTGCACGGTCTGCTCCGACGGCTTGCCCGGGGTGCTCGACTTCTTGGCGACCAGCGACAGGTTGGTGAGCAGCAGCCGCGACATGGCCTCGGTGCCGACGCCGACCAGCTTCATCTCGAGCACGCCCTTGGTCGTGGCGGGGAGCAGCGACGCGACGTCGAGCCAGCTGGTCGCCGCGGCGTCGAGGTCGGCGCGCAGCGGCACGGTCTTCTTGAGGATCACGTCGCTGGTCCGCTCGGTCGCGGTGTCCGAATTCTCGCCGAGCCAGAACACCAGGTTCTCGGCCGGCACCTGGCGCACGATCAGGTTCACGCTGTCGACGTTGACGTGCTTGATCCCGAGGTTGGTCCACGCGGTGCGCGGCAGGTAGCGGCCGCTCGCGGCGAAGCTCAGGGTCGGCTTGCGCGACGCCACCGAGAACGAGTGGTTGAACGGCGCGAGCACCACGCCGCCGTCGAGCGAGGTCGCGCCGCCGTCGATCTTGATCTTGTAGACCCCGCGCTTGAACTCGCCGAACACGCGGAACCCGGCGCGGCCGCCGGTGATGTAGGTCTTCTTGACCTCGGGCTCGAAGTGGATGTGCTTGATCGAGTCGTCGGTGAGCTGGCAGCGCTGCGACAGGTTGTAGTAGCCGCGGCCCTCGTAGTAGCCGCGGTTGCCGTGCGGCGCCGCGCTGTCGTCGCACACGACCTCGAGGTAGAACCCGCTGGCGCCCTCGACGACCGCGGCGGTCTTGATCGAGATCGCCTTGGCGTCCGACACCGTGTAGCTGGCGGTGGCGGCCGGGAGGTGGACGCCGCTGGTCGACACCAGCTCGCTCGTCATCGCGAGGCCGAGCTTGCTGCCGACCCGGAGCGCCGGATCGCGCAGCGTGACCAGCAGGTGGCCGGACTCGGCGCCCGGCAGGAACATGCCCTCGAGCTTCTTGCCGTCGATCGTGAACGTCATCGCGGCCTTCGCGATGTTCGGCAGCACCGGCCCCGAGATCGCGATGTCCATCGTTATGTTGGTCTTGTCGAGATCGATCTCGGACGGCGCCCAGCCGAGGAACTTGAACGGCGGGGTCTTGAACGAGTAGCTCCACTTGTCGCCGGCCGCCGGGGCGAGGTCGCCGTCGACCGTATCGACGCTGGTCAGCTCGACCTGGTACGTGGTGTCGAAGTCGAGCGGCCGGGCCGGGATGAACATCAGCTCGGACACCCCGGAGTGGTTGAGCTGGCCCTCGACGTTCGGGGTGATCTTGAGGTTCTTGCGGGTGGCGGACGACCCGACGGTGTCGCGATCGACGATCGGCGCCGCGAGCTCGAACACCACCGCGGTCGGCAGCGTGTTGTCATCGCCGACCTCGTGGATCACCACCGGCGACACCGACCTGGGGGTCAGCTGGGCGCGCTTGGGCGCGTCCCCCGAGCCCTTGGCCGTGTCCTGGGCTTGCACCGTCTTGGTGTCGTCAGCCTGCTTCTTCCCGCCACAGCCGGCGACCGCTGCTGCGATCGCTACTACACACGTCGCGAATCGACACGTCATTCGATACTTCCCCTCTATTGGCCGCTCAACGCTCACCGTCACGCAAGCATTCCACGCGCGGTAGCCCACAATATCTCACGTCGCGCCCGCGCGGCGCGCCACGCCGGCACACCTAACGCGACTTTTGCGGACGGCTAGATTGCAGACGGCTAGAGCGGCTGCATCGTGATCGGCACGCCGCCGAGCACGGCGTTGCCCGATAGCGGATCGCGCAGGGTCTCGTCGAGCAGCGCGTTCAGGTTGGCGCCGGGCCGGACCTCGGCGACCCCGAGCCGCGCCCCGGGCAGGTTGTGGCCCCAGCCGTGGGGCAGGCTGACCACGCCGGGCATCATGTCGTCGCTGATCTCGACCTCGACCTCGATCGCGCGCGGCCCGCGGGTGATCCGCGCCCGGCCGCCATCGGCGAGCCCGAGCCGCGCGGCGTCGATCGAGCTGACCAGCGCGGTGCAGCGGAACGGGCCCTTGGCCAGCACCGGCAGGTTGTGCATCCAGCTGTTGTTCGACCGCAGCTGGCGGCGGCCGACGATCACCAGCGCCGGAACCTCGCGCGCGAGGTCGGCGCGGGCGCGGCCCAGATCGTCGACGAACAGCGGCGGCGCCAGCTCGATCTTGCCCGACGCGGTGCGCAGCATCTCCGGGATCCGGGGCGCGAGCGGCCCCAGATCGACGCCGGCCGGCGTGGCCTTGAGCACGGCGAGCGACAGCCCGCCGGGGGCGAGCCCGAACCGGTCGCCGTACGGCCCGGCGCGCAGCGCCAGATCGAGCAGCCGCTCGGGGCCGGTCAGCCCGGCGACCGCGCTCATCACCGCGTCCGCCATCGGCCCCGCGGTCCGCCGCACGTCGTCGGCGGTCAGCTCGTCGTCGAGCTTGCGCAGGTCGGCGCCGGCGCCCTTGCCGCTCGCGATCGCGGCCAGCCGCATCAGCAGCTCCCACTCCGCCGGGCGATCGGGGCGCGGCAACAGCGGCAGGCTGAACCGCGCGGTGTTGCGCCACGACATCTGGGGGAACGCGACGTCGTAGTGCAGATCCTCGAGCGGCGACACCCCGGGCAAGATCACGTCGGCGTGGCGCGTGGTCTCGTTGAGGTAGATATCGACGCTGACCATCAGCTCGAGCTGGGCGAGCGCGGCCGCCAGCTGCGGCCCGTTCGGCGCCGACAGCACCGGGTTGGTCGCCACCGTGAACAGCGCCTTGACCTGGCCGTCGCCCGGCGTCGTGATCTCCTCGGCCAGGCAGCCCATCGGCAGCTCGCCGTAGACCTCGGGCGCCCGGCTGACCCGGCTGACCCGGCGGCCGGTCGTCACGCCCTTGCCGCGGCCCGGCGCGCCGGCGGTGTTCGCCGCGAACGCCGCGGCCTTGGGGAACATCGCGCCGCCCGGCTCGTCGAGGTGGCCGGTCACGATGTTGATCGCGTCGACCAGCCAGCTCGCCAGCGTGCCGAGCTCCTGCGTGCAGGTCCCGATCCGGCCGTACACCGCCGCGCGCGGCGTGGTCGCCAGCCGGCGCGCCAGGCCCCGGATCTCGTCGGCCGCGATCCCGCAGCGCGCGGCGACCCGGTCGGGCGTGAACTCCGCGACCGCGGCCTCGAGCACCGCGAGCCCCTCGACGTGCTCCGCGAGCCGGCCGAGCCGGACCAGGCCCTCGGCGAACAGGTGCTGCACGATCCCGAGCAGCAGGAACGCGTCACCGCCGGGCCGGATGAACAGGTGCTGGTTCGCCAGCGCCGCGGTCTCGGTGCGCCGCGGATCGATCACGATCAGCTCGCCGCCGCGCGCCTGCATCGCCTTGGCCTTGCCGCGGAAGTCGGGCACCGTCCACATGCTGCCGTTCGACACCACCGGGTTCGCCCCGATCACGATCAGCAGGTCGGTGCGCACGAGGTCCGGCACCGCGATCGACAGCCAGTGGCCGAACATCAGCCCGGCCGCCAGCTGCTTGGGCATCTGATCCAGGGTCGACGCCGAGAACACGTTGCGGGTCCCGACCGCGCGCGCCAGCCGCGCCGTGTACAGCAACAGCCCCATCTTGTGCGCGGCGGGGTTGCCGAACACCATCGCCGCGGCATCGCGGCCATCGCGCTCGAGGATCGGCACCAGCCGGCGCTCGATCTCGGCGAACGCCTCGTCCCACGTGACCGCGACGTGGACCCCGTCGCGCTTCACCATCGGCGCGCGCAGCCGGTCCGGGTCGTCGTGCAGGTCCTTCAGCGCCGTGCCCTTGGGGCACAGGAACCCCGCCGAGTGCACGTCGTCCTTGTAGCCGCGGACCGACGTCACCCGCTCGCCCTCGAGCTCCAGCTCGAGCCCGCAGCACGCCTCGCAGAACGGACAGATCCGATGCGCAACCGTCGCCATCCGCCGACGTTACCGCGCCGGCGCCCGCCCCGCGCGGCCAAAGTTCGCGAGCGCTGGACGATGCGGTCGCGTGCTCGGGTCACGGCATCGGGTGCGCGAGGAAGAAGCTCATCACTTCTTCGCCCCAGGTGAACGCGTTGGGCAGCTTGCAGGGGATCGCATACTGCGGCGCGTACGGATCCGAGGTGCTGCCGGCGATGCAGTGGCCGCGCGCG
>DATBBB010000288.1:0-12118 GCA_036271215.1 Kofleriaceae bacterium | reverse complement strand
CTGTACCAGCGCTACGGCATGCGGTTCTTGTGGCTGACCTTGCACGTCGTGCTGGTCAGCGTGCTGGTCCAGGTCGCCGCGTCGCTCGTGCTCCACCGCGGCCACTTCCGCGGCGCCGGGTTCTTCAACAACCCCAACCAGCTCGGGTTCTTCGCGCTGGTCACCGCGTCGATCATCGCGCTCGGCAAGCGCTGGCTGGGGTTCGGCTCGGTCAAGAGCGGGCTCGGCCTGACCCTGTGCTTCTACCTGGCGCTGGTCTCGGCGTCGCGCGCGGCGGTGATCGGCTGCGGCCTTCTGTTCGCGTTCTCCGTGCTGTCCAACCCGCGGCGGATCATCGTGGTCGGCCTGATCGGCCTGGGGTTCGCCGCGCTCGGCGGCCCGCTGGCCGACGCGTTCGACGAGACCCACCAGCGGTTGACCGTCGATCGCTACCCGCAGTTCAACTTCTTCGAGGAGCGCGGCTACGATCGGATCCTCGCCAACAAGGAGTACTGGCTGCTGGGCGCCGGCGAGGGCGGCACCGGGCGGTTCACCGAGACCACGCTGATCGGCGCCACCGAGATCCACTCGTCGATCGGGACCCTGTTCTTCAGCTACGGGGTCGTCGGGATCGCGCTGTTCGGCGCGTTCCTGCTCCGCGTGATCTCGGGCGCCCCGTTCCGGACGTCGATCATCCTGATCCCGGCGCTGAGCTACACGATCGCGCACCAGGGCCTGCGCTCGACCTCGGTGTGGATCCTGTTCGCGTTCTTCGTCTGCGTCAAACAGCTCAAACCCCAGCGCCAGCCGGCGCGTCGCATCGGTTCCATCGGTCCCGCCGAGCTTCCCGGCAGAGCAAGCCCCGCATGAGCCCCGAGACCGTCCTCATCACGCGCGTTCGCACCAACAACAAAGGCAACCAGGCCCTGTCGTCGGCCTGGGCGGCGATGCTGCAGCACACGTTCCCCGGCGGCGCGGTCCGCGCGCTGGAGCGCCGGCCGCTGCACCTCCTGCAGTACACGCTCGACCAGTTCGCCGCGGCGCGCGATCCGTTCCGGCTGTTCGACGCGGTGACCACCAAGCTCGCCCGGCTCGCGCCCGGCGCGGCGTACATTTCGGCGGTGCGCGGCGAGCCGCGGATCCAGCTCGACGAGACGATCGCGCGGCCGGGCCGGCTGGCCGCGTTCCCGGCGATCACCCGGCTGCGCCAGCGGCTCAACCTGCGGCGGTGGGCCGCGCGCGCCGGCCGCTACCGCGACGACTACCTGCGCCGGCTCGCCGCGTGCCAGCGCGCCCAGCTCGTGGTGGTCAACCCGGCCGGCGAGTTCTTCCCCGAGGATCCGGTGCCGGCGTTCTATCACCTGCTCGACGCCTACGTCGCCCACAAGCTCGGCCGGCCGACCGCGATCGTCAACCACACGATGGACATCACCGATCCCACGCTGCGCCGGCTGATCCCGCGGATCTACCGCGACCTGGCGCTGGTCGGGTTTCGCGACGAGAAGAGCGTGGCCGCGTTCCGCGCGATGGGCGGCGATCTCGCGAACGTGCTGGTCACCCCCGATCTGGCGCTGATGACCCGGCACCCGGCGAAGCGCGCGCCGATCCGCGGCAAGATCGCGGTCGCGGTCCACGCCCCGGCGGCGTCGTGGCATGCCCGCGGCGCGCCGTGGCTCGACGTGATCGCCGGGCTCGTGGCCGCCGGGCTCGAGGTCGTGCTGGTGTCGAACGAGATGCCGGCCGATCACGCGTTCTTCGCGACCGTGAGGCAGCGGGCCGCGGTCGCGGTCGAGGGCGCCGGGCTCGACTACGATCGCTACTGCGAGCTGCTCGGCGGGTTCGACTTCGTGGTGTCGAGCCGGATGCACACCAGCATCCTCGCGATGGTCGCCGGCACCCCGGTGATCCCGGTCGAGGGGCCGTCGTTCAAGATCTCCGGCCTGTTCCAGGAGCTTGGGTTCGCGACCCCGGTGATCCAGACCACCCAGCCGGGCTGGCCCGACCAGGTGCTCGCCGCGGCGGTCGCGATGCGCGCGGGCCGCGACGCCTCGGCCGACGACGTCGTGGCGAAGATCGCCGCGGCGCGGGCGCGGATCAGCGACGGCCTCGTGCCGCGACTCCAGCAGGCGGTGACGCAGCAGGCGGTGATGTCATGAAGCTCTCGGTGATGATCCCCAACTACAACTACGGCCGCTACATCGGCGAGACGATCCAGAGCGTGCTCGGCCAGGCGCCGCCGCCGCGCGCCGGGGCCGCCGGGCCCGCCGGGGCCGCCGGAGCCAGCGATCGCGAGGACGACCTCGAGATCGTCGTCGCCGACAACGCGAGCACCGACGACTCGGTCGCCCGGGTCCGCCAGCTCGGCGATCCGCGGGTCCGGATCGAGGTCAACCCGTGCAACCTCGGGTTCGCGCCCAACCTCGAGCGCGTCGCGCAGATGGCGCGCGGCGACTGGATGCTGCTCTTGTCGTCCGACGATCGGATGCAGCCCGGCGCGCTCGATGCCTACCACCGGCTCGCCGATGCGCTCGGCGAGCGCGCGCACCGCGCGGTGTGGGGCTGCCCGACCTGGGTGATCGATGCCGACGGCAACCGCACCGGCCGCCGCGATCCCGATCCCAAGCTGTGGCGCGGCGCGCACGACGAGCCGGCGCTGTCGCGGGCGGTCGGCCACCCGGTGCGGTCGCTGCCGGCGGCCGAGATGCTGCGCCGCTCGCTCGCGCTGTTGCGCTCGCCGCTGCCGTTCGCCACCACGTGCTACCCGCGCGCGCTGCACGATGCGATGGGCGGCTACAGCGGTGGCCGGCTGGTCAACCCCGACAAGTGGTTCCTGTGGAAGCTGCTCGCCGCGGCCGAGACGATCTACGTCATCGATCACCCGCTGTTCGACTACCGCGTACACGACGCGGGGCAGGGTCCGCAGGAGCAGCGCTCGGGCGCGCTCAAGTACCTCGTCGATCAGTACGTCTCGACCTTCAACCTGCCGGACGATCTGTACGCCCGCTCCGGGCTCGACAAGGCCGCGCTCGCCGCCGCGTTCGTCGAGCAAGACATCGCGCTGCGCGGCCTGCTCGCGCTCGCGACCGGCCAGCGCAGCCACGCCCAGCGCGCGGTTCACTTCGGGCTCGCGACCTACCCGGCGCTGACTCGCAAGAATCCCAAGGTGTGGGCACTCAGGATTTTACTGGCACTCGGACCGGCGGGGACTCAGATCGCGCGCGCGGCGAGGGCCCGGGTAGAAACGCGCTGGCGCTCACGTGAGGCAGGTCTCTAGCCCTACGCTTATCGAGGAAGATTCAGGTTACTCCCCCGAGGACTGCCTGGCCATGGCGCCGGGTAGCCGTCACGCTCATTGCTGTTTGGCTAGAACCAACAATAAGGATATAACCATGGTGCACAATCGCGTCTCGACAACCATCTTCGCAGTGTGTGCATTATTCGCGCTGGACGGCTGTATCACCGGCGATGCCCCGGACGACCCCAGCGCGGGTCGACCTGACTTCGGCTCGCTGACCCAGGATCTCGCGCTGCCGCCGCCGACCAGCGTGATGTCGACCGCGGTGTCGCCGAACCGGATCGACATCGTGTGGACCCCGGTGACCGGCGACCTCCAGTACTACATCGTCGATGTCGGCCCGGCGCCCGGCGCCGAGGTCACGCTGACCTCGGTCCCGCCGGACAAGACGACGTGGATCTCGCCCAACTTGACCCCGAACACCCAGTACTGCTGGGACATCCGCACCGTCGACAACTCGGACGAGGTATCCGGCAGGTCGCCCGAGACCTGCGCCACCACGCCGGCGACCGTGGAGACCGTGGCGCCGACCGGCCTCGCGGCGACCCCGATCTCGGCGTCGCGGATCACGGTGTCGTGGAACGCGGTGGCGGGCGCGCAGGTCTATCACGTGTTCATGGCGCAGGGCACGACCGGCTCGTTCAGCCAGATCGCCTCGGTGACCACCACGAGCACCACGGTCGCGAACCTCCAGCCGGCGTCGACCTATCTGTTCGAGGTCAGCGTGGTGACCGCCGGCGGCGAGTCGCCGCCCTCGGCGCCGGTCTCGGCGCAGACGTTCAAGCTCGGCCTCGAGGGCTACTGGAACTTCGACGAGGTCAAGGGCTCGGTGGCGAAGGACTCCTCGGGCTTCATGCGCAACGCCACGCTGTTGACCGGCACCAGCTTCTCGACCACCCCGCTGCCGTCGGTCAACCTCGCGAACCGGTCGACCCTGTCGATCCCGGCCGCGTCATCGACGGGCGCCACGGTCACTTCGGTCGCCCCGTTCCGGTTCGCGGGCGCTGACTTCTCGCTGTCGACCTGGGTCAAGCTCGGCGCGGCGACCGCGACCGACTTCGTCGGCATTCGCGCCTCGGGCTGCGGCGCGCTGGGCTGGAAGCTCGGCCAGGACCCGACCAACCAGCTCAACATCCAGGGCGGGGGCGGCACCCGCAGCTTCGGCGTGTCGCTGGCCCCGGGGGTGTGGACCGCGGTCGCGTTCACGTTCAACCAGGCGGCCTCGAGCCTGACGCTGTACGTCAGCGGCGCGCAGGTCGCGACCACCAGCTACAAGGCGACCAACTCGCTCGGTACGACGCCGTCGCTGACGTTCGGCCACGTCGGGGGCTGCGTCGGTGGCGCCGCCCAGCTCGACGAGCTGCAGATCTACTCGCGCACGCTGTCGGCGGCCGAGATCTCCGTGCTCGGCGCGGTGCCGCCGCCGACCGCGCTCAGCGTCACCGTGAACAACGCGACCAACGAGACCCTGACCTGGACCGCGGTGCCCAACGCCGACCTGTACTACGTGTACAAGGGCACCGCCGCCGGCAATGAAGTGTTCTTCACCAGCGTGCCGGGCAACAAGACGACGTTCGTCGGCCAGCACCTGACCCCGCTGGCCACCAACACGTGGATCGTGCGCGCGACCGCCGGCGGCCTGCCGTTCTCGATCTCGAACGAGGTCAGCGCCACGACGACCGATATCCTGCCGGCGCCGGCCACGGTGACCGCGACCCCGCTCAACGCGACGCGGATCAGCGTGACGTGGAGCGCGGTGACCGGCGCGACCAGCTACAAGATCTACCAGTCGACCAGCGGTGGTTCGTTCGTCCAGGTCGGCGCGGTGCTCACGCCGATCACGACCATGCAGGTCGCCAACCTGACCACCAAGACCACGTACATGTACGAGGTGCTGGCGGTCGACTCCGGCGGTAACCTGGGCCACCTGTCCACCCCGGTCAGCGCGACCACGCCCTAGGCGCAACCACAAAGAGGTCCCCGTGCCGATCAAGCTCGAACAACGGTTCGTCGCCGACGAGAAGTCGGTCGTCTACAAGCGCGCGGGGCTCAAGGGCCTGCTGTATCGCACGCTGCCGACCGGCGCGTACGACTACCTGCGCGGCGCCCGGCTCAAGCTGGCGCAGTCGCCGGTCGGCGCCCGGCTGTCGCTCGCCCGCGCGGCGACCTACGACACGCTCGCGAAGAGCGGCCTATTCAGCGGGCTGTACTACGCGTTCGGCTCGCGGACCTACGACCGCGAGCACAAGGCCACGCTGACCGCGCGGGCCAAGTACCTGCGCGACGTCCACACCGGCGACGGCAACGTGTTCGTGCTGCGCCGCAACGTCCACAAGCTCGAGAAGGCGCTGGTGATGAAGCCGCGCCGCGAGGTGTTCGCGCTGGCGTTCATCCACGAGACCGTGACGTCGTACGCCGACTGCGTCGCCCGGCTCGAGGCCGGCCAGCTCCACGACACCGACACCCTCGAGTGGTCGCGCCAGGTGCTGCGCGTGTACTTCGGGTCGATCACCAAGTCGCACCCGATCGTCGAGCAGGCGCGCGCGGTGTTCGAGGCCGCGGCGCGCCGGGCGCCGGGCGCGGCGTCGGTCGGCGATCAGGCCCGGGTGCCGTTCGCCCGCCAGGCGGCGCCGCTGCCGTCCTACGACTCGCTGCTCCAGCTCGCGCAGCAGCGCCGCAGCGTGCGGTGGTTCGACGGCCGGCCGGTGCCGCGGGAGCTTCTCGATCGCGCCGTCGTGCTCGCCGGGCTGTCGCCGTCGGCGTGCAACCGCCAGCCGTTCCGGTTCGCGATCTTCGACGATCCGGAGCTGTGCCAGAAGGTCGCCGCGATCCCCAAGGGCACACCCGGCTGGGTCCACAACATCCCGTGCTTCCTCGTCATCGTCGGCACCCTGGCGGCGTTCGACCGCGAGAAGGACCGCCACATTCCCTACATCGACGGCGCGCTGGCCGCGATGGCGCTGTGCTTCGCGCTCGAGAGCCAGGGGGTCTCGAGCTGCTGCGTCAACTGGCCCGACCTCGCCGAGACCGAGGCCCGGATGGCCAGGACGCTCGGCCTGTCGCCGTACGAGCGGCCGATCATGTGCATGGCGATCGGCTACCCCGACATGAGCGAGAAAGTTCCATACTCGCAGAAGCTCCCGCTCGACGAGCTCCGCAGCTATAACCGCGTTCCCAAGTAATGCTGAACTACGTCTCCAAGAAGCTGATCAACTTGGGGCACAAGCTGTCCCCGACCGCCAACGATCTGTCGTGGGTCATCCCCGACACCTCGCCCGAGGATCGCCGCGTCATCGCGGAGACCTCGAAGTACTCGTCGACCCACCCGGTCGCGCAGTGGGCGTTCATCCAGGCGATCAACCACATCCACGACCGCGGCATCCCGGGCGACATCGTCGAGTGCGGGGTCTGGAAGGGCGGCAACCTCGTGCTCGCGGGCCTGATGCGCAAGCGGCTCGGGTTCGCGCGCCGGATCTGGGGCTACGACACCTTCCAGGGCATGACCCAGCCCAACGCGCACGACGTCAAGCCCGGGTTCAAGGTCCACGCGCCGACCAAGTTCGAGGCCCGCAAGAAGACCGACCACGTCGACTGGTGCTACGTGCCGCGCGAGGACGTCGAGCGCAACTACCGCACGGCGGTCGGCGACCTGGATGTCACCCTGGTCCAGGGCGACGTCCTGGAGACCCTCAAGCTCGAGGCCAACCTGCCGGCGCAGGTCGCGATCCTGCGCTGCGACACCGACTTCTACGCCAGCACCAAGGTCGAGCTCGAGGTCCTGTACCCGCGGCTCGCGCCGGGCGGCATCCTGATCATCGACGACTACGGCGTGTGGGCCGGCTCGAAGAAGGCGGTCGACGAGTACTTCCACGGCAAGCCGCCGTGGCTGCACTACATCAACCGCGGCGTGCGGCTGGTGATCAAGCCGTGACCGCGGGCCTGACCCCGGCGTTGGGGCCAGCCTCCGGGCCGGCTCCGGCCGGCGCGCGCTACGCGTTCGTCGACGCCCTGCGCGGGATCGCGGCGACCTGGGTCGTGCTGTTCCACGGCTACAACAAGAACCTGGTGCCGATGACCGGCTACCGGCTGCCGCAGCCGTTCGACGCCGTGTTCAACGGCGGCTACCTGGGCGTCTACATCTTCTTCGTGATCAGCGGGTTCGTGATCACCCAGAGCATCCGCGACGCCCGCGTCACCCCGCGGTTCATCGGCCGGTTCGCGGTCCGCCGGTCGCTGCGGCTCGATCCGCCGTACTGGGCGACGATCGTCGCGATGATCGCCTTGTCGTACGTCTCGGGCCGGTTGCAGCACGACCACGCGCCGCTGCCGCTGCCGACCGCGGGCGCGATCGTCGCTCACCTGTTCTACCTGCAGGCGTTCCTCGGCTACCCGCAGATCGTCGGCGTGTTCTGGACCCTGTGCTACGAGATCCAGTTCTACCTGGTGCTGGCGATCGTCGTCGGCGTGGTCCAGTGGAAGCTCGCGGTGCTGCGCTCGCGGTGGACCCTGTTCGCGCCGCTGTGGCTGGTCGCGGCGCTGTGCATCGCCGGGGTGCTCGACCCCACGCTCGCGCTGTTCGTCTACGGCTGGCCGTACTTCTTCCTCGGCGTGGTCGTCAACTGGGTCCACAACCGCAAGGAGCCGGCGCTCGCGCTCGCGATCGTCGCGCTCGGCACCGCGGCGCTGATCCCGTTCGCGGCGCCGCGCGCGATCGTCGCTTTGTGCACCGCGGGCGCGATCTACGGCGCCTCGGTGTACGGCCTGCTCGCCCGGTGGACGCTCGGCCGGGTGCTGCAGTACCTCGGCTGGATCTCGTACAGCCTGTACCTGGTGCACATGCTCGTCGGCACGCCGCTGGTGCGGTTCGGGCTGCGCCACCTCGGCAAGATGGACTTCGCCCACGCGCTGATCCTGATGGTGCTCGAGCTGGCGGTCAGCATCGCGGCCGCTCACGTGCTGTACCTCGCGATCGAGCGGCCGGCCGTGCGCTGGAGCCACCGGCTCGTGAGGCTCCAGGGCTGATCACGAGCCTGGCACCAGCCCGGCACGAGCCCGGCGTGAACCGTGATGTAGGTATCCCCGGGCCGTGAACATTCCTGGCCCGGGCCACGACTAAGCTCTACCGATGCCGATGGACGTCACCGTGCTCTTCCCCATGGCAGGCCGCGGGGTCCGGTTCGGCGGGACCTTCAAGCCGTTCCTGCGCTACGGCGATGAGCTGTTCATCGAGGCCGCGGTGCGCCCGTTCCGGGCGTGGGTGGCACAGATCCGCCGGTTTGGCTTCATCTACCTCGACGAGCAGGAGGCCGCGTTCGGCGTCGCCGCCGAGCTCGCGCGCCGGTTCGCCGGCCTGCCGATCGACGCGATCACGCTCGATCGCCCGACCCGCGGCCCGGCCGAGACGATCGCCCGGGCGGTGACCGAGCGCGGCCTGTCCGGCCGGGTGCTGATCTGCGACTGCGATCATTCGCTCGACGTCGGCCCGTTGTTCGCGGCGCCTCCCGCCGACTGCGTGCTGCCGACCTGGTCGCTCGCCGGCGAGGCGGTCGAGTCGTGGTCGGTCGCCGCGGTGGCCGCCGACGGCCGGGTCACCGCGATCGCCGAGAAGCGGCACCCCGATGCGCCCGGTGACCACCGCGGCGTGATCGGCTGCTATGGGTTCGCCGATGTCGCGGACGTCGCGCGCCGGGCGGCCGGCGCCACCAACCTGTCTGATGTGATCGGCGAGTATCTCCGGGAGGGCCGCGACGTCCGTGCCGTCGCGATCCATCACGCCGAATTCTTCGGCGACCCCGGACGGCTCGAACGCGCGCGGCAGACCAAGCCAGCGAGGACCGTATGACCAAGCTCCCCAGCATCCAGATCTTCGCCGATGGTGCCGTGCTCGAGGACGTCGGCCCGTTGATCGAGCGCTACGCGGTCAAGGGCTTCACCACCAACCCCACGCTCATGGCCAAGGCCGGGATCCGCGACTACGAGGGCTTCGCGCGCAAGATCCTCGCCGCGGCCGGCGCGCTGCCGGTGTCGCTCGAGGTGTTCGCCGACGACATGTCGGAGATGGAGCGCCAGGCGCGCAAGCTCGCGAGCTGGGGCGACAACGTGTTCGTCAAGATCCCGATCACCAACACCCGCCGCGAGTCGACCCATGACCTGGTCCGCAGCCTGTCGGCGGCCGGGGTCAAGCTCAACGTGACCGCGGTGCTGACCACCGAGCAGGTCGACCGGCTGGTCCCGAACCTCGCCGCCGGCGTACCGGCGATCGTCTCGGTGTTCGCCGGCCGGATCGCCGACACCGGGGTCGACGCGGTGCCGATCGTCCGCCACGCCGTCGAGGCGCTGCGCGGCGTGCCGCGCGCCCAGGTGCTGTGGGCGAGCTGCCGCGAGATCTACAACATCGTGCAGGCCGCGAGCGCGGGCTGCCACATCGTCACCGTGCCCAACGACATGCTGAAGAAGCTCGACGGGCTCGGCCGCGACCTCGGCGAGCTGTCGCTCGACACCGTGAAGATGTTCCGCAACGACGCGCTGGCCTCGGGCTTCGTGCTGTGAGCCCGGCGCCCGTCACCGTCGTGTTCCCGATCGCCGGGCGGGCGCCGCACGCCGGCTTCAAGTACAAACCGTTCCTCGAGATCGGCAGCGAGACCGCGATCCAGGCCGCGGTGCGCCCGTTCCGGCCGTACCTCGCGACCGGCGCGGTCCACAAGCTGACGTTCGTGTGCCTGAAGGAGCAGGACGCGCAGTTCGGCGTCACCGCGCGGCTGTGGTCGATGTTCCATGACCTGCCGATCGAGATCGTCACGCTCGAGCGGCCGACCCGCGGCCCCGCCGAGACCCTGATCCAGGCGGTCGACGCCGCGCGGATCACCGGGCCGGCGCTGGTCTGCGATGGCGACCACTCGGTCGACGTCGAGCCGATCTTCACGCGGCTCGAGCGCGGCGGGGTCGACTGCGTGCTGCCGGTGTGGAGCCTGCGCGGCGAGGATCTGCGATCGTGGGCGGTCGCGGCGATCGCGTCGGGCGGCCGGGTCGCCGGGATCGCCGAGAAGCGGCTGCCCGCCGGCGCGGGCGACTTCCTCGGCGTGATCGGCTGCGTGTACTTCGCCGAGATCCACCAGGTCGCGCGGTCGTTCGAGCCGAGCGACGCCTACGTCTCCGATCTGGTCGCGCACCTGATCGCCGGCGGCGCCCGGGTCGAGGCGGTGCCGCTCGCCAAGGTCGAGCTGTTCGGCGATCCCAAGAAGCTGCGCCAGGCCCGCGCCAAGCGCGACGTCGTGCTCGGCACCGTGTTCTGCGACATCGACGGCGTGGTGGTCACCCACGAGGACGTGCCGAGCTACGACGCGCCGCTCCGCGTGTTGCCGGGCTCGATCGACAAGCTCGCCGCCTGGATCGACCAGGGCTACATGGTCGTGCTGATGACCGCGCGCGACCCGGCGCACGAGGACGCGCTGCGCCGCGCGCTCGCGACCGCGCGGATCCCGTACCACCGGTTGATGATGGGGTTGCCGAGCGGGCCGCGCTACCTGATCAACGATCGCAAGCCGTCGGCGCTGTTGACCAGCCAGGCCCAGGCGTTCGAGGTCGAGCGCAACCAGGGGATCGGCCACCTGACGATCACGCCGGCCGCGCCGACGATCCTGCGGCGGTTCAAGGGCGGCTCGTTCGCCGAGACCCTGCTGGTCGAGGACGACGAGAAGCTGTTCGTCCGCAAGCGGGTGACCAAGCGCGAGAACCTGAGCCTTGGCTACTCCAAGCTCAAGAACCAGTACCGCACGATGGAGCGGTTCGCCCGGCTATCGGACGGGCTGGTACCGGCGCTGTACGGCGAGCACGACAACACGATCGAGTACAGCTACGACATGGAGTACCTGCCGGGCCACCGGCTGCTCGCCGAGTGCCCGGCGGCCGAGCAGGAGGCCGGGCTCGCGCGGCTGCTCGCGACGATGGGCGATCGGGTCTACGGCGCCGGCACGGCGACCGGCGCGGGCGAGGACTGGCTGGTCAGCCACCTGGGGCGCAAGATCTACGCGCGGCTCGACGGCATGCGCGCTCACCCGCCGCTCGAGGCGCTGGTCGCGTCGAGCGAGGTCGTGATCGACGGCCGGATCCACCCCGGGCTGCAGGCGCTGCTCGCGCGCGCGTCGGGGGCGGACTGGCTGGCCAAGCTCGCGCCGGCGCGGGTCTGCACCGTGCACGGCGATCTGACGTTCGAGAACGTGCTGTGGGCCGACGGCGACGTCCGGCTGATCGACATGGACGGCGCCGACTACGTCGATGCCCCCGAGCTCGACATGGGCAAGCTGTTCCAGAGCGTGGTCGGCCGCTACGAGGCGTGGGCGCACTCCGATCACAAGCTGTTCGCGGCGATCCGCGGCACCGAGCTCGAGACCTGTGGCCGCGCGGCGCCGGCCCACGCGCTCGAGCAGGCGATGCTCGCCGGGTGGGCGCCGATCCTCGGCGCCGGCCACGACGAGGTCCGGACCAAGGGCCTGTTCTACATGGGGCTCCACCTCGTCCGCATGGTGCCGTTCCGGCTCAAGGTCTCCGAGGACCAGGCGCTGTACGCGCTCGCCCGCGCGATCGAGGCGATCTCCACGGCGCTCGGCACCGCGCTCGGGGCGGCCGGAGAACCATGACGAGCCTTGCGCGCGCGGCCCTCGGCCTCGCGGTCCTGGGCCTCGCCGGGCTCGGCAGCGCCGGTTGTCGGCCCCAGGCGTCACCGGCCAGCACCGGCGCGCCGCGCTCGGCCGCCGCGCGCCCCGACGATCCGAGCTCGGGGTCCGCCGCGCACGGGGTCACGATCTCGGTCAAGGATCACGGCGCCAAGGGCGACGGCGCGACCGA
>DATBBB010000287.1:0-4503 GCA_036271215.1 Kofleriaceae bacterium | reverse complement strand
GAGCTCGGAGATCCAGTCTCGCGTGGGTGCGGCAAGTGGCGCAGGAGGCTCCAGCCCGGTCACGATCGCGCCTGAAGCCGCAGCGAGCTGGACGCTCAGTGTCGCATCGGGATCGAGCTGGATCGACGTCAGCCGGGCGATCACGCCGGCGCGAGACCAGCTCTCGATCCGCCGCAGCACCTCGGCGCGCAACGGCCCCGGTTCGACCTCGACGATCACCAGCTGGAATCCGGTCCCGAGGGTGAGCGCCGTCTGTAGCCGGACGAGCCGCGCGTCGTTGTCTCGACCGAGGTCGACGACGCCCGAGAGCAACCCAGCGATCACGGAGCCGGTGCCGCCGCCGCCGATCGAAACGCGCGCGTTGCCTTGACGAGCGGGTGGACGTCGTACCAGGTGCCGGTATCGTACTCGAGCACGATCAGGTTCATGAGCAGCTGCCGCTTCCACTCGTCGGTCATCGCGGCGGGAAACTCGCCGGTATCCGCGATGGCATGCAAGAACCCGAGGTACGGCTTGCCCTGCAGCAGCCGCTCGTAATCGTTGATGAGCTCGGCCGCGACCTCACGCACCAGCGGCTTGGTATATGGCTGCGGGCCATAGCTCGGCAGATCGCCCACGAGCCGCAGCAGATCGCGCACGCAGCCGCCGGACAGCCGGACTGCCTCGACGATCGCCTCGTCGTCGGTGAACACGGACTCGAGCGCGACGCGACGCCCGAGCAAGCTGCGCAGCGCGGTGATACCGCGCGCATCATCCCCGCGTGCGGCAACCTCGGGCTTGGTCCGGATCCCCACCATCGGGATCGTCGTCTGGCGCGCGTTTGCAAACTGCTGCCGCAGGCCGATCGCGGAGTAGTTGAGCGCGATCGGGTAGGTCAGGATCAGGTGCGCCGGCAGATCGAGCAACGGCAGCTCGCGGCCGAACAAGGTCTCGTGAAGCGATGTGCCGCCGTCGGTCGCTTGCTCGGGGAGCTTCTCGAGGTTATCGACGATGAACACCACGCCGACGATCTCGGGCGGCAGCTGCTCGGTGACCTCGAGGATGAGGTCGTGCGTCAAGGTCAGCAGCTCCTGGACATGGTTCTCCGTCTTCTTGCGAAACCCACGCGCAAAGTTCAGGTCGACCTTGAACAGCGAACGCAGGAGCGGCAAGCCGCTGGCCTCCGCGAGATCCTTGCCGATGTCGCTTCGGAGCTCGACCAGGATCTTGCGAACACGGTCCCACAGCACGGGCCCGGTTCGGGTTTGCTTGAGATCCCAGCGCGGCTCTTCCGAAAGCGCGATGAGGAGCGCCATCAGGATCTGCGGCAGCCGGACCTCGTGCGGGTTCAGATAGTCGTACGCATCGAGGTAGACGACATGGAACGCCTTGCCGTCCTTGGGCTGGCGAAGCTCCGCGACCAGGCGCAACAGCTCGGTGGACTTGCCGCATCCCGAATGGCCGGTGACGAGCTCGCGCAGGTAGCTGGCGCGCCAGGCCTCGCGGATCCGGAGCTCGATCCGGCCGATCCGATCGCCGCCCTGCACCGCGGAGAGATCTTCGTGCAAGACGACCTGCTCTTCGGGCGACAGCGGACGCGCCGGATCGCACGCAGCCCGCAGCTCGCGCGGCGCACGCGCGGGGAGGGACAGCTCCGCTTGCAAGGGCACACGCTCCACACCGGCAGTGTATCCGCGGTGCCGCTCCGATGCGAACCGCTTGTTCGCCCCGGAGCCTCGGCTGCTTGACGCGATCGAGGATGCCGGGATCGGCGCTGCTTGCCAGCCGCTATGTGCCAGGCAGCAGCTTGCTGGGCGGCGGTTTGCCAGGGCTACGTGCCAGGCGGTTACTTGATCACCGCCAGGCGCGGCGAGCGCTTGGGCTTGGACAGCACGGCGCCGGCGATCTTGAGCGCCGTCTTGGACGCCAGGTCCATGAAGCGCTGGGCGTTCTCGGAGTCGGGGCTGGCGAGCACGATCGGCACGCCGGCGTCGCCGCCGAACCGGATCCGGGTGTCGAGCGGGATCTCGCCGAAGAAATCGGTGCCGACCTCCTGCGCCAGCCGCTTGCCGCCGCCGTGGCTGAAGATCTCGTCGGTGTGTCCGCAGGCCGGACACTTGTAGTAGCTCATGTTCTCGACGATCCCGAGGATCGGGATCTCGACCTTCTCGAACATCGCGATGCCCTTGACGACGTCGATGATCGCGATCTCCTGCGGCGTGGTGACCATCACCGCGCCGGCGATCGGGATCAGCTGCGACAGCGAGAGCTGGACATCGCCCGTGCCCGGCGGCAGATCGCACACCAGGTAGTCGAGATCGCCCCAGTCGACGTCGCCGAGGAACTGCTGGAGCAGCCGGTGCACCATCGGGCCGCGCCACACGACGGCCTCGCCCTTGTCGACGAAGAACCCGACGCTGATCACGCGCAGACCGTGGTGCAGGGCGGGCGTGATCCGCGAGTCCTTGGTCGCCGACGCCGGCTGCTCGGGCGCGCCGAGCATGGTCGGGATCGACGGGCCGAACACGTCGGCGTCGAGCAGGCCGACCTTGGCGCCATGGCGCGCGAGCGCGAGCGCCAGGTTCACCGCGACCGTCGACTTGCCGACCCCGCCCTTGCCCGCCGCCACCGCGATCACGTTCTTGGGGCCCTTGAGCACCGCCTTGTCGCTGGGCGCCGGCAGAAACGCGGTCGACACCTCGGGCACCACGGTCACCCGCTTGGCGCCGAGCGCCTTGACCGCCTGCTCGATCTGGACGACCAGCTCGCGGCGCTGCGCGAGCGGATATGCGTGCGTCGGGATGTCGATCCGGATCAGCACATCATCGCCGGACACCTCGACGCTGCGCACCAGACGGTACGTGATGATGTCTTGCCCCAGCGCCGGATCGACGACCTTGGCGAGCGCATCCCTGACGACTGCTTCGGTGACCATCGCTTCGTTCCCCTTTGCCGCGGCAAGCTAGCCCAGGCTAGCCCAGATGTCCCAGCTTGGTTTTCTTGGCGGCGAGATAGCTCGCGCTGTGCTCGGTGCTGCTGACCCAGTGCGACTCCGCGGTGACCGCGACGCCCGCGCGCTCGAGGCCGCTGATCTTCTGCGGGTTGTTGGTCATCAGGCGCACCGAGGTCACCCCGAGGTCGCCGAGGATGCCGGCCGCCAGATCGTACGATCGCAGGTCGGCGTCGAACCCGAGCTGCAGGTTCGCGTCCACGGTGTCGGCACCGGCGTCTTGCAGGTGGTACGCGCGGACCTTGTTCCCCAGGCCGATCCCGCGGCCCTCCTGGACCAGGTAGACGACCACCCCGCGGCCCTCGCGGCCGATCCGCTCGAGCGCGGCGTCGAGCTGGGCGCGGCAGTCGCAGCGCAGGCTGCCGAGCACCTCACCGGTGAAGCACGAGCTGTGGACGCGGGTCAAAACCGCGTCGCCGCGGACATCGCCGAGCACCATCGCGACATGCTCCTCGGCGCCGAGCCCGACCGCGGTTCCGCCCGGACCCGCCGGCTCGCCGGTCCGGTACACGACCACCCGAAATTCACCGTGGAGGGTGGGGAGCCGCGCTTCGGAGTACCGCAGAATCATGAGATTGTGCGTGTATGGCTTCCTGGGAAGGGCTTGTCAATCCGACCGGCGGCTCCTATCTTGCGGCCATGGCGGTGCGACCCGTTGTGATCTGGCCGGACGAGCGGCTCCGGCAGCCCTCCGTGGCGGTTGCAGCCGTCGATGCCTCGCTGCGCGCGCTGTACCAGGATCTCGTGGACTCGATGTACGCCGAGAATGGCCTGGGGATGGCCGCGCTCCAGCTGGGCGACCCACGCCGGATGTTCATCGTCGAGCCCAAGCTCGCCGGCCGCACCGAGACCGATCCGCCGCTCGCGTTCATCAACCCGGAGGTCCTCGAGACCTCCGACGAGCAGCAGGACAGCGAAGAGGGCTGCCTGTCGTTCCCCGAGATCTACATCAAGGTCAAGCGGCCGATGCGCTGCAAGGTCCGCGCAATGGGGCTCGACGGCGCGCTGTTCGAGGTCGAGGGTGAGGCGCTGTTCGCGCGCTGCCTCTTGCACGAGAACGATCACCTGACCGGCAAGCTGCTCGTCGACTACGTCGGCCCGCTCAAGCGCCAGATGATCAAGAAAAAGCTGCAGAAGCAGAAGGCCTCCGAGGCCGACGAAGCCGACGCGTAGCCAGCGCGTAGCCTGGCCTCGACTGGCTCGGCCGACTGTCAGGCCCGACGTGCCCCGCCCGAGTCGGCTGGCTAGCTACGGCTGGTACCGGTTGGGCGGCGACTCGTTGACCCAGTGGAACCCGCGCGTCGCCAGCTGCGGCTCGAGCTGCAGGTGCAACGTGACGTGCAGCTGGTGGCCGTGGTGCTTGCCGTCGATCACGAGGTGGTTGGGCGCCGGTCGCGCGTAGCTCCAGGTCTCCTTGCCGGCCGGCTTGGCCTCCGGATCGTCGAGCGAGCCCACGACCATCGTGTGGTGTGTGGCGTCGACCTCGAGCGACAGGACGTCGCGCGCGCCGGACA
>DATBBB010000286.1:0-6762 GCA_036271215.1 Kofleriaceae bacterium | reverse complement strand
CAGCTCGTTGGCACGGTCCCACACCCGCAGCTGCAGCTCGTGCGCCCGCCGCACCCAGCGCTGGATCCGCTCGAGGTTGGCGAACGCCGCCAGCTCGGCCTCGGCGGGCCGCCCCGCGGGCAACGCGACCGGCCGCTCGTTCGCCAGATCGACCCACAACAGCGACTCGATGTCCTCGGGCGTCGTGCCGAGCTGCTCGGCGGCGCCCGCCAGCCGCGCCGCGCGCTCCTCTGGCTCCAGCGCCGGCGCGCCGAGCACCAGCGCGCGGACCTGGCGTGCGATCCGCGCGCGCTCCGCGGAGCCGCCGAGCACCCGGCGCAGCGCCTGGAGCATCGCGGCGCGGTGCAGCCCGTGCACGCCGAGCGGCGCGTGGCTGACCCGATCGACCAGCACCCGCCACGGCTCGCCGACCGCTTGCTCCACGAGGTCGATCAGCTGGCCGATCCACGGCAGATCGCTCGAGTCGTACAGCCGCGGCACCCGCGGCTCCTCGTACACCATCGCGATCACGACGCACCTCCGGCGATCCGCGCCGGGTCGTCACTGAACCCGGGCCCGAGCCCGAGCCCGCGGCGCCGGCGCTCCACGCTCGCGATCTCCGTGGTGTCGACGACCGCCAGCTCGTACACCACCGCGCGCTTGCCGTCGCGCGGCCGCAGCACCCGGCCGATCCGCTGCGCGTGGCGCCGCGCGCTCGACGTCCCGCCGACCACGATCGCGAGGTCGGCGTCCGGCACGTCGAAGCCCTCGTCGAGCACCTGCGATGACACCAGCACCGGTCGCTCGCCGGAGCGGAACCCCGCGATCGCCTGCGCGCGCTCGGCGCGCTTGATCTCGTGCGTGATCGGTATGACCAGGAGCTCGCGCGCGATCTCGTACACCGTCGCGTTGTCGGCGGTGAACACCAGCGCGCGCCGGCCGCGGTGCTGCGCGAGCAGCCGGCGCAGCGCCTCGCGCTTGCCCGCCGAGTACGCCAGCAGCGCGCGATAGCCGCGCCACGCCGCGAGCGCGGCCCGGCCGTCGTGGGTCTGCAACGCCGCGCGCACGTACTCGCGCCACGCCGCGTCCGGCATCCGGCGCTGGAACGCGCGGTAGCTCGCGGCGAACCGGCCACGCAGCGCGCGATAGCGCTGGTGCTCGGCGGCGTCGAGCGCGATCGGCACGCTCGTGAGTTCGTAGTCGGCGATCCCGTCGCCCGCGAGCTCGGCCGCCGACCGCCGGTACACCGTCGGCCCGACGTGACACGCGAGCCGCACCGGCTCCTCCGGCGGCACCGCGGTCAGCCCGAGCCGCGCCGGCGCGACCAGCATCTCGAAGATCTCGCCCGGGCACCACGCGCCCACGTGGTGCGCCTCGTCGACGACCACCAGCCCGAACCGGTCGCCGATCCGCGGCGCCCAGCTCACCGCGCTCGCGTAGGTCGCCACCGTGATCGGCGCGACCACGTGCTCGCCGTCGCCGAGCCGCCCGATCGGCTGCGCCGTGCACGCCGCCAGCGCCTGCGCCCACTGCGCCAGCAACAGCCGGGTCGGCACCAGGCACAGCGCCGCGACCCCGAGCCGCGCGATCGCCGCCAGCGCGACCAGCGTCTTGCCCGCCCCGGTCGGCAGCGCCACCACCCCGCGGCACCCGGCCGCCTGCCAGCGATCCAGCGCCGCCTCCTGGTACCAGCGCAGCGCCGGCAGCTGCCACTCGGTCGCGAGCCGCCGGTCGCGCAGCTCGTCCGAAATCCGGACACCCTGGCTCGCGAGCTGCCGCACCAGCCCGGCGTAGCGCTCGGCCGGTACCCGCCAGCCGGCCAGCTCCGGGTCCCAGGCTGCCTCCGCGATCGCCCCGGGGTCGTCCCTCGCATCCTCGGCCTCGAGCACCAGCGTTCCACGATCGAATCGAATCCGCATGCCGCCGCCTGCAGCAACATGCGTACCCGAGCCCTGCGCCGCGCGAATCGCCACGGCCTCCGCGTCCGCCCCGCTCCGCTCCGCCGGCCCGATCTCCGAGGAAGATCATGCCGTTGGGTAACGTCGCGGATCGCACCTCGGGCGCCGCTCCCGCACCCGCCGGGGCCCGATCTGCCGTCCGGTTTTTGTCCGGATCTCGGACAGCGTCCGCGTTCCGGACGGACGCCGGACACCGGCGACCGGGCCACCGGGTCTACATGAGCTGAGCGCCGATCGCGGCGCCGGCCGAGATGTGACGGCACTCGAGCACACTGCGATCCGACTTCGTGGGGATCACCCGCACGAGCTCGAACCCAGCGGCCTGGAAGAGTGCGCGAAACTCGGCCTCGGTGCGCTCTGCTCCCCCGAGCATCACCATCATTGCCAAGTCGCTGGCGATGGCACCCTTCGCACGATCTATCTGTTCAGGGATCACGCGCTCGACCACGAGCAATTTGCTCGTCGCCGCCATGCACCTGCGACAGTTCTCGAGAATCCGGATGCAATGGGCGTTGTCCCAATCGTGCAGGATCGATTTCAGGATGTACGTGCCGTCGGCTCGCGGGATCGAGTCGAAGAAGCTACCAGATATCAACTCACATCGAGCCGAGACACCCCGCTCTTGTAGATAATGCCTGGCATCCGCGATCACCGACTCCATGTCGAAGAGGATCCCGTTCAGCTTGGGGTTGGCCTCGAGGATCTCGGCGAGAAGGCTCCCGTTTCCGCCGCCCACATCCATGATCTGCGAGGCGGACGAGAAGTCATAGGCAGCAACGATTGACGCCGCTACCGTGCTGGTGCGGCGCCCCGCGAGTCGGTTGAAGCGGGCCCCGAATTCGGGGTTTTGAACGCAGTAGTCGAAGAAGCCCACACCGTTGGCACGTTCGAACGCGACCTCCCCGGTCTGCACATTGCGCAATAGTCCTCCCCAAGCTTGGTACATCGCCTCGGAGTCGACAAACAAGACGTAGTCGTGCATCGAGCTCGGTCTATCGGTGCGGAGCACCTCACCGATCTCCGTGAGGGCGAAGCGACCGTCGCTGTTTCGCGTCAAGACACGGTGTTCAACCAGCCCGCGCAAGAACCGGAACATCTGCGCCTCGTCCGCCGCGACTGCGCAGGCGACCTCCTTGGCACTCATGGGCCCGTGTTTTAAAATGTCAGCAATGCCAAGCTTGGCAGCCACATAAACCATCTGGCTCGCTTGATACCCGTGGATCATATCGAGCAGAACTTCCGAGGGGGAGGATTCGGACATGGGAGCTTGTCGGCTTTCTCGTGGTGCACGAACAGGCGCGCAACAGTGGTTGGATTCGGCGAGCAGCTTCGCCGTACCGAAGCATACATGACCAGGCAGGGTCTATGCGCTGACTCGGCGCTCGCCATCGCCCGCCGCGAGCGTCATCCGCGCGTGGTGATACGGCAGGTGCCAGGACGTGCTCGACGAGACGATCGGAGATCGCCGCGAGCAGATCGTGTGACTCAGCGCTCCGTGAACAGCTCGGCGACGGTCGCGCAGGACATCGCGCGTACGATCCAGCGTTCGAGCCGTGGTGCGTCGTGTTCGTCGAGGATCCGTTGTCGGATCGCTTCATCGAGAGCCAGGTCCCGCGCAGTAAGGACCATGATCACCGCCTCGGCCAGGCCTTCGGCGCGTCCCTCGGCCACGCCTTCGGCGCGTCCCTCGGCCAGCTTCTGAACGAACACGGGGTTGCCCTTGGCGAGCAGCGCCCGGGCGATCGCGTCGTCGGCCTTGGCGGCGTGGATCATCGCCTCGACGGGCAGCGGGACCTCGAGGGCCGCATCCTCGATGCGGCCGGCGGCGTCGAGCAGGCTCCAGGTCCCGAGCTCCGCCGACCATTCGAGGGCCCGCGAGCGCTCGACGTCGATCGCGAACACGCGGCGGACCCCGCGGACCGAGAGCTTGGCGGCCTTGCGCGCGGCGTGGCCGAGCGACCCGGTGCTCACGATCTCGAACGCGAGGTGCTCCAGCTGGCGCCCGCCCGACAGCGGATCCGGGGCGTCGGGGTAGATGCTGATGTCCGGGGCGATGTCGTCCTTCTTGGAGGTCCGTGTCAACAGATCGGCGGCGGCCTCGAAGGCCGGGCCGGTATGGGCCTCGATGAGCGCGGCGAGCTGAAGGTGCCGCTCACCATGGGGAGGATCGGCGGGGGACACGTAGACTAGCTCCCCGTCGAACATCTCGTAGCGAGTTTCGGGCACGACCAGACGGTCGTCGATCGCCGGGAGCTCGGAGCCGGCGTGCGAGGAGTCGGCGTGCGAGGAGTCGGACGACATGTCCCAGCATACCTTCGCCGGAGCACGGCGCGGAGACAGGTTCGATGATCACCACGGAGCGTCATGTGCCGCGCACGCAGCACGCGTCGTGCCGCGGTCAACCTGGCGAGATCACAGTCGCTGCTGTCCGGGTTTTGGCCGGAACCCGGACCTCGTCCGAGCCTCGGACAGATCCCGGACACGACGATGCGTGCGATGCCACTGCCGACCCACCTCGACCTGGTCAAGCACAACGTGCTCGGTACCGCGCGCCGGCCGATCGATCTCGTGGCGGGAGATCCGGTGTCGCAATGGCTGGCTCGACATCGAACGATCCTGCGGCACGCAGTACGCGAGGAACGATCGGTAGTCTGCAAAGCACTCGGCCCACGCGCCCGAGACCGCGGGGACCGGCGCGGGCTGCAGGCGCAGCTCGGCGTCGGGCGCCGAGCCCGCGCCGGGAACCAGCGTGACGCGCAGGGCGTCGCCGTCGCGCACGATCGCCCCGCGCCGCAGCACGTGCATCGGCATCCCCTCGGTCACGAGCCGCGCGATCAGGGCCAGCGGCGTGTTCGTGATCGCGTTGGTGACGAAGTAGATCCCGCGCCGGTCGGTCACCGGGTCCGTGACGTGGATCCGCCAGTTGGTCTGGACCGGCGACGGCATCAGCCTGCGCAGCGGCCCGAGCAACGCCGGCCCGAAGTGGCCGTGGCGGTAGGTGAGGAACGTGAACAGCGCCCACCGTCCGTCTGGCCCGAGCCGCTGGAGCGCGAGCCCGGGCGGAACCAGCGGCAGCGCGGCCGCGGCGGGCACGAGGTAGTTGACGTACACCACGTCGGTGAGATCGCTGCGCATCGTCAATGCGGGCAGCGGCTCGAGCAACGCGCCGGCCAGCCGGCTGTTCGCGACAGCGTCGGCCGCGCGCGCGAGCGGTCCGCGCCCCGGATGGCGCCACGCCGCGAGCCGCCCGTGCGACTCGAACGGCCGCGCGCGCCGCAGCACCTGCTCGGCGACGAGCGCGAGCCGCAGCTGGAGCTGCAAGAACCCGGCGCCGTTCGCGATCGACGTGAACGCCGGGCTCGCGCCGGCGAGCGGCGCGGTGACCGCGACGGTCATCGTCAGCCACAGCGGCACGCTGAGGATCGACAGCGCGCGCGACCACGTCCCGGCCCCGGCGAAGCACCACGTCCAGCCGAGCGCGGCCAGCGTATACAGCAGCGCCGCCCAGCCGCAGCGCCGCCATCGCGAGCAAGGCGACCCCGTGGACCACGAAGTTCGCGATCAGCGCGCGCTCGAGCCAGCGATCGCGCGTCATCGCAGCGCGAAGACCTCGACGTCGACGCCCGACGCGAAGTGCACGAGCGGCGCCTCCTCCGGACGCGCGATCCCGGCGGCCGCGAGCAGCGACTCGTCCCAGTCGGCGAGCTCGGCCGCCTGCAGCGGATACGGCGGGTGGTGGACCTGACCGCGACGCAGCGTGCCGTCGCGCTTCTGCGCGTACAGCAGGTAGCGCTCGGCGAGGAAGTGCTCGAGCGTGCCCGGTGTTGCCGCCTGCGGCGCGCCGCGCGGCCGGCACGTGGCGCGGAACATCGCGCCGTTCGCCCGGCGCTCCGAGCCATAGCGGCGCTCGCCATCGCCCGCCGCGAGCGTCATCCGCGCGTGGTGATACGGCAGGTGCCAGAACCTCCGCGCGATCGCCACGGCCAGCCGGTTCGCCGCGTCGAGGCTGAAGAACCAGACGCCGGGGTCCGCACCGCCGCGATGGACGTAGGTGCGAACGTTGGTCTCGTGGAACCGGGACACGCCGGGGACCGCGGGCGCCCAGCGCGGCCGCACGCCCTGCATCGTGAACGGCACGATGCCGACGAACGCGTCGCCCTCGAACGTGTCGATCGCGAGCGCGTCGGGGACGAGCGACTGCAGCGCCCCGGGCGGCACCCGCCAGTGCACGAACGCCAGATCTCGCCAGCGCTGGTAGCCCGCGGCTCGACCGTCGGGGCGCCGGGTCGGAGCGATGCGATCGATCTGCGCCGGCGCCACGGACGATCACGCTATCACGGCCGGGGTTGTTCGAGGACGTCGGGTCCCGCGCGCGGGGACGTCGGGATGATGGTCGGCGACGACAGCGGTCGGTCACGCAAGAATTGGCGCGGCTCACGCCGCGAGGAAGCTCCGCGCGTCGCCGTAGGTGCGAAGGCGGGCGTCGGCGGCGCACGATTCCGCCTCGGTGAACGGCCGGCCGGTGGCGAGACCGGCGGCGCCGATGAGGATCCGGCGCTGCACGTCGTTGAGCGGCACCTCGTCGAGCGGCTCGACGACCTGATGTGGTAGCGGAGCCGCATCGCTCGGCATCACGGTGTCAGTAGGCTTCATGCGTCCCTCCCCGCCCAGACTGTAAGGCATCGGCGAGCTCGATGGGTCGTCGGCCGTGCCCGCCGGTCGCTACCGGACCGACGATCGCGCCGCGGCGCGCGACGTCACGCTGCCGGCGAACGGCGTGCATGCCTCGTGCGGGCTCCCCAGATCGAGCGTGCAATCTGTACCG
>DATBBB010000285.1:0-2342 GCA_036271215.1 Kofleriaceae bacterium | reverse complement strand
AGCTCGACGAGCCCGGCGTCGCGCGGGCCAGCGACGGCAAGCGCCGGCTGATCGCCCCGCGCAGCCTGCATCGCCGATAAAGCGAGTATTTGCGGCAGCTTGTAAGTGCCAATCAAGTACTAAAATCTGCTAAATGAGTAGGAAGTGCATGGGCCGGCTCGTGTGCGGGGAAGCGGATGCATCATCGTACCAACAACAGCGACCCGATCGCCTGGCTGGCTGATGCCGGCTCGTGTGCGGGGAAGCGGATGCATCGTGCGGCGAAGCGCCCGGCGGGCGCGCGGGGTGGGCGCAACGGGGCGTGGAACGCGGCTTGCTCGGGATGGGGACAGGAACAAGGAGGACACGATGCACAAGTTTCGGAGGACGCTCGGTGCGTCCACGTTGATCCATGACAAGGTCGTCAACCTCGCGGGCCACGACATCGGCCAGATCGAGGAGCTGATGATCGACGTGACCACCGGCCGCGTGGCGTACGCGGTGATGTCGTTCGGCGGCTTCATGGGCATCGGCAACAAGCTATTCGCGCTGCCGTGGGCGGCGATCACCGTCGACGAGACCAAGCGCCGGTTCGTCGTCAACGTCACCCGAGAGACGCTCGACAACATGCCGGGGTTCGACAAGGACCACTGGCCGGATCAGGGCGACCTCGAGTACGCGACCGGCGTGTATCGCCAGTGGGGCGCGACGCCGTACTGGACCTGAGCAAACAGCTGCGGGCGAGCGCGAGGCGCGCGCCGGGCGCCGCAGAGCGTGCGCGGGGATGAGCCTGTGCGCGCACGACCGTCCATGGGCGCTCGGTGAGCACCAGGGCACGGCATGGCCGCGTCCGCTGCACGGCGACGTGCTGCACGCGCCTGGCCCGACGGTCAGGGCGGAGCCGCGCCGCGGTCGGGTGCGCGGTCGGTGACGTCGCTGATCCCGGCCTTGCGCGCACAGTGGGCACAGCAGAAGTACTGGGCGCGCGCCTCGATGCCGTGGCCGATGATCGGAACCTTGCAGTGCGCGCAGCGCGGCGCGAGCGTCTGGATTGCACACTGGAACGAATCGAACACGTGGGTGGTTCCGCCGATCTTGAGCTCGAACGCCTTGTCGTAGCTGTTTCCGCAGCACTCGCAGGTACTCGGTGGCATGGGGCAGGCTGGTGCAAGCCACGCGCCCGTACTCGCGCTTGCGGTGGAATGCGGATTGCTGTGTACGGCGACATGGGAACCATCCGACGCTCCGGTCCTCGCGTCAGAATCGCCGTGGTGGGTCAGGGCCACTTTGCGCAATCGGCCGTGCTGCCGGCGATCGAGCAGCTCCCCGACGTCGAGCTCGTCGCGCTGGTGTCGGGCTCGCCGCACAAGCTCGAGGAGCTCGGCAGGCACTACGGCGTGAAGTCGCTGTGGTCGTACGACCGGCTCGACGAGCTGATGGCGGGTGACACGGTCGACGCGGTGTACATCGCGGTGCCCAACGATCTGCACGCCGAGCTCACGGTGATCGCGGCGCGCCACGGCGTGCACGTGATGTGCGAGAAGCCGATGGCGCCGACCGAGGCCGAGTGCATGCAGATGATCCGCGCGTGCGAGCACCGGCGGGTCAAGCTGATGATCGGGTATCGGCTGCATTTCGAATGTGCCAATCTGGTCGCGGTCGAGCTGGCGCGCGGCGGCGAGATCGGCGAGCCGCGGATGTTCAGCTCGGTGTTCTCGATGCAGATCCGCGACGGCAACGTCCGGACTCAGCCGCGGCGCGGCGCCGGGCCGCTGTACGACATCGGCGTGTACTGCCTCAACGCCGCGCGCTACCTGTTCCGCTCCGAGCCGACCGAGGTCACCGCGATGAAGCTCGCCGGGCACGATCCGCGGTTCGCCGCGGTCGACGAGGCGTTCGCCGCGACCCTGCGGTTCCCCCAGGATCGCGTGGCGCAGTTCACGTGTAGCTTCGGCGCGTACGACCGCGCGCACTACCAGGTGGTCGGCACCCAGGGCTTCCTGACCCTCGACAACGCGTACGAGTACGCGACCGAGATGACGCTGCACGTCGAGGGCAAGCACGGCCCCAAGACCCGGACGTTCACCAAGCGCGATCAGATCGCCGCCGAGATCGAGTACTTCGCCAAGTGCATCCGCGAGGATCTCGATCCCGAGCCGAGCGGCTGGGAGGGGCTGGCGGACGTCCGGATCCTGCAGGCGATCCAGGCCTCGGCGCGGTTCGGCCGCGTGGTGCCGATCGATCCGATCCCGCGGCCGCAGCGCCCCGACCTGGCGCAGGAGATCCGGATCCCGGCGCACGAGCACGCGCCGCTCGTCGACGTGGAGCAACCGGCGAAGTAACGTCTCCGGAATGGAGACGAT
>DATBBB010000284.1:0-9283 GCA_036271215.1 Kofleriaceae bacterium | reverse complement strand
CAAGCGGCTCGGCATCCTCGGCGACTGGGAGCATCCGTACCTGACGCTCGACCACTCGTACGAGGCGGCGATCGCGCGCGCGCTCGCGAAGTTCACGCGCGACGGCTACCTGTACCGCGGCAAGAAGCCGGTGGTGTGGTGCTCGCGCGACAAGACCGCGCTCGCCGAGTTCGAGATCGAGTACAAGGATCACGCGTCGCCGAGCGTGTACGTCAAGATGCCGCTGGTCGACGTCGGTCCCGATGGCGGGCCCGCACCGTGGCGCGCCCGGCTCGACGCCCGGCTGTCCGACAAGCGGCTCGCGCTGGTGATCTGGACGACCACGCCGTGGACCTTGCCGGCGAACCTCGCGGTCGTCGCGCACCCGACCCTGACCTACGTCGCGTTCCCGAGCCCGCGCGATCCCGCCGAGTACCTGATCGTCGCGCAGGCGCTCGCCGAGAAGGTCACCGCCGCGATCGGCGGCGGCGATCTGACCAAGGCGATCGAGATCGCGCCGGGCGAGATGGCGGCGCTCGAGGGCGCGCGCTACCAGCACCCGTTCCTGGCGCCGGACCACAGCGGCGCGGGCGCCGAGCACGCCGACCGCGCGTTCCGGCTGTGGTTCGCCGACTACGTCACGGCGGACACCGGCACGGGCCTGGTCCACACCGCGCCCGGCCACGGCGCCGACGACTTCAAGACCGGCATGGCGCACGGCCTGCCGGCGTACGCGCCGCTCGACGACGCGGGGCGCTACGTCGCGGGCGTCCGGATCGACGGCGGCGCCGAGCTCACCGGGTTGACCACCGAGGCGGCCAACCCGATCATCATCGGGCACCTGGTCGCGACCGGCTACCTGCTCAACCCGCCGACCGACCGGATCCAGCACCAGTACGCGCACTGCTGGCGGTGCAAGCAGCCGATCGTGTATCGCGCCACGCCGCAGTGGTTCATCGCGATGGACCACGACCAGCTGCGCGACCGCGCGCTCGCCGAGATCGATCGCACGACCTGGGTCCCGTCGTGGGGCCACGACCGGATCTACGCGATGATCCAGAACCGGCCGGACTGGGTGCTGTCGCGCCAGCGGCTGTGGGGCACGCCGATCCCGACGTTCTACTGCAGCAAGTGCGGCACGGCCCACGCCGAGGCCGATACGATGGATCACGTCGCCGGGATCTTCGAGCGCGAGGGCGCCGATGCGTGGTGGACCAAGCCGGTCACCGAGCTGGTGCCGCCGGGCACGGCGTGCCGCCAGTGCGGCGCCGGCGCCGAGGCGCTCGAGCGCGAGAAGGACATCGTCGACGTGTGGTTCGAGTCCGGGGTGTCGTGGCTCGCGATGATCGCGCGCGACCCGGACTACAAGACGATCGACCTCTACCTCGAGGGCTCGGACCAGCACCGCGGCTGGTTCCACTCGTCGCTGCTCGCCGGCGTCGGGATCCAGGGCAGGGCGCCGTACCGCCAGGTGATCACCCACGGCTTCGTGCTGGGCGACAACGGCATCCCGTACTCGAAGAGCTCGATCGAGCGCGCCAAGGCCGAGGGCAAGAAGACCAGCTACATCGAGCCCGACAGCGTGATCAAGAAGAGCGGCGCGGAGCTGTTCCGGCTGTGGGTCGGCGCGACCGAGTACAAGTCCGACATCACGTACTCGCAGGCGATCCTCGACGGGCTGTCCGAGTGGTATCGCAAGCTGCGCAACACCGCGCGGTTCCTGCTCGGCAACCTCAAGGGCTTCGATCCGGATCGCGATACCCGCGCGAGCGTGGCCCGGGAATCGGACACCGCGTTCCGCGGCATCGATCGCTACCTGCTGGCGCGGCTCGACGTCGTGGTCGCGCGCGCGCGCAAGGCGTACGAGGCGTACGACCTCCACATCGTGCACCGCCTGCTCGTCGAGTTCGTGACCGTCGATCTCTCGGCGCTGTACTCCGACGTCACCAAGGATGTCCTGTACTGCAACGCGATCGATTCGGCGCCGCGCCGCGCGGTGCAGGTCGTGCTCTACGAGTGCCTGCGCGGGCTGGTGACCCTGGCCGCGCCGACCCTGTGCTTCACCGCCGAGGACATCTGGAGCCACATGCCGCGCCGCGCCGGCGACCCGGACAGCGTGCACATCGCCGAGTTCCCGCCCGCGGTCGATGACGCCGAGGCGGTCGACGTGCTGTTGCAGTTCACCAAGCTGCTCGGCTGGCGCGAGCGGGTCACCAAGGCGCTCGAGCCGTTCCGCGCCGCCGGCCACAAGTCGACCGATGCGCGGGTCACGCTGGTCCACCCGCCGGGCGATCCGCTGCTCACCGCGTACCGCGACGAGCTGGCCGATCTGTTCATCGTGTCGGAGGTCCGGCTCACGGCCGGCGCGGCCGGTGACGCCGAAGCGATCGCGATCGAGCTGCACGACGGGCCGCGCTGCGAGCGCTGCCGGAAGCACTATGCGGCGCTCGCCGCGGACCCGAACGACGTATGCGAGCGTTGCGCCGAGGCGCTGCGCGCGATAAAGGGCTAACCCAGATGAGCGAAGCGACGAGCGAAGCGCCGACCGAGACGCCGGCGGCAGCCACGGCCGACCGCAAGAAGTGGAACCTGTTCCTGATCGTGGCGGCGCTGTCGCTGATCGCGGATCAGGCGACCAAGATCTGGGCGCGCGGCTCGCTGCCGGTGGTGCCGCACAGCGGGGGGGCGGCGTGCATCGTGCCGGACGACATCGTCAGCCGGACCTGCATGGGCCACCCGGTGCCGGTGATCAACGGGTTCTGGGAGTGGCGGCTGTCGATGAACCCGGGCTCGGCGTTCGGCCTGTTCTCGAGCCAGACCGGCGCGCGGATCGGGCTGTCGGTGGTCGGCATCGTCGCGGTGTTCGGCATGCTGTGGATGCTGCGCAAGGCGCGCAGCGACCAGAAGATCCTGCACTGGGCGCTCGCGCTGGTCGCCGGCGGCGCGGTCGGTAACCTGATCGATCGGATCTACTTCGGCGTGGTCACCGACTTCATCCTGTGGAAGTACCAGACCCACGAGTGGCCGGTGTTCAACGTCGCCGACGTCGTGCTCGTGGTCGGGGTGGGCCTGATGTTCATCGACATCCAGAAGGAAGGCCGGCGCGAGAAGGCGCTCAAGGCCACGCGATCCGAGAAGGCCAAGGCCGCGGGCCTGGTCAAGGACCTCAGCAAGGAAGCCTAGCCCGCCGGCTCGCCGGGGTTCCACCGGCGGGCATGACGGCTCGAGGATCAAGCCTGGGTTTGCGTACCGGCTCGCCGGGGTTCCACCGGCGGGCATGACGGCTCGAGGATCAATCCCGGTGTGCGTACCGGCGAGCCCGACGTTCCTCGTCGGGTGACGCCGATCGGGGTGCGCGGCGGAAATACCCGGTGGGGTGACGGCGGTCTTGGCGGGCATGGCAGCTCGTCGCGCCGCGGTGATGTTCGTCGTGATCCTGATCGCAACGCTGGCCGTCGATCAGGGCACCAAGGCGTGGGCGCATGGCTTGCCGGTGTCGCCCGCCGGGTGTGCGCAGCCCGCGGATCTGCTCGCGTTTCATTGCGCCGGCGTGCCGCAGCCGGTGGTCGCCGGCTACTGGGACTGGGAGCTCGCGTACAACCCGGGCGCGGCGTTCTCGTCGTTCGCGTCGATGGGCCACGCGATGATGCAGATCCTGCTATCGCTGATCGCGGCCGGCGCGCTCGTCGGGATCGCGATCGTGGCGCTGCGGACCCGGCCCGAGCAGCGGCTCAGGCGCGCGGCGTACGCGTTGATCGCCGGCGGTGCGCTGGGCAACCTGATCGATCGACTGCGCGCCGGTGCGGTCACCGACTTCGTGCGCTGGCGGATCCACGATCACCGGTGGCCGATCTTTAATTTTGCCGATGCCGCGCTGCTGGTCGGTGTGATGTTGCTCATGATCTCGGGGCTGCGCTGGTTCGACGGCCGCAAGCCGGCTGCGACCTCGGCCACGCGTGACGCGGCCGCTTAACGCGGATTAACGCGGGTGGCCTTCGGCGGCGATCGATTGTTCGCCCACCGAGCAGTCGCGGCGTATGCTGCGAGCCATGAAGCGCACGGTGCTCGTGCTCGTGCTCGGCACGCTCTCCGGCTGTCACATGACCAGCGGCAGCGGCGATGACTATCCGGTGGGCGGTGGCGGTGGCGGCACGGTCCTCGGTGGCGGGGGTGGCGGGGGCGGTGGGACCGGCGACGGCGGGCTGATCGACGGCACCACCGGCGACGCCGGCACCCTGATCAACGGCCGGGTCTGCCTGTTGACCGACCTGCGCCGGGTCGGCGACGCCACGGCGTGCGCCACGACCGGCGCCAGCGGCCTGACGGTCTCGCTCGGCACGCGGACCGCGCTCACCGGCACCGATGGCTCGTTCGCGATCATCGCGCCGGCGGGCAACGGCCTGGTCTGGCGGGTGATCGGCGACGCGCAGCACCCGCTGACCGAATCGGTGATGGGGTTCGGCACCGATCCAACGATCCCGGCGCTGACCGACATCACGTACATCAACCTGCTCAACCAGAACGCGGCCGTGGTGAACGAGCAGCAGGGCTCGGTGGTCGTGCGCGTGCTGAGCAACGGCGCGCCGGTCACCAAGGTGACCGCGACGTCGAGCCCGGCGACCGCGGGGGTCGCGCTGTACGACGGCAACGACAGCGTGATCTGGAACGACGGGGTCAGCGGCACCGGCGCGCGCGGCATGGTGTGGTTCCCCGGCGTCCCGCTCGGCAACGCGCCGCCGACCACCGCGACGATCGCGCTGACCTTGACCGGTACGACCCCGCCGGTGACCACCTCCGTGCCCGACGTGCTGGTCGAGGATCAGGCGATCACGTTCGTGACCCAGGATCTCCAGTAGGCGGGCACGTGGGTGGCTCTGCCATGAAGCGGCGGGCGTTCCTCGCGGCAGCGGGCGCGGCCGGCGCCGCGGCGCTGTTCGGGCCGTGGTCGCGCACGGCGCGGGCGGCGACGTTCGGCGCGTTCCCCGCCGGCAGCGAGCCGGTCGAGCTACCCGACGGCGTGCGCGCCCGGCGCGTGCTCGAGATCTTCCTGTACGGCGGGCTGTCGTGCTGGGAGACCCTGTACTTCGTGCGCGGCTACGGCACGCCGGACGATCCGGTGGCGCCGAGCTCCCAGTACTACGCGTTCGCCGACGCCAACGCCGCCGCGACCGCGAGCTGCGGCGCGGTGGATCTCGCGCGGCCGTTCGCGATCGACGCGCTCGGCGCGACGGTCGAGCTCGGGCCGTTCGCGGCCAAGCTGTGGCAGCGCAGCGACGTCGTGGCGCGGATGCGGCTCGTGGTCCAGCGCCACGCGCTCGCGCCGCACGAGGCCGCGGTGCCGCAGGCGCTGACCGGGCGCATGGTCGGCCAGCCGGGCGCCGCGGGGCTCGGCGCGCACGTCCAGCGCGCGCGGATCGACGCCGGCGCCACACCGGATCGCGCGTCGCCGTATTCGTACGTGTTCGCGACCGGCGGGGTGTCGAGCGATAACGTCGCCGCCGCGGCGTCGTCGGGCACCCACCCGGGCGCGGCGCGGCCGCTGCTGATCAAGACCGACAGCGCGACCGGGTTCACCCAGCTGCTCGATCGCACGGTGCTCGGCGCGAGCCGGACCGGCCACGACGCGCTGGTCGCCGCGTACGCCGATCAGTACACCGCGCGGCTGACCTGGCCGGGGCGCGGCCGGGTGCGCAGCGCGCACGCCGACGACGCCGCGGTCGCGTTCGCGATCAAGCGCAACGCCGGCGCGATCCACGGCGTGCTGCCCGATGACCTGTTCGCGGCCCAGACCCCGACGGTGTGCGGGCGGACCGCGATCGACTATCCGTGGATCGGGCTGACCGCGGCGCGCCACCTGTTGACCCATCCGAGCGAGCCGGCGTCGTACGTGTGCGTCAGCGACAACGGCCTGGTCGGCGCGGTCGGCGGCGGCGGCTACGACACCCACACCGGCAACGCGGCCGATACGGCGACCAACTTCGACAACCTGTCGACCGCGCTGCTCGCGATCATCAACGCACCCGGCGAGGCCGATCCGACCAAGCTGTCGCTCGACGACACGCTGATCATCCTCAACACCGAGTTCGGCCGCACGCCGCTGGCCCAGGCGCCCGGCAGCGACGGCCGCAACCACCACCCCGACGGCTACGTCACCGCGTTCATCGGCGGGCCGATCACCTCCGACCAGCGCGGCGTGTACGGCGCGATCGGCCGCGATGGCATCGCGACCAGCTTCGCGACGCCGTCGGAGAACCGGGTGGCGGCGCTGCTCGCGATGGGGATCTATCCGTTCGCGCCCGATGGCTTCAACGTGTCCGACGTGCCGGGCGTGACCAGCGAGCTCGACGCGGCGCGCGCGGTGATGGCGAAGTTCCTGGGGCGGACGGCGTGACCGCGCGGCGGGCGGTCGCGCTGGGGGTTGCGCTGGCGGTCGCCGGCGGCGGCACCGGCTGCGGCAACGATCGCGCGGCGCCGCCGCGGGACGCCGGGACCGATGGCTCGCCGCTGGCCGCGTGCGCGGCGGATCCGCCGGCGTTCGTGCGCCACGCGTTGCTCGCGCTCGCCGGGCGCCGGCCGCGCAGCCAGGACGAGGTCGAGGTCTACGCCGATCTGTTCCGCGCCGCCCAGGCCGCCGGTGGTGATCCGCGGCGCACGGTGGCGCGCGCGATCGCGCAGCGGCCGGAGCTCGTCGAGCGCTGGGTCGACGCGCTGATCGAGGCGCTCCGCGTCCAGCGCAGCGACATCCAGAGCGAGCTCGGGTGCTGGGGCCAGGCGGTGCGCGACCCGGCGATGCCAGATCCCGGGCTCGCCGCCGCGGTGCGCGATGCCCCGGCGACCGGCGCCGGCGATGGCGCGCCGTTCACCCTGCTCGACCTCGCGCGCTCGGCGGTCGTGCTCGACGACGTGACGCCGGTGTACCGCGCGCAGCTGTTCTCGATGATCGCGCACCCGATCCCGGCGGCGAACGTCGATCCGGTGACCGCCGACCTCGCGCGCCGCGCCGACGTCGGGGCGACGTTCGACGCCGCGTACCTGCACCGCGACGCGACCTGCCTGGCGTGCCACACCAGCGACGCGTCGGTCACCGACAGCGACGATCCGGCGCTCGATCGGTTCTGGCCGGTCGCCGGGGCGCCCGAGGACACCGCGCTCGAGTCACCGGTGACCGCGGCGACCGCGAGCCGGGCCCACGCGGCGTTTCGCGTGCTCGGCGTGCTCGGCGCCGGGACCACGCGGCCGTGGGGCTGGACGCTCGACTGCGGTCAGTTCGCGACGACCGTGGGCGATGATATCGCCGGTGCCGGGACCGGCGCCGGGACCGAGATCGACGCCAAGCTCGGCTCGGTGACCGGCACGCGCGCGACGGTGTTCGACGTCGAGGCGGCGCTGCACCGCGGGTTCACCGCGCTGCGCACGGCGGTGCCGGCGCCGGGTGCCGACGGCCCGATCGCCGACCCCGACGCCGCGCTGGCGTGGCTGGTGGCGCTCAAGATCACCGAGGACGTGTTCCGCCAGGCGACCGGCGCGTCGCTCACGATCGCGAACTACTTCCCGCGCAACCGCGCGTCGCGCGATCTGCTGGCCGGGCTCGCGGCCGCGTTCGTCACCAGCGGCTACTCGCTCAAGGCGCTGCTCGCGGCGATCGCGGCGTCGGACTACTTCGCGCGCCAGGCGCCCGATGCGATGTGCGGCGACTCGCCGTACAGCTACCCCGACGTGTTCGATCCGTGGGCGATCGGCGACGCCGATCCGGCGCTGCGCGGCAACGGTCCGGGTGACGCGGTGATGCCGCTCGACGCCAAGACCCTGGTCTCGGCGGCGGCCGGCGCGCTCGAGTGGACCCCGGCGTTCGGCGCGGCGCGGTTCCCGACCGGCGACGAGGCGACGTTCGAGCTCGGGATCGGCGCGTTCCTGCGCAACAGCGAGCCCGGGTTCCGCGGCCTCGACTTCCAGGCCCGGCTGCGCTGGGAGGCCGCGTACGCCACGTGCGCGCGGCCGGCCGGGGTCGCGGCCGACTTCATCGATCGGCTGCTCGCGGCGGGCGCGGCGGATCCGGCGGCGACCACGGCCGACCTCGTGCAGGCGCTCAAGGATCGGCTGATCGGCGAGCCGGCGATCGCGGACGGCGCCGAGCACGACGCGCTCGTGGCGCTGGTCGGCCCGCTCGACGCGCCCGCGGCCGGTGCGAGCGACGCGGCGCTGCGCTCGGTGTGCGGCGCGCTGCTCGACGCGCCGCAGTTCCTGCTGCAGGGCGTGGCCGGCCGCGGGGCGCCGGATCCGGGCGCGGCGCCGCGGCTGACCCCGGCCTCGGCGAGCTACGCGGCGGTGTGCGGCGAGCTCGCGGCCACCGGCGTTGGCGATCCCGCGCTCGTGGTGCGGTGCGGCGATCGGGCGCTGGCGCTCGGCGCGACCGCGCGATAACCACAGATTCGTCGTCGAGATCGACGCTCCACCTCTCAGGGAGCGAGAATCTTTTGATTCCCGCTCCCTGTCGATCGGCTTCGCCCGACGAGGAACGTCGGGTCTCGCCTATCCGGAACGAGATTGATTCTCAATCTCTCAGCGCCGCGGTGGGCGCTGCTGGTCGGCCTTGAGCCGGTCGAGCGCGGCGACCCAGCCGGCCGCCTTGAGCTCGGTCTCGGCGAGCTCGGCCCGGGCTTCGGAGTCGGCGACGATGCCGCCGCCGACGTGGACGTGGAGCTCGTTGCGCACCAGGACGCCGATCCGGATCGCGAGCGCGAGCTCGAGCGCGCCGCCGGCGCCGAAGTAGCCGAACGCGCCGCAGTACGGGCCGCGGCGCACCGGCTCGAGCTCGTCGATCAGCTGCATCGCGCGGAGCTTGGGGGCGCCGGTGATCGAGCCGCCGGGGAACGTCGCGCGCAGCAGCGCCGCGTAGCCGGTGCCGGGCCGCGGCCGGGCGCTGACCCGCGACACCAGGTGGCACAGCGCTGGCAGCTCGACCACGTAGCCGAGCTGATCGACGGTGACCGAGCCGGTCTCGGCGATCCGGCCGAGGTCGTTGCGCTCGAGGTCGACGATCATCAGGTGCTCGGCGGCGTCCTTGGGCGAGCCGGCGAGCGCGCGGGCCGCACCGTCGCCGCGCGGTGCGGTGCCCTTGATCGGCCGGGTCTCGATCCGATCGCCGACCGACGCGAGGAACCGCTCGGGCGATCCGGACACCAGCGTGAGGCCGTCGGCCTCGATCAGCGCGCCGTACGGCGCGGGCGCGACCTCGGCGAGCACGCGGTACAGCGCGAGCGGATCGCCCGGCGCGGCGATCCGCGCGACCAGCCGGCGCGCGAGG
>DATBBB010000283.1:0-7738 GCA_036271215.1 Kofleriaceae bacterium | reverse complement strand
GGCGTATTTCTTTCGGGAAGCCAAGAACCTGAGCGTGGTGCCGTCGGCGCTGTCGGAAGATCCGTTCCGGGGTGCGCTCGAAGTCGCGCGGACCGCGACGTTCTCGCCGGAAGAGTGGGAGGCCTACGAGCGCGCAAAGATGGCCGAGCAGGACGCGCGCGGCGCGCTGGCGGTAGCGCGGCAGGAAGGCGCGGAGTCGGGGCTCGCCAAGGGGCTTGCCGAAGGCCACAAGTCCGGGCTCGCCGAAGGCCACAAGTCCGGGCTCGCCGAGGGACTCGCTGAGGGCAAGCGGGCAGCCCTGCTTCGCCTGCTCGCGCGCGCAGGGCTCGCTCTCACGCAGGAGCAGCAGGAGCAGGTCGCGACGTGCACCGACATCGCGACGCTCGACCGCTGGTTTGACAGCGCGCTGGCAGCCAGGACCGTCGCCGACGTGTTTTCTTGACTCGCAGTCGGAGGAGATCGTCGGCGCAGCCGGCCGATGTGTACGCAGCAGCTCGGTGAACGGCATCGTCTTTGCTCCATTTCTGCTCAAGTTGCGCAAGATCGGCCCCGGCTACCTGATTCTCGTGGCTTGCATCGCGGGATGTGCGGGGCCAACTGCCCCCACCTCGGGAGGCACAGACCCCGACGCGCGGCTACCAGCGGATGCGCGGGGGACCGGAGCTGGCCCGATCGATGGTGGGATTGCCGTCGATGCCGCGTTTCGCTGCCGTGACCGCATCACCACGGGGCTCGACAACGGACATCACAACGCCGGGCAAGACTGCCAGAGCGGCTGCCACGATCACGGGTTCTACATGTCGGGGACGATGTACAGCGCCGCAAACGGCGGTCAGGCGGCGGCTGGTGTCTCGATCACCGTCATCGACGCGGACGGCAACGTCGGCGACACGGTGTCGGGCACCAACGGCAACTTCTGGTACGGGCTCCCGGTCACCTTCCCGGTCACGATCATCGCGAGCTCGTGCCCCGACATCGAGCAGATGACCGCGCAAGTCACCATGGCCGAAGGCGGCTGCAACAAGGGCGGCTGCCACGCCGCGAGCGGCGGCGCCGGCCGCGTTCACGTTCCATAGCCCGGACCATTCACCAGATCGTCGGCTGCGACCATCGCAGCGCGGGTCGACGCCGGCCCGCGCTACTTGGTGGTCGTCTTGTTGATCAGGGCCTGCGCGGGCGCGTGGATCAGATCGCCGATCGCGATGCTACGGGCGGACTTCTCCGCCTTCTTCGCTGCCAGCAGGGTCTCGAACTCCTCGACGGCGCGCTCGAGGGCAATGAGCGTGAAGTCGGCCATGGTGCGCCGGTCGGCGTCGGCAACCTTGCGGAGCCGCGTGTGCAAGCTCGACGGGATCCTCAAGGAGAATCGGATGTCGCGCTTCTCGGCTCCCTTCGCCATACAATGATCATTCGCCACCATGCGACGCTCGGAAAGCGCTTATAAACAGCGCAATGTCGTATTCAGTCGCCTGAAGACGTTTGCCGGGATCTCTTCGTCGCCTGGTAGACGTCTGACGGGTGCTCATTGTCGAAATAAGTCGTACCGCAGGCGCATGGCGTGAATCGCGTCACAGCGAGGACACCGCCGCGCGTCGTGTGGGATCCGAGTTCCTCGCTCGCCCGATCCGCGCCGTGTTCCGTCACGCGTCGGCGAACGGGAGATCGCACGCCAGCAGGCGATCAGGCCGGGCCGCAGCGCGCCGTCGTGAGCCCAGGCGACGATCCGCTCGGCGAGCGTGCTGTGCGCGGGGTCGAGCGCGACCACGTAGACCGCGGGAGGCTCGGCGTCGTGACCACCGCCACGACCATGACGCGCAGCGGTTCCAGGGCGGGGAGGATCTCGTCGGGCGACACGGTGACCATCGACGGTAGAAGTCCGCCGTGACCGGACCGGTGCGGCTCCGCAACCGAACGGTGACATGACGACGGAGCTGCGACGGCGGCGCGTCGAATGCGTCACGCGAGGTGCCCGTGTGGTGCGATGCGTCATGGCTCCCAGCGCTGCATCCACGCCCGCGCGCTGCGCCCAGGCCCCGGCGCTGCACCCGATCACAGCGATCGCCGCGCACGCAACGCGATCGCCGCCGTGATTCACCCCGCGCGGCCGTGATATCAGGGGCCGGTGACCGAAGCTCGACGAGGCCTGCTGCAAGGCTTCGCCGCGTACGTGCTGTGGGGCGCCGTACCGGTGTACTGGAAGCTCATGATCGGGATCTCGCCGATCGAGATCCTGGCGCACCGCGTGGTGTGGGGCATGGTCGCGCTGGTGACGGTGGTGCGGCTCGCCGGCGCGGGGCCCGAGGTCCTGGCCGCGGTGTCCGATCGCCGGACGCTCGGGATGATGGCGCTGTCGGGCACGTTGCTGGTGATCAACTGGGGGACGTTCATCGGCGCGGTGGCCGCCGGCCGGCTGCTCGACGCCAGCCTGGGCTACTTCATCAACCCGCTGATCTCGGTCGGGCTCGGCACGCTGGTGCTGCACGAGCGGCTGCGCCGGCTGCAGTGGATCGCGATCGGGCTGGCGATCGCCGGCGTGGTGATCCTCAGCTGGCGGGTCGGCCACGTGCCGTGGATCTCGCTGGTGCTGGCGTGCAGCTTCGGCAGCTACGGCCTGGTCCGCAAGCTGGCGCGCGTGGAGTCGCTCGCCGGCTCGATGCTCGAGACCACGCTGCTCGCGCCGATCGCGGCGGTGTACCTCGTGGTGCTCGCGGTGCGCGGCGGCGGCGGGCTCGGCCACGCCGGCCTCGGCATGCAGCTCTTGCTGCTCAGCACCGGCGCGGTCACCGCGGGGCCGCTGCTGCTGTTCACCAGCGCGGCGCGCCGGCTGCCGCTGTCGACGATCGGGTTCCTGCAGTACCTGACGCCGATCGGCCAGCTCGTGCTCGCGGTCGCGGTGTACGGCGAGGCGTTCGCGCGCGATCAGCTGATGACGTTCGGCCTGATCTGGCTCGGCCTGGCGGTGTTCACGATCGACGTCGTGCGCCGCCAAGCCGGTCAGCCGAACCGACCGGTGATGTAGTTCTCGGTCCGCTCGTCGGACGGGTTGGAGAAGATCTTCGAGGTCGCGTCGTACTCGACCAGCGTGCCGGTGCGGCGGTCGTTCACGGTGTCGAGCTCGGTGGTGAAGAACCCGGTGCGGTCGCTGACCCGCGCCGCCTGCTGCATGTTGTGGGTGACGATCACGATCGTGAACCGGCTCTTGAGCTCGCGCATCAGCTCCTCGATCCGCGCGGTCGCGATCGGGTCGAGCGCGCTGCACGGCTCGTCCATCAGCACGACCTCGGGCTCGACGGCGATCGTGCGTGCGATGCACAGCCGCTGCTGCTGGCCGCCCGACATGCCGAGCGCCGAGTGCTTGAGCCGGTCCTTGACCTCGTCCCACAGCGCCGCCGAGCGCAGCGACTTCTCGACGATCGCGTCGAGCTCGGCCTTGCCGCGGATGCCGTTGACCCGCGGGCCGAACGCGATGTTGTCGTAGATGCTCTTGGGGAACGGATTGGGCTTCTGGAACACCATGCCGATCCGGCGCCGGACCTCGGTCGCCGAGACCTCGGGCGCGTAGAGATCGACGCCGTGGTAGCGGACCACGCCGGTGACCCGCGCGCCGGGGATGACGTCGTGCATCCGGTTGAGCGAGCGCAGCACCGTGGTCTTGCCGCAGCCCGACGGTCCGATGAACGCGGTGATCTGGTGGGCGTGGATGCCCAAGGTCACGCCGCGCACCGCGCGGAACGCGCCGTAGTAGACCTCGACGTCCTCGCAGGCGAACACGATCGGCGCCGGCTCGGCGGGCGCGTCGCGGTACGCGCCGGGCTTGCGCTCGACGACCATGTGCGGGACGCGCGGCGGGGGGCGGGTGAACTCGATGGTCGCGACCATGGGATCCTCCTCGGGCACGGTTACCTCTTGAGCGCCAGCCGCGCGGTGAACATCCGCGCGAGCAGCGTGACGACGAACGTGAGCAGGACGAGCGTGAGCGCCGCGGCCCATGCCCGATCCTGGGCGGCGGCGAACGACGAGTTGGCGTTGGCGAAGATCTGCACCGACAGCGCCGTGTTGGCGTCGTGGAACAGGTCCGGGTTGTAGGCCGTCGCGGCGCCGACCGCGAACAGCAGCGGCGCGGTCTCGCCGGCGGCGCGCGCCACCGCGAGCAGCGAGCCCGAGACGATGCCGGGCAGCGCGGCGGGCAGCACCACGGTCAGGATCGTCCGGCTCTTGGTGGTGCCGAGCGCGTACGCGGCCTCGCGCAGCTGCGGCGGGACCAGGCGCAACATCTGCTCCGACGAGCCGATCACGACCGGCAGCATCAGGCAGGCCAGCGCGAGCGCGCCGCCGAACGCCGAGTAGCCGAAGTTGAACGTCCACAGCAGGTAGACGAACAGGCCCATGACCACCGACGGCACGCCGGTCATCACCGTGGCCATGAACCGCACCAGGCGCGCGAACAGGCCGGCGCCGCCGTACTCGTGGAGGTAGATCGCGCCGAGGATGCCGAGCGGCACCGCGATCAGCGTGGCGCCGCCGGTGACCAGCAGCGTCCCGACGATCGCCGGGCCCATGCCGGGGCCGGGCCGGCGCGACACGACCGGGATCGTGTGGGTGAAGAAGTCGGGGAACTGCGCGAACGCGATGCCGAGGCCGCGCGACGCCACCGACCACAGCACCGCGACCAGAGGGATCGCGACCAGCAGCAGCGCCGCGCCCATCAGGCCGATCATCAGCGCGTTCACGGTGGTGCGCCACGATGGCTTCGCGCGCAAGTCGATCGAGAGCGGGCTTTCGGAATCGCGGGTGGTCGTCATGCGCCTCGGCTCCGCTTCATCGATCGCTGGACGATCGACGTCGCGATCAGGTTGACGGCGATCGTGATCACGAACAGCGCGACCGCGAGCGCGATCAGCGCCGCCTTGTGCGGCCCGTCGGCCTCGCCCCATTCATTGGCGATCACCGCCGGCATCGAGTTGCCGGGGGCGAGCGGGTTGACCGTGATCTGGCCGATCGCCGAGCCGATCACGAGCGCGGCGGCGATCGTCTCGCCCATCGCGCGGCCCAGGCCGAGCATCACCGCGCCGACCAGGCCGCCCTTGCTGTGCGGCAGCACCGACGCGCGGATCATCTCCCACCGGGTGGCGCCGAGCGCGAGCGCGGCCTCCTTGTCCGACGCCGGCGTGGTCTCGATGACCTCGCGCGCCAGCGACGTGATGATCGGGATGATCATCACGCCCAGGATGATCCCGGCGGTCAGGAACGACCGGCCGAGCCCGAAATGCTGCGACAGCACCAGCACGCCCCACAACCCGAACACCACCGAGGGCACCACCGCGAGCAGGTCGATCAGGGAGACCATCGGCCGCTTCAGCCACGGCGGTGCGACCTGGGTGATGAACAGCGCGACCCCGAGGCTGACCGGGACCGCGATCGCGATCGCGATCGCCGAGGTGTACAGCGTGCCCCAGATGAACGGCAGCGCGCCGTACAGCTCGTCGGCCGCCGACCACCGGGTCGACGAGAAGAACGTCACCCCGAACGCCGGCCACGCGCGCCGGGTCATCGTCACCGCGATCATCCCGAGGATCAGCACGACCAGCCCGGCCGCCGCCAGCGCGAGGCCGGTGAACGCCCGGTCGCTGTAGTGCTTGTGGCCGCGCAGGTCGGACAGCTGCATCAGGGCACCACGAGCTTGTCGAGCTGGGCGACCGCCTGGTCGGCGAGGCCCCTGGGCAGCGCCGCGAAGTCGAGCGATGCGAGCTGGGCCTGGCCGTCGGTGACGAGGTACTTGAGGTACGCCTTGAGCGCGGTGCCCTTGGCGTGATCCGGCTGCTTGGCGTAGACGATCACCCAGCTCTGGTAGGTGATCGGGTAGGCCGCGTCGCCCTTGGGGTCGAGCGCGCTGAACAATAGATTGGCCTTGACCTCGATGCCGTCGCCGGCGGCGGACGCCGACGCCGAGCTCGGCGCGACGTACTTGCCGGCCTGGTTCTTGACCTGCGCGAACGCCAGCTGCGAGGCCTTGGCGTCGGACAGGTCGACGTAGCCGATCGCGCCCCGGGTCGACTTGACGATCTGGGCGACGCCCGGGTTGCCGTTGCCGGCCTGGGTGTCGGCGGGCCACTCGACCGTCGAGCCGGTCTTGAGCTTCCAGGTCGTGCCGGCGGTCTTGTCGAGGTACCTGGTGAAGTTATCGGTCGTGCCCGAGCCGTCGGACCGGTGGGCGACGATGATGTCGGTGTCGGGCAGGGTCACGCCCGGGTTGTCGGCGGCGATCGCCGGGTCGTTCCACTGCTTGACGTCGCGCTGGAAGATCTTGGCGATCGTCTCGGGCGACAGCTGGAGCCTGGCGACGCCATCGAGGTTGTACGACAGCGTGATCGCGCCGAGCAGGACCGGGAAGTACAGGACCTCGCCGCCCTTGTTCTTGGCGAGGTCGGCGTCCTTGTACGGCGAGTCGGCGCCCGCGAAGTCGACGACCTGATCGGCGAGATCCTGGCGGCCTTTGCCGGAGCCACCGCCGCCGTAATTGATCTTCACCGCCGGGTTGGCCTTGGTGAAGTCCTCGATCGAGACTTCCTGGTACGGCTTCTGGAACGTCGAGCCGCTCGCGTTCAGTGTGACACGGCCGCTCACTGCCCGGTCGGCGGTGTCGGCGCCGGGGGCTTCCTTGACGAGCGGCGCGGACTTGCCGCCGCCGTCGTCCGGCTTGCCGCCACATGCGGCGATGCACAGGGCCAGGGTGGAGACCGCGATCGTCTTGTACATGCTCGGACGGTAGTCACCCTCCGTGACGCGTTTGCGCACGGTCTGTGACTGGACGGTGACGGATGACCGAAACCCTGCCGCCCGTGGCTGGTGTCGATCCGGGAATCTGCGTACCGTTTCAGGACTACGCATGGCCGGCCCCAGCCCCGTCGAGCTGACCTTCCCCGACGCCGGCGGCGAGATGGCGAGGCTCATGCGCGACACGCGCTGGGACGCCACGGTGCTGGGCCCGATCGAGCGCTGGCCGAGCGCGCTGCGCGCGACGGTCCGGATGCTGTTGACCTCGCGATTCTCGATGTGGATGGGCTGGGGCGACGACCTGACGGTGTTCTACAATGACGCCTACCGCGCCAACACGCTGGGCAGCAAGCACCCGTGGGCGCTCGGCCGGCCGGCGCGCGAGGTCTGGCGCGAGATCTGGCCGGAGATCGGGCCGCGGATCGCCCGCGTGCTCGCCGAGGGCCGCGCGACCTGGGACGAGGGTCTGATGCTCATGCTCGAGCGCAGCGGCTACTCCGAGGAGACCTACCACACGTTCTCGTACAGCCCGCTCCACGAGGATGACGGCCGGGTCCGCGGCTTTCTGTGCGTGGTCACCGAGGACACCGGGCGGCTGATCAGCGAGCGCCGGGTCGGCCTGCTCGGCAGGCTGGCCTCGGAGACCGCCGGCGCCAAGACCAGCGAAGCCGCGCTCGCCGGGATCGAGCGCAGCCTGGCGACCGACGCGCGCGATCTGCCGTTCACGCTGACCTACCTGTTCGACGCCAGCGCCGGGATCGCGCGGCTGGCGTCGCAGACCGGGTTCGGCGCCGGCGCCCTCGGCGGCGCCCCGATCGGCGCCCCGATCGGTGCAACGACGATCCCGCTCGACGGCGGCTCGCGCTGGCGGCTCGACGAGCTGGTGAAGACCGAACGACCGATCGAGGTCGCGCTCGACGACGTGTGGCCCGCAGGACCGTGGGCGACGCCGCCGGCGCGCGCG
>DATBBB010000282.1:0-9016 GCA_036271215.1 Kofleriaceae bacterium | reverse complement strand
CGACGCGCGTGTGCCTTGCCAGCCACCGCGCCGCCGGCGCTGGTGTGGATGTCGCGTTGCCTGGAGCACCGGCCGACCGATCCACGGATACGCCACCGGCGGGTGCGCCTCCAGCGACGCCAGGTGCCGAGCCCGGCGTCGCACCGACCAGCACCTCGTCGGGCAAATGACCGTTGAACGACGACACCGATGGACGCTCGCTCGGTCCCGCGGGTGACGATGGGCGCGCGCTCGGTCCCGCGGGCGACGATGGGCGCTCGCTCGGTCCCGCGGGTGACGATCCTGCGGAGGTGGAGGGTCGCCCACTCCGCGGAGCTGCATCCGGCGAGGGCTCTGCCCCTGGCAACTGCGCCGGCGCTGGCAATCCAAGGGCCGCCGCCGGGGTCCCAGCGGAGGTCGGCACGCGCACCATCGCTGGCGATGCACCGGGCGTCGCGGACGACGGCTCGGTCTCCATCTGTGACGCCTGCCGATGCGCAGTCGCCGCGCGCGGCGTCACGGCGATCCCCAGGAACGTCCCCGGCGGCGAGACCGGCTCTGCCCACTCGCCGGCAAAGACCGCCACCCCGGCCACCGGCGTCGCTGTCCGCCCCTGCGCTACCCCGGCCACCGGCGTCGCCGTCCGCCCCTGCGCTACCCCGGCCACCGGCGTCGCCGTCCGCCTCTGCGGTACCCCGGCCACCGGCGTCGCCGTCCGCGCCGGGACAACCCCGGCCACGGTGCCGCCGCGATGGAGAGCTGGCTCACCTTGCGGCGAATCTGCAGAGCGCGCGGACATCACATCGGCCGAGCGAACCTCGAGCACCGACGACTCCGATACGTCGCTGGCGCTCATCACATCGGCCGACGCGAGCTGGATCCCATCGGTCGTTACCGGCGCTTGCGATGATACCGGCGGTCCTGCCGGCACCGATGATCCGTAGCCGCCCGGCGGGACGGATGGGGCCGAGAGAGCCAGCGGGGGCATCGATGGCCGGCGGGGCGCCACGGCGTCGAGCGCCGCGACAAAGGCTTGCGCCGTGGCGTAGCGATCGTCGGCGTCCTTGGCGAGCGCCCTGGCGACGATGATCTCGAGCTCGCCGAACTCGCCCCGGAGCTTGGCGTCGAGCCGCGGGATCGGCGCCGACAGGTGCATCCTGCATACCTCGATCGGGTCGTCGTGCTCGGAGTGGAACGGCTTCACGCCGGTGAGCAGCTCGAACAGCAGGATGCCGCACGCGTACAGATCGACGCGGTGATCGAGCACGACGCCGCGGATCTGCTCGGGCGCCATGTACGCCGGCGTGCCGACGACGATGCCGGTCGTGAGGTTCTGCCCGGTGTCGTGGAGCCGGGCGAGGCCGAAATCCAGGACCTTGACGTGGTCGCCCAGGCCCGTCTTCTGCGACAGCACGATGTTTGCCGGCTTGATGTCGCGGTGGATGATGCCGTGCTCGTGGGCGTGCGCGAGCCCCGACAGCACCTGGCGCACCAGCTCGACCGCGCGTCCGACCGGCTGCGGCCCCTCGGCGACCAGATCTTTGAGGTTCTGACCGCTGACGAAGTCCATCACGACGTACGGCCGGCCGTCGTGGATCCCGACGTCGAGCACCGAGGCGCAGTGCGGATGCTCGAGCTTGGCCATCGCCCTCGCCTCGATCTCGAACCGCTTGCGCGCCGACAGCTCGCCCGGCAGCACGTCGTGGAGGACCTTGATCGCGACGATCCGGCCGAGCTTCACGCGCTCGGCGCGATACACCACGCCCATCGCGCCCTCGGCCACCGGCTCGATGACCCGATACCGACCATCGAGGATGGCGCCGGTAAGCTCACCGCGTTCCACGCGGCCACGATACCTCAACCTCGGCGCGCCAGATCCGCCCGGAGCGCTGCGCACGCTGCGCAGGCCGCGCACACGCGAGCCGCCCTGGAGCTTCGGTGATATGCAGGCAGTTGTGAGAGCTGTGCGCCATCCGTGGCCGTATCCGTCGATCGGCGTGCTCGGCCTCGCCTGCTTGCTCGCCGGCCTGCTCGCCGCCACCGGCTGCCGCCACGACTCGCCCGAAGCCACCGCCCAGCAAGCCGACCACACCCGCTCCGCTACCGCCGGCACCGCCTCAGGCTCACCGACCTCCGCCACCTCTGGCTCACCGGCGTCCGCCGCTCCAACGTCCGCTACAGCGGCGCCCGCGGCGATGCGGCTGGTATCCCTGACGCCGTCGGCGACCGAGATCGTGGCCGCCCTGGGCGCCACGGCGCTCCTGGTCGGCGTCGACGACTATTCGGCGTTTCCCGCAGAGGTGACCAAGCTCCCCAAGGTCGGCAGCTTCCTGGCCCCGAACCTCGAGATCATCGTCGGGCTCAAGCCGACCCTGGTGATCGTCGACGACGTGCACAGCCAGGCCGCCGGCGCGCTCAACGACGTCGGCGTCGCCACCGTGGCCTGTGCGATCCACGACCTGCCCGACGTCAAGTCAGCGCTCCGCACCGTCGGCGAGCGCCTCGGCAAGGCCCCCGAGGCCGCCCGCCTGATCGCCGAGATCGACGCCACGCTCGACCACGCCGCCGCCCACAGACCCGCCAGGCGGCCGCGCGTCCTGGCGGTGATCGATCGCGAAGCCGGCGGCCTCGGCGACCTCGTCACCGCCGGGCCGGGCAGCTGGATCGACGAGTTACTCGCCGTGGTCGGCGGCGAGAACGTCCTGTCCGCCGCCACCGTCCGCTATCCCAAGATCTCCACCGAGGAGGTCCTGCGCGCCAAGCCCGACGTGATCCTCGATCTGTCCTATGCCGCGCGCCAGAGCGTGGCCGCGTGGAGCGCCGTCCACGTCCCCGCCGTCGCCGCGGGCCGCGTCCGCGCGCTCCAGGACGCCTATCTGATCGCACCATCGCCGCGCGTCGCGGCCGCGCTCGACGTGCTCGCCAAGGCCATCCAGTAGCGAACAAAGCCTGCGAGTGAGCGGGGGTTGCGCCCACAGAACGTCAACGCTTGGCGAAGCGAGCGCGAGCTGGGTCACCCGAGCGAGTAGCTACCACCCCGAGCCGTGCTGGCACTCCGGGTGGAGGATACGTCGGTCGCCGCGGGCGATCCGGGAGGTCCGCGATCCGAGCGAGGGGACCCAGACTCGCGCGAGCGCCAGCCAAGCGTGTCCGCGTTCTCCACCAGCCCCGCGCGTGTGGCGAGCGAGAGCGCAGCACAGGAAGCGCAGCGCAGGAAGCGCAGTGCAGGAAGCGCAGTGCAGGAAGCACAGTGCAGAGCGGCGGAGCCGGGGGGAGGTCAGCGCGCCGCTTCGTCGCGGCGCCGGGCGTGCTCGAGCAGGAGGTGGGTCACCGAGGCGTCGAGATCGGGCTTGGAGACCGCGGCGGTGCCCGCGGACAGCTCGAAGTAGCCGACCTGCCAGTCGAGCACGCTCATCATGACCGAGCGCGAGTCGGCGTCGAGCTCGGTCGAGCGCGCGCGCACGATCTTGCCCTCGACGAAGTCGATCCAGGCGACGACCTGATCGCGGGTCAGCGCCAGCTGGCCCGACTTGCGCTCCTGCTCGAACATCGTGAGCAGCGACGGCAGCCCGAGCTCGGTCAGCGCCCCGCGCAGCACGACGCGCTCGGTCTCGCGCTGGCTCGCACGCGCCCACCGCCGGGCGCGCAGGATCACCTCGAGCACCGTGAACGGCTTGGGGATGAAGTCCATCGCGCCGAGCTGGAACGCCTGCAGCCGGACCAGGTCGGTCGCGTCGCTCGACATCATCATGACCGGCACGCTCGCGAGCTCGCTGTGGCGCCCCATCTCCTGCAGCACGTGGAGCCCGTCGACGACCGGCATGTCGCGCTCGACCAGCACGACGTCGGGCGTGCGCGACAGGCACGCGCCGATCGCCTCCATGCCATTGGTCGCGGTCGCGACCGAGAACCCCGCGGTGCCGAGCGCGGTCGACAGCCGCTCGAGGATCCGGGTCTCGGCGTCGGCGACCACGATGCGGGTGTCCGCCGGCGGCTGGTGCTGCGCGTGGCGCTCGAGCAGCCGCGAGATCGCCTCGGCGAACTGCTGCTCGGCCGGCCGCACCGGCTCGCGGAACGCGACCCCGATGCCCGGGAACCGGCCCAGCGTCCGGGCCTCGACCTCGGCGAGCGCGTGGGTGACCTGGCCGGTGGTGACCAGGTTCTGGCCGTTGGGCGAGAGCACGACCTGCACGACCGTGCCGACCGCGAGCGGCGGGCTCAACCGTACGAACATGCCGTACGGCGTCAGATCCTGAGACACCGCGCGCACCCGCTTGCCGCCGGCGATCAGCTCGACGGGCAAGTTCATCGCCACGCGGTTGAATCGACGCCGCACGACGGATGGGTAGCGCGTTTCGTGCGCCATCGCCAGACGGCCGATTACAATGCCGCGATGGCCTGGCTCGAGCTCACCGACGTCGCCGTGACGCTCGGCGCTCCCGGCGCTCCCGGGACGCGCGACGTCGTGCACGAGGTCACGGCCGAGGTCGCCGAGCGTGAGCTGGTCGTGATCGTCGGGCCCAACGGCGCCGGCAAGACCACGCTGCTGCGCGCGATCGCGGGGCTCATTGCCCCACGCACCGGCTCGATCCGCGTGCTCGGCCACGATCCGCTGCGCGCGCCGCGCCGGGTGATCGCCCGCCAGCTCGCGTACCTGCCGCAGCACTACGAGCTCGCGTTCCCGTTCGCGGTCGAGGAGGTCGTGCTGCTCGGGCGCTACGCCCAGCAGCGCGGCCTGGGGCTCGCCAGCGCGGCCGACCTCGCCGCCGCGCGCGACGCGATGGCGGCGTGCGACGTCACCCACCTCGCGACCCGCCGGTTCGATGCGCTGTCCGGTGGCGAGGCGCGCCGGGTGATCCTCGCCCAGGCGCTGTGTCAGGGCGCGCGCGGCCTGCTGCTCGACGAGCCGACCGCCGGGCTCGATCCGGCGCACGCCCGCGCGATGTTCGCGCTGGTGCGCGCGCAGTGCGATGCCGGCGCCACCGCGATCATCGTGACCCACGACCTCGATCTCGCGCTGCGCCACGGCGGCGCGATGTGGCTGATCGCCGGCGGCCGGATCGCCGCGCGCGGCGCCCCCGCCGACGTGCTCGCGACCGCCGCCGCACGCGCCGCGTTCGAGCTCGAGCTCCACGTCGGCACGCTGCCGTCCGGCGCGCGGTTCGCGGTGCCCGCATGACGGGCGGCGCGACCCACCGGCACGCCGGCGATGGCGTGCACGCCCAGGCGCTGGGCGGCGAGCTGCCCACCAAACTGACCGCGGCGGGTCAGGACCAGCACGGCCGGCCGCGCACCGATCGATCGGTGGCCGCGTGAGCGGGTTCATCAGCGGCAGCGCGGGGCGGCTGACCGTGGCGCGGCTGGTGACCGCGCTCGCGGTGTGCGCCGCGATCACGGCGGCGATCGCGATCGTCGCGCCGCTCGTCGGCTGGACCAGCGACCGCGGCGGCACCCACCTCGAGCTGCTCGGCCGCGCGGCGCTCGACCCCGGCTCGGACGACCACGCGCTGGTGCTGCTGCGCATCCCGCGCGTCCTGGCGGCGCTGGTGGTCGGGGCCGCGCTCGCCGGCGCCGGCTGCGCGCTGCAGGCGCTGCTGCGCAACCCGCTCGCCGAGCCGTTCACGCTGGGGATCTCGTCGGGCGCGTCGCTGTCCGCGGTGCTCGCGATCCGGTTCGGGATCGAGGGTGCGTTCGGGATCGCCGGCGTCGGCGGCGCCGCGCTGGTCGGGGCGGCCGGCACCCTGGTCGTGGTGTGGCGGCTGGCGCGGATCGGCAAGCACCTGCCGCCGGCGACCCTGGTGCTCGCGGGCGTCACGGTGTCGATGTTCTGCTCGTCGGCGACCGTGCTGATCCAGTCGACCAGCGACTTCCTCGAGATCAACCGCATGCTGCAGTGGATGCTCGGCAGCATGGAGACGACCCGGCTGATCACCGTCGGGTGGGCCGCGCTGCCGATCGCCGCCGCGCTCGGCGTGCTGATCGGTTACGCGCGCGAGCTCAACGCGCTGGCCGCCGGCCCCGAGGTCGCCGCGTCGCTCGGGGTCGCGGTCGGCCGGACCCAGACCGTGATCTTCGCGATGGCGGCGCTGCTGGTCGGCGCGGCGATCGCCGTGGTCGGCCCGATCGGGTTCATCGGGTTGATCGTGCCGCACGCGCTGCGGGCGGTGCTCGGCCCCGATCATCGGCTGCTGTTGCCGGCGTCGATGTTCGGCGGCGCCGCCGTGCTCGCGGTGTTCGACACCCTGGCCCGCATGGTGATCCCGCTGCACCACCTGCCGACCGGCGCGGTCACCGCCGTGCTCGGCGTGCCGGTGTTCGTCGTGATCCTCGTCGGCCAGAAGCAGCGCGCGGCGCTGTGGGCGCGCGGGTGATGCCCGACCCGCGCGTGCTGCGCCACGTGATCGACTCGATCTCGCCGGCCTCGGTCGCGCATGGCGAGGCCGCGCGGCAACGCGTCGCCTCTGCCCACGCCCCGGTGCTCGCGCGGCTCGCGGTCGCGCTCGGCGGCGCGCAGCACACCCCGCGACCCCGCGCGGCCGCGCGCGCGATCGTCGTGTGCGCCGGCGATCACGGCGTCGGCGACCCCGGCCTCGCGCTCGGCGACGCCCACCCGACCGCGGTCGCCGCGCACGCGATCGCCGGCGGCAGCGCCGCGCTGGCCCACGTCGCCCGCGCCGGCCGCGCCCCGGTGATCGTGGTCGACGCCGGCGTCCGCGAGCCGGCCGCGATGCCCGCCGCCGCGATCGGCCTGGGCCGCGGCCCGAGCCGCGACCTCCGGACCGGCCCGGCGATGACCGTGGTCGACGCCGCGCTCGCCCTCGAGGCCGGCATCGCCCTGGCGGTCTCGCTCGGCGACGGCCCCGGCGGGCTCGATCTGATCGCGCTCGGCGCGCTCGGGGTCGGCGCCGAGGTCGCCTCGGCCGCCCTGCTCGGCGCCGCGCTCGGGGCCCCGCCGACCGGGCTCGCCGACGCGGTCGCGGAGGCCGCCGGCGCCCTCGGGGCCGCGCAGGCCGGCACCGGCGGCCTGGCCCTGCTCGCGGCGTTCGGCGGCCCCGAGACCGGCGTGCTCGCCGGCCTGATCCTCGCCGCGGCCTCGACCCACGTCCCGGTCATCCTCGATAGCTACGCCACCGGCGCCGCGGCGCTGATCGCCGCCGCGTTCGCGCCACACGTCACCGGCTACCTGATCGCGGCCCACACCGGCACGTTCACCCACCCGCGCATCCTGGCTCACCTGGGGCTACATCCGATGTTCGAGGTCGGCCTCGGCCACGGCGAAGGCACCGGAGCGGCGATGATCCTGCCGCTGATCGATCAGGTGGCAGCGCTGGCGAGCCAAGGCACCCCGGAGCGCGCCTGAGTCAGCGAGTCCTCGAGCTGACGATCACTGCCGTATAGGCGCAGCTGGCAGCATGCCGGCAAGCCAATCGACAAGAGCGGCAAACGAATGTTCGCCAGCTCTCGCGCTGGCCGGCTTGCAAAGCAGCTTCGAGATCGCACCGCCGCACGAAGCTATGGGCGTACGCGAGGGTGACCACGATGAGATCGCGAAATCTGCCTGGTGAGGCCGGGCAAATCGGGGGAGCTCTGGGGTTAGATCGTGGAATGTCCGCACGCCGGCGCTCGACCGGGAGCATGGATGCCCGGCGGACGACCGGCTCGAACGAGGTGCTCGACCGGCTGTTCGTCTACGCGACGCTGCGCCAGGGCCAGACCGCGCGCTCGCTGATCGCCAACCAGATCGTCCGGTGCGTCGAGGCGTCGACCACCGGCGCGCTCTACGTGTTCCCGATGGGCTATGCCGGCCTCCTCGATGCCGAGGCACCGTATCGCGTGCGCGGCGAGCTGCTGTGGCTCACCGAGCTGCCGGCGACGTTCGGGCTGCTCGACGCCTACGAAGGCGACGACTTCGCCCGCGTGATCAAGCAGGTCGAGCTCGGCACCGGCGAGGTCATATGGAGCTGGATCTACGTCCTGGCCGACCCCGACGCGATCAAGCACGGCAGCCTGCTCGAGCACGGCGACTGGGTCCGGTTCTGGACCGAGCAGCAATAGCGCCCGGCCACTCGCCTCGGCCACGCACCGAGCTGCAGGCGCCGAAAACGCTGCGGGCCCGGCGCGCACGTTGCGGTCGGGCCCGAGGCAACACGGCTCGCGCCGTGGGGTCGTCAGTCGTTAGATGGGGCGAACGTTCTCGGCGCGCGGGCCCTTCGGGCCACGACCTTCGTTGAAGGAGACCTTCTGGCCTTCGCGAAGCTCCTCGAAGCGGACCCCCTCAAGGCTCGACATGTGAAAGAACAAGTCGCTGCCCGACTCGTTGGAGATGAAACCGAAACCCTTGTCGGTCAAACGCTTGATCGTACCTTCAGCCATTGTGAGCTCCTTGAAAACGCGAGAGACGGAATCCTGACCGGTTCGCAGGAATTGTCGATGGGATAGAGACTGTTTTTGGTCCGAGTAACCTGGAGGGGCGGGTTGCGTGGAAAATGCCCGCGGGGGCAGCATCTTCCCGGCACCGCACGGGATTTCACGGACGCCGGCCCGGCCAACGGACCCGGACTGGCGTGATGAGTTGCTTCGTGGAAGGCCGCGCCGAATGAACGCTAGATGAAGAAGTGGCCCAGGACGGCCATGGAGAGGGCGGCTAATGCGGCGGCGATCGTACCGAGCCCGACTTTACAGCCTTGGTTCGGCAGGGACACATGTTGTGGCACGGGCGTGACTTTCCCTGTTTGGCGCCCAGAGTCAAGTTCTGGGCCAGCGCGTTCATCCCACCTAATTTCCCTTGCTAAATCAGCTATTTGAATAGGTGTCTCTCATCGAGAAATCGTCGAGACAGCCTTGACCCGATCCCCGGATTGAGCTTCCCCTCGCTGCACCGATAGGTCGTTCGATCCGTGGCCGCTTGCTGCACATCCCCCGATCTCGTCTCGCCGCTCGGGTCCTGCGCTCGCCGCTCGGATCCCCGGCCACTCCCTCCCGCTTCCTCGCTTCGGCTCCCTCCGCTCCTTCCTCTCCCTCGCCGCACGACATCACG
>DATBBB010000281.1:0-3695 GCA_036271215.1 Kofleriaceae bacterium | reverse complement strand
CGCGCGAGACGCCGGTGAGCCGTGCGGCCGCCGGTGGGCCACCGTGATCGTCGACCCCGGTCTCGAGCCCGGTGTCGAGATCACCGTCGAGATCGCTGTCGTGATCGTCGGCACGCCACGCGCTCGCCTCTCGATCCCACGCCGGTCGCGGGGCATCCGCGCCACGGTAGAAGCGCTCGGTGTCCCTGGCCTCCTCATCAAACTGACGACCGTACGCGCGCTCCATCCGGCCCTGCAGCGATGCCGGCAATCGCTGCGGTGCACGCGGTTCGTCGAGGCGAGCGCCCGCCTGCGGAAGACCGTCCACCCGCTCTGCGTCGTCGCCGATCGCCGCGCGCCATTCCGCAGAGCTCGGCCCCCAGAACTCCCAAGGTCGGCCACCGGCGCTCATGTTGGGCAGCTTCGCGAGCAGCTGCTCGGCCGGTCCCTCGAACGCGGCGAACTCCGCTCTCAGGCCCTCGTCGCGTTCGAGACCGTTAGCGAGGTGGCGACGCGCCGACGCGAGGTCTTGCTTCAATGCGCTGGTCGCGATGACAGACGCGTAGTGATCGCGCACAGCGATCGCGCGCTCGCGCTTGGCGCGCCCCGCGTGGCCGCCGTTCACGTAGCGCCGGAAGAACCCTTGCGACTCGTCGAGCGAGCCGACCTCCGCGGTCGCGTGGTGCGCGACCAGCGCCGTCCGGCCCGGAACCCCACCGAGCGCGACGCGCGCACGAGCTGATGCCTCGGCCAAGACCAGCGTGGTCCTTCCAGGTACCCGCTCCGCGAGGAAGTTGTCTGGCGGTAGGCGACCCGACGCGACATCGATCTGCACCCAGTGGAACGGCTCGGAGCCGAGCTGTCCGCCGCGCCTGGCGATGAGCTCGGCAAGCTGCGCGAACCGCGCGCGTGCCGCGTTCTCGTCGCACACCCCGGCACTATTCGTCGCTTCCCGACGCACATGCTCCCAGAGTGCGGCCGACACCTCGGGAGCCAAGCCGTAGCGCTTGCCTTCGGAGATCGGATCGAAGTCCTCCCGACGCGAGCGCTCGTGCTCGAACACGTCGCCCCGGAACAGACGTTCCCTCACGCCACACCGCCTAGATCACCCCGATCCCACATCTCGACACCCCCTCCGCTCCGAACGTGGCAAGTATGGTGAAGCACGGTCCGGCATGCAAGGGCTCGATCGCTTGCTGCGTTAGCCTTGCCACGCTCTATCTCAGCGATTCGCTCAACTACCGTGACGACCTCGCCGAGCTTCTTCAGATGGGGATCCGGACACAGGTATTCACCCGATATGTAGTTTCGGCTCGAAATCGTGACTTGTTGTTGGATCCGCTTCGGAGTCGAGCCGGAGCCGGCCACGGATCGCCCGGCCGGTTGATCTGATCCCGCCTCCCCCTGCTGGCCGAAGTCCCCGTCAGAGAGGGGTGTTACACAGCTCTAACCCCCCGCCGCCGAGATCGCCATGACCGCTGATCCTGCCTCGCCCTCTTCCATTTCCGGCAGCCCTGATAGTCTCGGCACCGGCACCGGCACCGGCACCGGCACAGACACCGGCACCGGCACAGACACCAGCACAGAGCCGGTCGCCGCGCTGCCGCTCGATCGCAAGACCCGCGCCGCGCGGATCATGGAGATCCTCGACCACTACTATCCCGACGTCGACATCCCGCTCGATCACGGCGACGCGTTCCAGCTGCTGGTCGCCGTGATCCTGTCCGCGCAGTGCACCGACGCGCGCGTCAACCTGGTCACGCCGGCGTTGTTCGCCCGCGCGCCCGACGCCGTCGCGATGGCCCGGCTCCAGGCCCGCCAGATCCTGCCGATCATCCGGACCTGCGGGCTCGCCCCCGGCAAGGCGAAGGCGCTCGCGAAGATGAGCCGGATCCTGGTCGACGAGCACGGCGGCCACGTCCCGGCCAGCCTCGACGCGCTCGAGGAGCTGCCCGGCGTCGGCCACAAGACCGCGAGCGTGGTGATGGCGCAGGCGTTCCACGAGCCGGCGTTCCCGGTCGATACCCATATCCATCGGCTCGCCGGCCGCTGGCAGCTGTCGCGCGCGCGCACCGTCGAAGAGGTCGAGCGCGATCTCAAGGCGGTGTTCCCGCGCGAGCGGTGGTCGACCCTGCACCTGCAGATCATCTATTTCGGCCGCCGGTACTGCCCCGCGCGCCAGCACGATCCGGCGCAGTGCCCGATCTGCAGCTGGGCGATGTCGAAGGCGCGCGCCGAGGCCGAGCGCCGCCAGGGCGTGAGCAAGCCGGTCCGCCCACCGAGTCGACCATCGGGTCGGCCGCCGGCTCGGCCACGGACCCAGCCGCGGTCCAAGCCGAGCGCCGCCGCTGCCGCCGGCTCGGCCCCGGCGAAGCCGCCGCGCGCGGCGCCATCCCGCGCGAAGCGCCGCGCGACCGCCGGGTAACGCGCGAGCCGCTGGGATGTTTCGTGACGCTCGCTCGAAGATCTCGCCGCGAATCCCCCATGTTGCGCGCGCGACACGGCGGTTGTGCCGCTTTGTTCACGGGCACGGGTACGGGGGGTACAGACGCGCAGTGGCGGCGGCCAGGCCACGCATGGTGAGCCGACGCCCCAAGTTGCTCATGTTGCAGGGCGGCCGACAGCGTCGCGGCGCACGATTACGACTACATGTCGGGCGGCATGCGAGCTGCACCGCAAGGCGGTCGTTCGCACAACCACGTGGTCGATCTGGGACGGCAGCGCCGGGTGATTGGTCTCACGGCGCCGAGATGCTCGGATTCGATCGTACCCTGGGTGGGGATCTCGGCGTGGCATACGTCGGGAACGCTGTGCGTACACATCCGTCATGACACCTATCGACGAGGACTCGCGGCCGGCATTGCCCTGGCCCTACATCGCGATCCTGCTCGCCGAGATCTTCGTGCTCGGCGGCCTGATCGCAGCATCGCACGGCCGGCCGCCGATGACCTACGAGATGGGGTGGGTCGGCGTCGGCTCGATGGCGGTCATGCAGCTGTACTCGGTGCGCCGCCGGGTCCGCGCGCTGCGCTCGCTCGGCGCGCTCCACGCCTGGCTCGACCTCCACGTGTTCCTCGGCCTGCAGGGCTTCGTGCTGGTCGCCTATCACAGCATCGGGCTGACCCCGCAGGCCACGCTGGCCGCGTTCAACTTCGCGCTGGTCGCCGCGATCGTCGCCACGGGGCTGTTCGGCCGCTACGTCTACCGCCTGATCCCACAGGCCCGCGCCGAGGACGCGCTCGCCTACGAGGAGCTCGGCGCCACCGTGCTGCGCGGCCTGGCGCCGCCGGTCGCGCTGCGCCGCGAGTGCCGCGGCGTGATCGACATGATCGGGCTCGATCTGCTGCGCCGCCGGCTGCTCCGCGAGTTGCTCCGCGATCCGGCGCTCACGCCCGAGCACGCGCGCGCCGCCCGGCGATCGATCCTGCTCGCGTCGCGAATCTCCGCGCTCGAGGTCGCCGAGCGCTGGTGCTCGCGCTGGATCCTGATCCACCGGCCGCTCGCGATGCTCCTGCTCGGCATCACCGCGCTCCACGTGATCGCTCACTTCGCGTATGCCGTGTGAGCGCACCGCCGCGGCCCCTGGGGTACTGATCGGGGTGCTGATCGGGGTGCTGATCGCGGCGCTGGCGTCGCCCGCGCGCGCCGATCTGCGGGTCCTGGTCGCCGCCGACAGCTACCTCGCGACCACGCCGAGCGTCTCGACCGACGACGCC
>DATBBB010000280.1:0-16854 GCA_036271215.1 Kofleriaceae bacterium | reverse complement strand
ATCGGCCGCACACCGTCGACGAGCGCGGCCATCAGCGGCTCGATCCGGGTGTGGGCGGCCTCGTCGCGCCGGGTGTAGCGGCCGGGCAGCTCGATCGCGCACAGCTCGATCCAATCCGGGACCACGTCGGCCCATGCGCGGAACGTCGAGCGGCCGGTCGCGCCCGCGTTGGCGAAGCAGATCAAGCGCAGCCACGCCGCGGGGCGATCGGTGCACGCGCTGAGCCATGGGTTGGCTGCCGCCACTACGAGCTCCCCAGGATGTGCTGGATCGTTGCCAGCTTGCGGTGCTTCTTGTACAGCGCGGTGCGCAGCTCCTGGTAGCGCGCGAGGCCGAGCAGGCCCTGGATCGTCGGGGTGTAGAACACGCCGTCACCGATCACGCGGATCTCGTCGGCGTCGATCGCGACCAGGCCGCGCTCCTCGAGCGCCTGCCAGATCCCGGCGAACTCCTCGACCACGTCGCGCGCGAACGCCACCCGGTACGCCGCGCGATCGACCCGCATGCCGTGCAGGTGGCGGAACAGGCTGGCGAGCCGGACATCCTCGGGTGCGCAGCGGTAGCCGCGCTCGACCGGGAACCGGCCCGCGTCGAGCGCGGCCTTGTACGCCTGGACCGTGGTCGCGTTCTTGAACAACCAGCCCGGCGCCTCGCCGCTCGCGCTCGCGCGGGTGAAGAACGACGCCGCGGCGTAGCCCCAGCCCCACGCCTGCAGGCCATCGAAGTCGTGCTCGACGCCCTCTTCGAACCCCGAGGTCACGCCGACCTTGCGCCAGTTGTAGGCGGTGACCTGACGAAACCCGTGGCTGGTCAACAGATCGCGCGACACGCGGTACAGCTCGAGGTTCTGCGCCGGTGACGGCAGCTCGTCGCGCCGGTTGACCGCGAAGTCGGTCGGCCCGCCGATGTGGAGCTCGTAGTGCGTGATGTCCTCGACGCCGGACGAGATCAAGAGCTCGAGGTCGCCGACCATGGTCGCCACGGTCTGGCGCGGCCAGCCGAAGATCAGATCGACGTTGCAGCCAAGCCCGCGCTCGCGCGCCCACTCCACGCACTGCAGGACGTGGCGCGCGGTCTGCTTGCGCCCGCTGAGCTGGTTGAGCTCGTCGTTCATCTGCTGCGCGCCCATGCTGATCCGGGTCATCCCGGCTTCCTTGATCCGATCGAGCTTCTCGCGCGTGAACAGGGCAGGCAGGCCCTCGAGGGTGATCTCGGCGCCGGGCGCCATGCGCGGGAAGATCCGGCGCACCATGTCCATCAACTGGGGGTACTTGTCGGCGCGGTACAGGTTCGACGTCCCACCGCCGAAGAAGATGCCGTACAGCGGCTCGTCATCGAACAGCGCGCGGTACAGCTCGCCTTCGCGCTGCAGGTACTCGAAGTACGTCTCGACCGCGGGGTTGCCGGTGTAGTCCTCGACCGGGAACAGGCAGTAGCCGCACTTCGCCGGCTTGGTCTTGGGGCAGTACGGGATGCCGAGGTAGAGATCGAGCGTCTTGGTCAGCCCGGCGCCGCGCTGCCGCTTGCGATCCTCGAGGATCTCGGCGACCGGCACTTCCTCGACGTCCCACGCCAGCACCGACGGAAAGCCGTGGACGACGACGACGTTCTGGCGCTCGTGCAGGTTGTGATCGAGGAACTTGCGCGCCTTGTCGACCGCTTCCATACGCTGCACCCTATCGTCTCTGCGATCCGCATGAGGCGATCCGCGCGGCTTTTGTTGGCGCCTGGCCAGCGAGCGTGATGCAGCGCTCACTCGCTCGCATGCGCGCGCGCTCAGGGCGTCGTGGATCTCAGGGCGTCGTGTAGTGGATCGTCAGCACCGGCGCGAGCGCCGAGTTGCTGTTCGCCGCCGCGCCGTCCTTGGTCCAGAACCCCAGGAACGAGGTCGCGCTGGTCTCGAGGTCGCTCTTGATCAGCCAGCCGTGATAGCCCGATGGCGTGGAGATCCAGTTCTGAACCTCGGTCGCCATCGAGGCCGTGCTCCAGCTGAGCACCTGGCCGAGCGTGAACGGCTCGCTGAACGTCACGGCCGCGAGCTCGGTCGAGTTGAAGTCGCCGCCGGAGGTCCAGCTCGTGCCGCTGTAGAACGCGTAGGACCAGCTCGAGTCGCCGGTCACGCGGGTGTAGCCCTGGCCGCTGCCGCCGACGCTCATGCTGGTCGGGCTGCCGCTCGAGCCTTCGCCCCAGTCCTGGTTGACGTGGTAGACGCGCAAGGTGCGGTTCGGGTAGGAGCCGCCGCTGCCGCCGCCGCCCGAGCCGGCGATCTGCGCGATGACGAGCGACATCGTCACGCTCGTGATCGTGGCGTTGGACGGGATGCTGGCCGACGACAGATCGAACGTGATCAGCGAGCGCTTGCGGTTACTCTGGCCGTCGGCGCCGGCGAACATCGCGGGGCCCTTGCCGCTCGCGTTGCCGGTATCCGAGCCGGCGGAGGTCCCGAAGATCATCGCGTCCTTGGCGGCGCCGGTCGTGGTCTGGGTGTCGCCGAGCGCGATCGCGGCGCCGGCGGCCGAGCCGAGGAGCGCCAGCGCGATGCCAAACTTGAGGGTTGTGGAGTTCATGGCGATGGCCTTTCGTTAGGGCGCGATCTGCGCGGTCACGTAGTCTGCGGAGGCAAAGGGCAGGGAGCCGACCAGCGGCCGGGCGGCGAGATCCGCGCCTGGCGCGGCGATCGCGGTGATGGTGAGGACGTACGACCGTCCGGGGACCATCACCGACGCGGGGAGCTGCAGCGAGGTCGCCCGGGTGTGGAGCGTGGCGACCGTCGTGAGGCTCACGCCGCCGGGCGCGGCGTCGACCGCGTGCACCACCACGGCGTAGTCCGTGGCCGTGCCGGCCGCCGGCGCGGTCCAGCTGATCGTCGGCGCGTCGCCCACGCTGGTCCGCACGGTGTCGAGCGACTGGCCGTTGACCTTCGCGGCGCGCACCGGGGACAGCGGCGGCGCGAGCTCGCCGGACTTCGCCAGCGCGGTGACCGGCAGCGCCGCGACGATCCGCGCCGGCAGCGAGCCAATCCCATTCTTGGTCGGGACTGGCACCGACATCGAATAGATCACGGTGACGAATTCGCTCCACGCGTTTGCCGCGGTGGTGAATGGATTGCCGTAATTGACAGTCTGATCGACATCGGCCGAGCCCGAGATCGGCCCGAGCTCCACCAGATTGGGCAAGCCCATGTAATGGCTGGTGAAGAAGTTGTTGGTGTGGGCGAGCGGCTCGGGCAGCGTGGAGATCGCGATCGCGGCGGTCGCGCCGGGCTGCGCGCCTGGGCCGGCCTGGGCCGCGAGCGCGGCGAACTGCGCGCCGCGCCAGTGCAGCGCGAGCGTGCGGTCCTGCGCGACCGGGGCCAGCGCGGCGGTCAACGTCGCCGGCGCACCGTCGGTGATCGCGAAGCCCTTGGCGATGCCGGCCTGGGCGAGCGCGCGGTAGTGCGCGGTGCCCGACACCGCGTCCACCATCTGGGTCACCCACGTGGTGTCGCCCTTGGCCGCATCGACGATCGGCGCGAGCGCCGAGGTCCAGTTGAGGGTCTGGCCGGTGATCGCCGTGGCGCCGGCGGCCGGGTAGGCCGCGAAGTCATTCTCGGGGCCAGCGAGCGTCATGCCGGCGTTCGGCGCGACGATCTGCAAGCTGTCGCCGGTCCGCCACGCGTGCAGGCCGGTCAGCTGGAACGTGACGTGGGTATCGCGCGCGGGGCGCTGCACGTCGCCGCGGCCGAAGTGGTAGACGCTGAGGTCCGGAGCGGCGGTGCCGTAGACCGTACGGGCGTCGCCGGTGACCGCCGGATCGCGGGCCTGATCCTCGATTCCGGTCGCGGTCACGTTGTGTTGGACGGCAGCTCCATGGGCGGTCCTGGAGTCGTCGTCGGTGGGATTGGGCCTGGCCGTGCAGGCAACCAACAATGTCAGTGCACCGAATCGCACTATTGTGGTGTGCATGGCGGGCAGCCTAATAGATATTTCGATGTGATGTTCGATGATCGGTTGTAACAATCTCATGCACGGGATCGCGTACCCGCGTGTGTCCACAGCGGAAATGTCCAATTCGCAATCACATGTACCAGCAGCGACCACAGGTAGGTGGCATTGAAACAGCGGATATTGGTCAATCCACTGTGTGAACAACTATGTAGTGCCTTGCCTGGTAGTGCCTTGCCTGAACATGCCGCGGCGGGTTTTTTTCTTTCGGGGGAACCGATCGGCGGCTCGCTCGTTGGCCCCGCGGAGGACACGAATGAGCGGCACGAGCCGGAGGACCTGGGTCGAGCGCGCGCTGGTGGGCTAGAATCGGGCTAGATAGTCGGGAACCGGAGCGCCCGGTCGTTCGATATCCCCGGGTGACCATGTTCTCGTCTCGCAAGCCGCGGCGGCTCGCCGTTGTTCCCGCCGGTGGCGCGGCGCCGGATCCGGCGCCGGATTCTCTGGCGCCTCCGGATCCCGGTGATCGCACCAGCGCCGGCCGCGCTCCCGACGTCCCGCTCGCCGAGCAGGCGCTGGCGTACGCCGACGAGCTGTACGGCCTGGCGCGCCACCTGTGCGCCACGGCGAGCGACGCCGAGGACATCGTCCAGGAGACCTACGCGCGCGGGCTCGGCGGCCTGGCGCGGCTGCCGGCCGGCTCCAACATCCGCGCGTGGCTGTTTCGGATCCTGCGCAACTGCTTCATCGACCAGGCCCGGAGGAAAAAGATCGTGCTCGAGATCTCGGACGACGGTGTCGACGACCGCACGGTGCACGAGGTGTGGGACACGGCCTCGCTGGACCAGCTGCGCTACCTCGCGGCGGCCGACCTCGAGCGCGCGCTCGCGACCTTGCCGCACGAGCTGCGGCTGATCGTGCTGCTCGACGCGCAGGGCTTTCACGAGGCCGAGATCGCCGAGATCGCGCGCTGCGCGCAGGGCACCGTGAAGTCGCGGCTGTCGCGGGCGCGGGCGCGGTTGCGCGCGGCGTTCCACGGCGAGCCCCAGCGCGGCCGAGGTGCCTCGTGACCGACCGCCGTGATGACGGCCCCGGCGATCCGGCCGCCGAGCGCTCCGGCGATCCGCCCGGCGCCACCGGCGCACCCGGTCCTGCGATCGCCGCGGGTCTCGACGCCAAGCTGGCGCCCAGGTCCAACATCGGCGACCCCGATCTTGGCGCCGGCGCCGGCGTCGATCCGGCCGGCGCTCGCGAGGCCGATCGGCTGATCGCCGCCGCGCTGGTCGATCACCTGCGCACCCCGGCGCCGTCGCGGCTGCGCGATCAGCTCGCCCGCCGTCACCTGGCCCAGCCCCGGCGCTGGTGGCCGATGGCGGCCACGTTCGGGCTCGGGGCCGCCGCCGCCGTCGCCGTGATGCTCGCGATCCCGCACGCGCCGCCCGCCGCGCTCGCGGACGCGCTCGCAGATGAAGCGGTCGGCGATCACCTGCGGATCATCGGCGCCCAGCACCCGCTCGAGGTCGAGTCGTCCGACGTCCACAACGTCAAGCCGTGGTTCACCGGCCGGATCGACTTCGTCCCGCCGGTCACGTTCATCGGCGACGACGAGTTCCGCCTGCGCGGCGGCGAGCTCGCCGTGTTCCTCGGCCACAAGGCCGCGGCGTTCGTCTACCAGCGCCGGCTCCACACGATCTCGCTGTTCGTGTTCGCCGACACCGCGGCGCCGCCCCGCGCCGAGACCACGATCCGTGGGTTCCACGTCCTGACCTGGAGCACCGGCGGGCTCGGCATGGCCCTGGTCTCCGACGTCGCCTGGGACGACCTCCGGATGCTCGAAGCGCGCCTGCGCAACTAACCCCAGAGCGCGACGCGTTCGCCACTCCGCGCGACCGTCGCATTTGTGCGAAATATCACATCTGGTCTGACGGCCGGTGATCCAGGGGGACCTTGCGACGAGCAAGGCCGGCCCTTGACGCGGCGTGTTATCGGCGGCATAAAATGAATGACGGTTCATTCAGCCACCCTCCCCAACACGAGGCCCGACGATGCCGCACCCGAACCAGTACAAGTCCAACCTGCGCGATCTGTCGTTCCTGCTGTTCGAGCAATTCAAGATCGACGATCTGCTCGGTAAGGCGCCCTACGCGAACTGGGGCAAGGAGGAAGTGATCTCCGTCATCGAGGAGTCGTACAGCTGGGCCCAGAAGTACCTCGGACCCTACAACCGCTCGGGCGACGAGGAGGGCTGTCGGCTCGACAACGGCCAGGTCCGCGTGCCCGCCGGGTTCAAGGACGCGTGGAAGGCGCTGTTCGAGGCCGGCTGGCGGACGCTCGCGATCGAGGAGCACCACGGTGGCCAGGGCGGACCGTTCACGCTCGCGATGGTGGTCGAGGAGTTCATGTGCGGCGCGAACACGTCGTTCAACATGTACCCGGCGCTGACCCAGGGCGCGGCGGACATCATCCTGTCGTTCGGCACACCGGAACAGCAGAAGACCTATGTGCCGGACATGTTCAACGGCAAGTCGGGAGGGACGATGTGCCTGACCGAGCCGCAGGCCGGCAGCGACGTCGGCTCGGCGAGCACGCAGGCGACCAAGCGCGCCGACGGCAAGTACGACCTCCGCGGCGTGAAGATCTTCATCTCCGGCGGCGATCAAGACATGTCGGAGAACATCATCCACATGGTGCTCGCGCGCACGCCTGACGCGCCGGCCGGCACCAAGGGCCTGTCGCTGTTCATCGTGCCCAAGATCCGGATCGACGGCACGCCGAACGACGTCACGGTCGGCGGCATCGAGCACAAGATGGGGATCCGCGGGTCGGCGACCGCGGTGCTCAACTTCGGCGACAACGGCGGCTGCATCGGCGAGCTGGTCGGCACCGCCGAGCAGAAGGGCATGTCGCAGATGTTCCACCTGATGAACTACGCGCGGATCGGCGTGGGCATCCAGGGCCTCGGGTTGGCCTCGTCGGCGTACCTCAACGCGCTCGACTACGCCAAGGACCGCAAGCAGGGCAGCTCGATCAAGCAGTGGAAGGACGCGACCGCGCCTCGCGTGGCGCTGATCGAGCACCCCGACGTCCGCCGCATGCTGCTCGACATGAAGGCGCGGGTCGAGGGCATCCGCGCGCTCGCCGTGAAGCTGACGCTGCACCTCGATCGCGCCACCGCGATCCGCAAGACCGGCGGCGATCCGGCCGCGGCCGAGTACCACAACGGGCAGGTCGATCTGCTGGTGCCGCTGATCAAGGCGTACGGCAGCGACCAGGCGTTCCAGATCTGCGCGACGGCGATCCAGGTCTACGGCGGCGCCGGTTACCTCAAGGACTGGCCGGTCGAGCAGTACTGCCGCGACTCGAAGATCTTCTCGATCTACGAGGGCACCAACCACATCCAGGCGATGGACCTCGTCGGCCGCAAGCTGATGCAGCGCGGCGGCGCGAACGTCCAGGCGTTCGGCAAGGACGTCGGCGCGTTCATCGCGGCGAACAAGCAGCACCCGACGCTCAAGGACGCGATCGGCGTGCTCGCGCAGGCGATGGAGGCGCTGACCGGCACCGGCGGCAAGTTCATGCAGTGGTTCGGCGGCGGCCGGATGGAGATGGTGCCGGCGGTGGCGAACCGGTTCCTCGAGATGATGGCGGAGACCACGGTCGGCTGGCTGTTGCTCGATGCGGCGGTGATCGCCGAGGACGCCGCGACCAAGCTGGCGGCCGATCATCCGGACCGCGCGTTCTACGACGGCAAGCGGTTCGCCGCGCTGTACTTCGCGCACAACGTGCTGCCGGGTGTGATGGGCAAGGCGCAGCTGATCGCGCGCGACGATCGCACCGCGCTCGACATACCGGCCGCCGCGTTCGCGCCCTGAGTCAGCGAGGTCCCCGAGCGAATGTTCGGCAGCTCTTGAGCGGGCGGCCACCATATCCACGGCTTTCGTGCGATGTGGTCGGAGATCGCCGCGCCATGCTGCATCGTGGAATCGTGCTTGACAGATCGTCCGTGATAACGGACAGTGCTCTCAAGCAACGGACTTCCGCCGTTGTGGTCTTCCCGGGCGCGGCGAGCAAGCGCATCTCTCCTCAGGTTGATCTCCTCCTTGGTTCTGTTGGTCTAACCTTGCTGCTCGCCGCGTCCGTTCCGTCTTTGCGCCCGATCTGAGGCGCGAGCGACCGATGCGCTGTAAAGAAGGCGCATGGTCGCGGAGCTCGTGCTGTCCGTGCTGTCGGGATCCGACGGCGCGCGCGGTGGCGTGGCGGCGCTGGCGGTGACCGATCAGCAGATCGTGGCGGTCGGGCCGGCGATGGTGCTCGCGTCGCCGGACGGCCGGCGGTTCGAGCCGCGGACGGCGCCGGGCCGGCGCGCGCTGTGCGACGTGCTCGCGGTCGGCGATTCGCTGTGGGTGTGCGGCGAGGGCGGGTTGCTCGCGGTGTCGCGCGATCACGGCACGCGCTGGCAGCAGATCGAGACCGGCGGCGAGCAGCGGCTGTCGGGGCTGGCGCTCGGCGCCGACGGCGCGATCTGGGTCGTCGGCGACGCGGGCTATGCGGCGCGCGTGCTCGGCGAGGCGCCGCGGCGGGTCGAGCTCGGGCTCGGTACGGAGGCCGGGCTCGCCGGCGTGCACGCGGTGCGCGACGAGATCGTGGCGCTCGGTGCCGACGGCCGGGTGATCCGCTGGCGCGAGGGCGCGGCCGCGGCGGTGGCGTGCGGTGCCGCCGCCGGGCTCGCCGGGCTCGCCGTGACCGCCAAGGGGACCTGGGTCGTCGTCGGTGCGGCCGGGTTCGTGGCGCGGTCGCCGGATGGCACGTGGTACTCGCGGGTCGCGGCGGGGACCGGCGAGGATCTCGCCGCGATCGGCGCGCTGCCCGACGGGACGCTGGTGATCGCCGGCGCCGGCGGGACGGTGCTGTGCTCGACCGACGACGCGCGGACCTGGCGGCCGATCGCGCACGCGTTCGGGGCGGTGGCGCTGCGGTCGGTCGCGCGCTACGGCCGCGGCCTGCTGATCGGCGGCGACGCGGGGCTGATCCTGCAGCTGGCGCCGGCGTCAGCGCCAGCGCCAGCGCCAGCGCCAGCGGACGACCCGCAGGGCGAACGGTCGGGCGAGCCTTCGGGGCCGACGAGCGGGCCGCTGGCTCCGACGCGCACGGCGGCGCCTGCGGGGATGGCGCCTGCGGTCACGCCTGCCGCGCGGCTCGATACGACCCCGGTCGCGCGCTGGGCCGAGCTCGCGTGGCGGTGGCTCGATGACGGCGCCGCGCATCGCGCCTTGATCGCGCGGTCGACCCAGGTCGGTCCTGCGCACCGCACGCAGCTCGCGGCGGTCGCCGCGCTACGCGACGCCAGCGACGCCGAGCGCGCGCATGGGGTGGCCCGGCTGGCCGGCGAGCTGACATCGATCGTCGAGGCGGTGCTGACCGGTAGCTTGCTGCGCGGCGATCCGCTCGACGACGTGCTGGCCACGCTCGTCGAGGACGCTGCTGCCGAGAGCGATGCTGCCGCTGGCGATGGCGATGGCGACGGTGACGGCGACGATGGCGACGCCGGCGATGGTGACGCCGGCGACGAGCGCGCGCCGGGCTGGGCGGCGATCGATCCGCTCGCGATCATCGTCACCCCGAGCATCCTCCGCGCGGGTGACACCGGCGACGACGAGCGCGGCGGCGACGATGATCGCGACGACGATGATGGCGACGGCCGCGACGGCGGCGGCCGCGAGCCTTCGAACCCGGCGCGGATCGCGGCCGCGCTGGCGATGACCGCGCGCGCGCTGCGGCTGCATCCCGATGACGAGGACGTCCAGTTCACCCACGCGATGCTGCTGCTCGACGCCGAGCGCGCCGGCGATCCCGCGCAGGCCGAGGCGCTGCGCGCGGCGATGTCCGCGTTCTCGCTCGGCACCCGGGTCCAGATCGCGATCCGCATGGCCAAGCTCGCCCATCGCTGGTTCGAGCAGGCGATCGAGCTCGTGCTGAGCTTTGCGCTGCCCGATCGCGGCGCCGCCGGCGATCCGGCGCACCCCGCGGCGGACGCCGCCGACTCCGCTGCCTCCGCCGGGGCCACCCCGGTCGCGCCGCTCGGCGACATCGCCGACGAGCTGGTCGAGGAGCTCGGCCGGGCGATCCTCGCGCGCACGCCGCGCCACATCGGCCGGCTGGTCCCCCTGCTGCCCGACGACGCCAAGCTGCTGTGCGAGCTCGCGCAGGACGCGGACGCTGCCGGTCAGCCCGAGGCCGCGCTCGCGCTCTACAACCGCATGATCGCCGTGGCGATCCCCGGCGGCGGTGATCAGCGGATCTCGTATCTCCGCGCGTTCAACAATGCCTGTGTGCAGGCCCACGCGGCCGGCGCGTTCGAGGTCGCGGTCCGGCTCGCCGAGCGCGCCCAGCCGATCGCGTACGAGAATCCGCACCTCTATCACGCGGCGGCCTGCGCCTATGCCGCGGTGCACGACCACGCCCGGGCGCTCGAGCAGGTCAAGCTGGCGATCGCGCACCACTACGAGAACATCGCCCGGATCGAGACCGATACCGATCTCGGACCGCTGCTCGACTGGCCCCAATTCAAGAAGCTATTCCGCGACTGGCACGCTCGGCAGGAAGGTAATTGATGGGGATGCGCGTGACGGGCCTGGCGCTGCGCGACGGCGACACGGTGTGCGCGTTCCTCGTGGTGCGGTTCGCGGCGCCGATCGCGCGCGCGGGGCTCGTCGCGCTGGTCCATCACCTCGCGGCGCTCGTCCCCGACGCCGGGCAGGTCGCCGCCGAGCTGACCGAGCCGTTCATGACCGACCGCCGGCTGATGACGCTGCCGTGGTCGCCGCCTGACGACGCCGGCGCGCTCGCCGCCCAGCGGACCCGGCTCGAGGCTGCCGCGGTGCTCGGCCTCGAGGCCGCCTGGTGCTACCAGAACGGTACGCGGCTGGTGCTCGGCGAGCTCGGGGACCCGGTGTGGACCCATGGCCCGCCGCCGCAGGCTGCGCAGGTGGCGTTCCCGGTCGACGGCTACCCCGAGAGCCTCGCCCAGCTCGGCGGCGAGCTCGGCCTCGCCTGCAAGCTGTCCGGGCCATCGACCAACGACAGCGAACAGGTCGTCCTGGCGCTGCAGCGGCTGTGGCTCAGCGCCTATGCCGGTCAGTACGGTGGGACCGGGATGCAATTCGATCACCTCCATCACGCGGTTCATCTCTGGGTCGAGCAGCTGCCGGCGGCGTGCTCGGTGCGCGACCAGGTCCATCACCTGCTGTGGATCGCGAGCCAGCTCGACGCGATCGTCCCGGTGCTGCACGCGCGGCTCGCCGGCGCGCCGGCCGCGCACGACGGTTACACGCTCGGCGACAGCCACACCTCGTTCGTGCTCGGCGGCAACCCGCTGCTCGCCGTGCACACGATCGGCGGCGAGGCCGGGGTGGACGCCTGGATCGCGGACCAGACCTCGTGGTCGAGCTACGAGCTCGCCCAGATGCTGCGCGAGCTGGCGGTCGAGCTCGCGAGCCGCGACGCACCGGATCCCGCGGACGATGACGCCGCGCCTTCCGCCCTCGATGTGGGCGATGCGCCCGATGCGCCCGATGCGCCCGATGCGCCCGATGCGCGCGACGAACGCATCGCGCCCCGCGCGGTCGCGCACGACATCCTGCATGACGACGACAGCATCGAGCTCGACCTCGACGCGATGTTCGAGGCTGCGGGGATCGGCGACCCCGCGAAGCAAGCTGGCCACGGCGACGCTACCGAACGTGCGCAGCGCTGGCTTGTGATCGCCGGCGAGATCTTGGCCGCGCGCGCGCGCAAAGGCCTGCTCGATCCGCGCACGCTCGACCAGCTCGAGCCCTTGCTCGCCGCATCCGGGAGCTCCGTGCAACAACGCGCCGCGATCGCGGCGGTCCTCGAGGCCGCGCGCGAGCATGCCAGTGCGATCGCGGACGACCACGACGTGAATTGATCGTTGCGCTACGATGTGGGTGCATGCGCCTCGCGCCGGACGATGACTACACGCTGGAGCTGGAGCTCGATGAGCTCGGCGCGCCCGACGAGGCCGCGCAGCTCGCCGGCAAGCTCGCGGCGCAGCTCGGCGCGGCGCCGGCGGAGCTGCCGCGGCTCGAGGTCCGCAAGCGCTCGCTCGATGCCCGGCGCGGCCGGGTGCGGTTTCACTTCGTGGTCGGCGCGGCGAGCGATGCGCCGATCGGCGGGGCGCCGCTGCGCGAGGTCGCGGGGCCACCGGTGGTGATCGTCGGCGGCGGGCCGGCGGGGCTGTTCTGCGCCTACGAGCTGGCGCGCGCCGGCGTGGCATCGGTCGTGCTCGATCGCGGCAAGCCGGTGCAGGCGCGGCGCCGCGACCTCAAGGGCTTGACCCAGCACGGCCGCGTCGATCCGGACTCGAACTACTGCTTCGGCGAGGGCGGCGCCGGGACGTACTCCGACGGCAAGCTGTACACCCGGTCGCACAAGCGCGGCGACGTTCGCGACGTGATCGAGATCCTCGCGGTCCACGGCGCGCCGCACGACATCCTGGTCGACGCGCGGCCGCACATCGGCTCGAACAAGCTGCCGAAGGTCATCACCGCGCTGCGCGAGCGGCTCGCGGCGGTGGGCAGCGAGGTCCGGTTCGGTGCGCGCGTGGTCGATCTGGTGGTCCGCGATCGCCGGGCGATCGGTGTCCGGTTGGCGGACGGCGGCGACGTTGTCGGCCGCGCGGTGGTGATCGCGACCGGCCATTCGGCGCGCGACGTCTACGAGCTGTTGCTGCGCGCCGGGGTCCGGCTCGAGGCCAAGCCGTTCGCGATGGGGGTGCGGATCGAGCACCCGCAGCCGCTGATCGATCGGATCCAGTACGGCCGCGCGGCGGGCCACCGGGCGCTGCCGGCCGCCGCGTACAAGCTCGCGTACACGCCCGACGACAAGCGCGGCGCGTTCTCGTTCTGCATGTGCCCCGGCGGCTGGATCGTCCCGGCGGCGACCGAGGCCGACGGCGTGGTGGTCAACGGCATGAGCCTGTCGCGCCGCGACTCGCCGTTCGCCAGCGCGGGCCTGGTCGTCGCGGTCGAGGTCGCCGACCTGGCGCGGCTCGGGCTGGCCGAGCCGCTCGGCGGCGTGGAGCTGCAGCGCCGGCTCGAGCGCGCCGCGGCGATCGCCGGCGGCGGCGAGCTGCGCGCGCCGGCGACCCGCGCGACCGACTTCGTGCGCGGCCGGGCGTCGTCGACGGTGCCGGCCACCAGCTACCAGCCCGGGCTGGCGGCGGGCGACGTCGGCGCGGTGCTCGACGCGACCGGGCTGCCGCTCGCGGCGCGGCTGCGCGAGGCGCTCGGCGCGTTCGATCGCCAGATGCGCGGCTACCTGACCGAGGACGCGGTGCTGGTCGGCGTGGAGTCGCGCACGTCGTCGCCGGTGCGGATCCCGCGCGACCGCGAGCGCCTGGTGTCGCCGGACCTCGCGGCGCTGTACCCGTGCGCCGAGGGCGCCGGCTACGCGGGCGGCATCGTGTCGGCCGCGCTCGACGGCATCCGCGTCGCGCGCTCGATCCTCGCCAGCGGCAAGTAGCCCAGCTCGCCCCGGCGCGTGATCCGGGTCGCGCCGGCTCGTCGCTGGTCGCCCGCCGCAACGCGAGCGTCCCGGCGAACTGATCAGGTCTGGACCGTGCCGGGCCAGCGGGCGGCGAGCGCGGTGAGCGGGGCGCCGACCATGCGCTGGACGGTCCACTCGTGCTGCGGCACGGCGCCGAGCGCGGCGTAGAACTCGAGGGCCGGCTGGTTCCAGTCGAGCACCGACCACTCGAACCGGCCGTAGCCACGGCTGACCGCGATCCGCGCCAGCGCCGACATGAGGGCCACGCCGACGCCGCGGCCGCGCGCGGCCGGATCGACGAACAGGTCCTCGAGGTAGAGCCCCGGCCGGGCGAGGAACGTCGAGTAGCTCGGGAAGAACAGCGCGAAGCCGACCGCGGCGCCGGCGAGCTCCGCGAGCAGGACCTCCGCGGCGGGCCGCGCGCCGAACAGGGTGGCGCGCAGCTGGGCCTCGTCGGCGACGACCTCGTGCTCGAGCTTCTCGTAGCGCGCGAGCGCGCGGATGAAGCCGAGGATCGTCGAGGCGTCCGCGGCGGTGGCGAGCCGGATCGTGAGATCGGTGGGTTGGGTCATGGCTTCGGGCTCGGCGTCAGGCGTTCGACCACCGCGACGAAGTCCGGCGGCAGCGGCGACGATAGCTCGATTCGCGCGCCGGTCACCGGGTGATCGAACCCGAGCGTGGCGGCGTGCAGCATCAGGCGCGACGACGTCAAGATCGGCCCGGCGAACTCGCGGATGTAGACCTGCTCGCCGACCAGCGGGTGGCCGGCCTCCGACAGGTGGATCCGGATCTGGTGGGTCTTGCCGGTCTCGAGCTGGACGTCGCACAGGGTCGCGTGGAGCAGCGCCTGGCGCGCCGTGACGTGGGTGACCGCGCGCTTGCCCTGATCGTGCCGCGCCGTGGAGCCGCGCAGGCCGTCGCCGCGATCCTCGACCAGGAACGACTCGATGCGCCGCGACGCGACCGCGCCGTGGGCGACGCACACGTAGCGCCGCGCCATCGCGTGCGCGCGCAGCTGCGCGGCGAGCCCGAGCTCGGCCTGCTTGGTCTTGGCGAACATCAGCAGGCCGCTGGTCGCGCGGTCGATGCGGTGCACGACGTGGAGCGCGATCGTCGTCGCTGGCTTGCCGGCTCGCCGCCACGCGCCGCGGATCAGGTCCATCGCCGTGCTGGTCTCGCGGTCCTCGTACGGCACGCTGTTCACGCCGCCCGGCTTGTCGATCACGACCACGTGGGGGTCGTCGTGGACCAGCACGCCTTCGCGCGCCGGATCGTGCGGCCGCGGGGCGCCGCTGCGCAGCTCGACCGACTGCCCGGCCGCCAGCCGGTGCTCGATCGCCGTCACGCGCGCGCCGTCGACGAACACCTTGCCGGCCGCGATCTGGCGCTTGGCGACCGACCACGCCACCGCGGACCTCGCCTTCACGAACGCCGCGAGCGTCACGCCGGCCTCATCGACGGTCCATGCCACGATGCGCGGCAAGCTAGCACCGATCGCGGAACATCCGCGGTGGTCCGCGCGTTGCGATGACGTGCACGATGATGTGGACGACGCGACGCGCGACCCCGAGGCTGAGATCGAGGCCCGGCTCCGGCTACTCGGCGCGGTGATCCTCGCGCTCGGGATCGTGGCGATCTCGCTGAGCGGCGAGCCGCTCGGCCTGACGTTCCGCGGGTTCTGCTCGCCGTCCGCGCTGCGGGAGCTCCAGGTCGGGTGCGGCGTGATGCTCGCGCCGGGCGCGCTGGTGGTGTGGCGGCCGAGCGCGCGGCGGGTGACGCTCTGGACGTGCTGGAGCTTGCCGTTCGTGCTGGTCGGTCTGGTCGGTCTGGTCCAGGCCGCCTCGCAGGCGATGTTTGAAGCGAGGTTCATGAACGTGTGGTCGCTGTGGCCGGCGTGGGGCACCTGCGCGCTCGCCGGCGCGATCATGCTCGGCATCGTCGTCGTGCTGCCGCGGATCAGCGCGTCGCGCGGGCCGCGGGTCGCGTCCCCACCGGTCGCGCGCGTCGTCTGCCGGTAGCCGGCGCGAGCCGGCGCGAAGCCGACAGGTGCCGCATCGTGCGGCGAGCGCAGCGGCACAGGGCCCAAATCGCGTGAGATCGCGTGTGCAGTACAGCACGTCCGTGCGAGCATGTGCTACTCGAGGACTGGGACGTGGGTCGGGCGCACTGCACACCGAGGAGCGCACATGTCTACGTATCAGTCTGGCCGCCCGGATGCAGGCCTCGGCGTTGCGGGGCCTGCGAGCGCCGCGAGCGGACCGGCCGCCGGCAAGCGCACGCTCGTCGAGGCGTTGCCGATCCAGCGCCGCGCTGACGCCGGGGCGCCGGCCACGCCCGCGAGCGAGGCGCGCCCCGCCGGCCCGAGCTCCGGCGGCGCGGCGCTACCCGAGGCGACCGCGGCCAAGATGGAGCGCGCGTTCCAGACCAGCTTCGCCGATGTTCGCGTCCACGTCGGCGACGCCGCGCCGGCGGTGGGCGCCCGCGCCTACGCCCAGGGCGGCCAGCTCCACTTCGCGCCCGGGCAATACGCGCCCGGCACCGAGCGCGGCGACGCGCTGATCGGCCACGAGCTCGCCCACGTCGTGCAGCAACGCGGGGGCCGGGTGGCGACCCCGCAGGCCAAGGCCGACGGCGCGCCGATCAACGCCGATGCCGGGCTCGAGGCCGAGGCCGACGCGGTCGGCGATCGGGTCGCGCGCGGCGAGCCGGCGGGGATCGCGGCCGGTGGCGCCACCGGCGGGCACGGCGACGGGCCGATCCAGCGCGCGGTCGGCTTCGAGTTCGAGTTCGGCGGCTGGCGCGCCGCGAAGGCCGATGGCGGCCGGCTCGCCAAGGGCGAGGCGATCGAGCGGGTCGACGGCGCGTACCAGGTCCAGGGCGAGGACATCGCCGGCGCGGCCGACGCGTCCGCCGTCGAGTTCGTGACCGAGCCGGCGGCGACGCCCGACGACGTCACCCGGATCGTCGGCGGCGCCGCGGCCAAGGCCGAGGCGTACCTCGCCGCGGCCGATCCGCACCGGGTCGGGACCGTGGCGGTGACCCACGGCGGCGCGCGCGAGGCCCAGATGCAGGTCTCGCCCGCGGTCGCGCTCGGCGCGGTCCCGGCGCTGTACGGCGCCGCCGAGCCGGGGACCGCGGCGCGCTTCATCAGCGGCCGGATCGCCGCCAAGGTCGGCTCGCCCGAGTTCCGCGACGCGCACCTCGGCGGCCAGCCGGCGAGCGCCGATCTCCACGGCCTGATCACGATCGTCGTCGACTACCTGCGCCAGGGTACGTCGACCGCGCGGCTCAACTACCCGAAGGAGGCGATCACGATGATGGCGCGCACCTCCTTCACCAAGATGTTCAGCATGCTGCCCGAGCGCGC
>DATBBB010000279.1:0-21761 GCA_036271215.1 Kofleriaceae bacterium | reverse complement strand
CGAAGGCGCTACCGACGGCGCTATTGCAGCGCGATCGCCCACAGCCCGGCGGTGTCGTCGGTGCCGTTGAACGACACCACGCCGCGGCCGCGCTTGAGATCGATCGCGAAGTTCTCGGCGCCGCTCGCGACCGTGGCCGGCATCGCCGACGGCGTCAGATCGCGCGTCGTCATGCCGTAGATCCAGCCGGTGGCGTACGACGCATCGGCCACCGCGTCGACGAACATGAACCGCGAGCTCGTGCCGGTGCCGGCGCCGCCGAGCGCGAACGCGGTGTAGACCGCGGTGCCAAAGCTGGTCACGGTGGAGCCATCGTCGAGATCGAGGACCTTGATCGGGCCCTCGCCGTCGGCGGCCTGCGAGTTGTCGATCGGATCGAGCACCAGCGCGTAGTGACCGTCGGGGGTGAACGAGTCGTAGAGGCACCCCGGGCAGCTGGTCGTGCCCGGCACCAGGGCGCGGGTGCCGGCCGGGCCGGCGACCTGGACGTCGGTGTACGGCGCGACGTCATCCTTGTTGCGCGCCTCGCTCATCGTCGAGTACAGCACGCTCTGGCCGTCGCCCGACAGCGTGCCGAGCATCGTGGTCGCCGCCGCCGGGGCCGCGACCAGCGGGTGCGCCGCCGCGCTGTGATCGCTCGGCATCGCGTAGATCATGCCGTCAGAGGTCAGGTAGGCGACCGCGCTCGCGTCGTGCGAGACCGCGAAGCTGGTCGCCGCCGGGGCGAGCGTCTCGACGGTGACACCGTCGCTGGTGGTCACCAGCGCGCCGCCGGTCTCGCGCCAGATCGCGCGCGACGCGCCGTACGCCGCCTCCAGCGCCGCGGTCGACAGATCGGTCATCGTGCCGTCGGCGGCGATGCTGCGCATCGTGAACGCGGTGGCGCCCGCCGGGCAGTAGCGGACGAGCAGGTGCGGCGCGGCCGGGTTCACGCTCGCGATGTCGGTGTCGCGCCAGCAGTCATCGTCCTGCGCGTTGGACATCGCGATCATCGTGGCCGGGCCCGCGATCGGGCCGCCGACCAGGGTGCCGGTGGTGTCGGTGATGTCGCGCTCGTAGGCGATCAGCTTGCCGTCCGCCGACGCCGAGGCCCGGCCGGGCCGGATGTTGGGGCCGAGCGCGACCACGCCGGACGCCTGCGACCACACCGAGAGCGACGCGACCCGGCTGCCGCGATCGACCCACGCGAACACCACGCTGCCCTGGACCTCGAACCGGATGTCGGATTTGCCGGTGCCGGCGCTGGTCGCGATCACGGTCTCGGTGCCGCCCGCGATCGGGATGACCTTGGCGACGCTGTGGCCGCTGGCGTCGAGGTCGCTGTACACGACATAGCCGTCGGACGTCAGCCCGCCGACGACCGCGGTGTGATCGACGATCCGGGTACCGGTCGCGATCCGCGGTGGCCCCGCGGCATCGGGCGGCGGGCCATCCGGCGGCGGGGGATTGTTGCTGCCACCGCCGCCACACGCGACCAGCGCGGTGGCGGCGACCACGGTTCGAAGGAGGTGACTCACTGGCCGATGTTGGCGGAGCAGCCCATACCGCCGCCACCGCCGCCACCACCACCGCCGCCGCTGCCGCCGACCTGCATCAGCGTGCCGGTGAGCGTGGCCGCCGCGAGCGTCGCGGTGCAGCCGCTGGCGACCGCCTTGTGCTCGGTCGGGTCGACCTCGGCGAACGCGACGTTGCTGATCGAGACCTGGATCGGGGTGCCGGAGGCGCCGATCTGGCCGACCGTCACCATGCCGCCGGTCGCGAAGTATTCTTTCTGGGCGGTGCCCGTGCCGCCCAGGCCGTGGACGCAGACGCCGCAGCTGTCGTAATCGGTGTCGACCGGGAACGTGCCGGTCTTCGCGGTGCCGCCGGTGAACGCGCCGTCCTGGTCCCAGAGGTCGACCTCGAGGAAGTTCATCGCGTTGTCAGGGAACGTCGCGGCGACCTTGTACCAGTGGACCTTGCCCATCGAGCCCATCTGGTTGCACAGCTCGGCCTTGGCCGCGGTGAGCGTGCCCATGTCGGCCTCGGCGGTCGCGAGCGGGCAGTCCTGCGCTGTCCCCGAGCCACTCCCGCTGCCGCTCCCGCTGCCACTTCCACTCCCGCTGCCACCCCCTCCGCCGTCGCCGGAGTTACTCGCACAACCAACCACTGCCGAGAAGCAAGCAATCAGGAGAAGATGGCGCATGTTCGATCACGACGAGCAAAGCTCATGCCCCGGCTAACGCGCGGAGATCGAGTTACACGCGTGTAAACCTCCCAGATTTGCACAGTCAAATCGGGGCCTACACTCCCAGCGATCACTCCCAGTAAAGAATCCGGTTACAATGGACTCGCCTGCCGGGGATCAGAAAGCCGATGAGACGAGGCATGCCACGCGATCGTCAGCGCGGCAACTCGCTTCTGCTTGCCCTGATCGTCATGTCGGCCCTGGCGACGCTGGGCGCAATGACCGTGGTCAGCGTGCAGTCGAGCCTCAAGGCGTCGACCAACGACCGCTCCCAGGCCGTGGCGATGTACGCGGCCGAGAGCGGCGCGGCGATGGCGATGGACTACCTGCGAACGCGGTGCGACACGGCCGGCACCGGCTGGAGCGCGTACGTGGTGCCGAACAATGATCCGAGCCTGCTGACCCCGATGGGTCCGGCCAACCTCGCCGCCAGCGGCGCCCTGCCCGGCACCGCCAACAATCCGTTCTCGACCGATCAGAATGCGTGGTTCAGCGTCACGGTCCTGAACAACCCCAACGATCCCAACTTCGCTCACGCCGGCCCGCCCAACGACACGGACTGCCGCGTGACCCTCCAGGTGACCGGCCACGGCCCGCAGGGCGCGACCGCGATCATCGAATGGGACATCATGCGCAGCGCGCCATGGGCACCACCACCCGGAATACAGCCGAATCCACTGGCGATTCCGGTGCTACCGTTTTACCCCCTCGGCGCCCTCGTCCCGGGGACGAACGCCCCGCTGGCGCCGGTTCCGGCCGGGATGATCCTGCTCGGCTGGCACGTCGTCAATCTGTAGCGCGCCGCCACGGCGGCCAGCGCAGCTCGCTGAACTCGGCGAACGACAGGATCGCCAGGATCATCAGCCAGTGAAACAGGAACAGGTTCATCGTGTAGTCGATCGCCAGGTGGAACCCGATCGCCACCACGATCGCCCACCGCCGGGTGCGCTTGAGCCACAGCAGCACCGGTAAGGTCCACTCGAGGACCAGCACCGCCCAGGTCATCAACTTGGTCAGCCCCAGGCTCGCGAACACGAACGCCGGCAGCGGGAACTTGCCGAACGAGTCGAGCCGGGCCACGTAGTACAGCGCCGAGCCCGAGGTCCAATCGGCGCCGGTGGTCTTCTCGATCGCCGACGACAGGTAGATCACCGACAGCTGGATCTGGAACAGCCGCAGCCCCCACGGCGCCGGCGGTGGCGCGTCGAGCCCGCGCCGCTTGCGCCGCCGCGCGTCGAGCGAGAACGCCCAGCCGGCCGGGCACAGCGCGAGGTAGAACGCGAACAGCCGGAACAGCGTGTCCTCGCCGTCGACGATCGCGTAGTTTCGGTTCTGGAACGAGGTAAGACCGATCAGCACGAGGATCGCCTGGACCCGGGTGTGCCAGCCGACGGTCAGCAGCACCGCGGCGGCGACCAGCACGCCGTAGCACAGCCCCGGCCACCACGCGGCGTCGACCCAGCCGAGCACGGTCGGCGCGTGCTCGTTGACGATGTCGCGCGCCGCGGCCGCCGGCAACAGGCCCTGCTCGGTGAACCACAGCCGCAGGTCCGGCGCCCAGGACAGCACGTTGATCAGGAGCAGCACGCCGAACCCGATCCGCAGCACGCCGGCAAGCCTGGGATCGCGCGCGGCAAAGAAGAACTGGTTCCACCGCGCGACCAGCCCGCGCGGCGCCGGCTGAGCGGGCGCTGATCTGGGCTTGGACCTTCCGGCCGATGAGGTTTCGAGCGATTTGTCGGCCGACGTATTGGCTGACTTATTGGCCGACGTATCGACCGACGTATTGCTCGGTTTATTGATCGACGTATCGGACTTGGCGATCGAGCGATCGGCCGACTTCGCGGCGGGCGGCTTCGGCTTGCCGGGCTTGCGGGCGGTCACGCCGGCCGCTTCCACACGTGGAGCACGTCCCACGGGTCGAACTCGAGGTACGGCACCGGCGGCAGCTGGACCTCGTCCGGCGGCGGGATCGGCGCGCCACGCAGCGACAGCGTGACCTGCTCGACCGGCACCGCCTTGCCCTCGGGGTGCGGCACCGTGTGCGCCAGGTACGCGCACAGGGCATCCCACGCCGGCTGATCGGCGCGCAGCAGATAGCCGAAGTAGTTCATGTGACGGGCATGGACAAACTTGCCGAGCGCCGACATCTGGGTCCAGTCCGGCGACGTCCAGGTCGCGGTCGCGTGATCCGCGAACACGATCTCGGCCTTGAATCGCAGGTTGGCCTTGAGCACCTCCGGTCCATACAGCCGCCACGGCCCCTGCCACAGCCCGGTCGGCACCAGCACGTGATCGCTGAGCGCTTTCGCGACCGCCTCGTGGCGCGGGGTGATCGGGTGGAACGCGTCGATCGCGAGCACGGTGAGGAACGCGACGAGGAACGCGTTGACCCAGCGGCGATCGAGCGGGGCCATCGCAGGCGAGCGTAGCGACCCGCCGGCGCGCTGGTCAAGCGCCGGGGGCCGCCAGCGCGCGGCCGGTCACAGCACGCTGACCGGAAAGAACAGCGGCTGGTCGTCGTACCGGCCGCGGCCGAACGTCGCGATCCACTGCTGGGTCGCCGGATCGCGCAAGAACCGCGCGAGGTCGTACGCGGCCGGGCCGGCGGCGGCCGAGACCTCGACCAGGTACGGCCGGCGCAGCCGCGGATCGCCCTCGACCATCAGCGCCACGCCGTCGGCCTTGAGCTTGCCGGTGATCCACGGGATCCGGCCGACCATCGTGTAGGCATGGAGCTCGGCGGCGCGGCTCAGCACGCGGTGCTGGTTGTCGTCGCCGAACAGCACGGTGGCCGCCGGATCGAGCGTGAGGTGGCCGGCCTCCTCGAGATCGTGCAGCACGCTGTCGGCGCCCAGGCTCGCGTGGACCAGCAGCGGCGCCCTGGCCGCGATGATCCGGGCCACCGCCGCGACGGCGTCGTGCTCGCCCTGGATGTGCGCCGGATCGGCCGCCGGCCCGATGATCACCAGATCGTTGCGCGCCCACGGCTGGGGATCGCGCGCCAGGCCATCGGCGACCAGGTTGATCATCGCGTCGCACGCGTGGACCGAGATCAGGTCGATCCCGCCCTCGCGAAACGCGGCCACGACCTGCGGCTTGGGGCCGGTCGCCGCGACCTCGATCCGGTTGCCGCTCGCGGCCTCGTAGCGCGCGGCGACCGCCTGCCAGAACCCGGTCTCGACCATCCCGCCGATCACGGCGACCTTGATCGTCTGGCCGGTCGGGCGCGGCCGGGCGCCCGCGTCGGGGTCGGCCGCGCGACACGCGACCAGCGCCAGCCCGAGCCAGCCGGCGAGCGCGGCGGCCCGCAGCCGCCTACTCCCACGTCCCTTGCAGCACCGTCGAGATGATCCGGCCCGGCGTGTGATAGCCGGCGCGGGTCTCGGGCTGCTCGTCGAGCAGATCGTCGCACCGCACCACGACGAAGTACTGCTTGGTGATCTGCGCCGAGGCGTCGAGCTCGACGATCGTGTAGCCCGGCACGGTCATGCCGGTCGAGATCGACTGGCCGAAGTACGACACCCGGGCCAGCCCCGAGAACCGGCGCTCGGGCCGGGCCTGGACCCAGGCCTCCCACTTGTTGTGCGGCAGGCGATCGAGCGGATCGTCGGTGCCGTTGTCCTCATCGTGGGCCTTGATGTAGCCGTAGGCGCCGCCGACCTCGAACATCGGGTTGATCGTCACCCGGGCCTGGGTGTCGACGCCGTAGAACGTCACCACGCCGAGGTTGATCAGCTTGCCGTTGTCCGATGGCAGGGTCGACGCGCGGATCGTCCCGGTCGAGCGCTTGTAGAACGGCGCGATCTCGATGTGCAGCAGGTCGTTGATCTGCTCGATCGCGCGGACCTCGCCGTGCGCGATCCGCTCGGGGCCGAGCGCCGGGTTGCCGGTCGCGAGATCGAACCGCTCGCGCAGGCTCGGCACGCGGCCCTTGTACGCCCCGGTCGCGGTCAGATCGAGCCCGTCCGCGGCGCGGTACTTGGCGACCGCCTTGCCCTCGGGCCACGGATCGGCACCGACGCCGAACGGGATCGCGGCGCCGCCCGACACGTCGCCGCGGAACCGCTTGTGCTCGTACTGCAGATCGGCGCCGGGCTCGATGATCGTGGTGTCGCCGTGCACGGTCTGGTGCGTGATGTTCTCGACGTCGGCGGTCTCGTGGTCGATCGTCGTCGCGAGCGCCCACCGGAAGTCGTGCCAGAACGGCGCGGTCACCAGCGCCATGCCACCGGTGCGCAGCGCGCTGAGGTCCTCGAGCTGCTGCTCGTTGGACATCGCCGGATCGGAGAAGTAGCGCGACCGGCGGTACAGGTACTGGGTCCAGCCCTCGCCCTGGACCTGCACCGCCCCGAACTTGTCGTCGTACTTGAGGCCGGCGCGCGCCGTGGTCTCGCGATCGATCAACAGGATCGAGCTGCGATCCTCGTCGCTCGGCGGTGACACGTAGTGACGGTCGTCGAGGAACCCGTCGAGCGCGAGCCGGCGCTCGCCGTCGCGGTACTCGAGCCGGGCCGAGCCGGTGCCCGACCGGCGATCCTCGCCGATCGTCGTGTCGCCCGGCAGCGGCAGATCGCGCGCGCCGTCGACCCCCGACCCCGAGACCCGCAGCGCCAGGTGCTTGGCGAGCGGGATCCGCGCGGTGCCGGTCGCGCCGAGGCTCGGCAGCGAGTCGGCGGTGATCCGGGCGATCGCCATCGTCGAGCCGATCGCGTCGCGGGTGTGGACCTCGATCACGCCGCCCGGGCCGCCCGGGCCGTCGATCGGCGACTGCGGGGTGGTCGCGACCCGGATCTGCACGATGTCGGTGATCGGGATCGTCGAGACGTCGAACGTGCCGTAGTACGGATCGGTCACCAGCACGCCGTCGATCAGGATGCTGACCGCGCCCTTGCGCGCGCCGCGGACGTCGATGTTGAACCCGCCGCGGCCGGCGTCGCGCACGCTGACGTCGGGCAACAGCGCGAGCGCGGTGCCGAGATCGGTGGCGCCGCGTGCGGCGAGATCCTCGCCGGTCAGCCGGACCTCGGTGTCGCGATCGAACGGCTTGTCGGGCCGCTCGTCGAAGATCTCGATCGACTCGCCCTCGGCGAGCTTGGCGAGCTGCGCGTCGGATAGCCCCGACGTCGGCCCGGCGCCCTGGTCATCCGGCGCAGCCTCGCCCTCGATGGCGGTCGGCGGCAGCCCCGGGGGCGCGCTCGGTTCCGCCGGGTTGCCCGCCGGCGCGGCGGCCGGCGCCGCGGATCCCGCCGCGGGGCCCGGCGAGGTCGCGGGGGCCGGCGCCGCCGGCGCTGGATTGACCGACGGCGCTGCCGAGGCCGGCGGCGCCGGGGCCCGGGTCGCGGCGGGCGCGGGTGCCGGGGCCGTGGGCGCCGGGGATGGGGCCGGCGGTGGGGGCGAAGGGTCCGCGTGGGCAGTCTTCCCCCACAGCGACGACACCGCGGCTATCGAGATCACGTATTTGCAGGACCGAATCATCGCGTCACATCCGGGGCAGCAAGACTCTCGCCGTCGATGTTGCAGCGACGTTACCGCCGCGCGCCATCCGGCGGCGGCCATCTTATCTGAGCGGTGGCACGGGTGCGCCGGCTACCGGCTCCCAATCACCGAGCTCGTCGAGCCGGACCTGGTGCCGGCCATCGAACGCGACCCGCAGCGACGACGGTTCGGTCGCGGTATCGCGCGGCGCCATCCACATCGCGCGGCGCAGGATGATCATCGCCATCGCGAGCGGCATCCCGGCGAACCGGCCGTCGGGCCGGGTCTCGATCAGATCGTCGGCGGTCATCATCAGCTCGAGCACGGCGCCCGCGCCCGGGCACTCGACGACGGCGCCGAGGTTGCCGGTCACGATCTGCGCGGTGCGGCAGCCGAACGCCTGCCAGCCGTGGCGATCGAGCGCGCGCGTGTACTCGACCCAGTCGCCGGTCGGCACGACGCGCGCGGGCATCTGCGCGATCTTCACGATCGGCGCGCGATCGGTGAGGTCGAGCTCGAGCGCGCGCCGGTAGCACCGCAGGGCGCTGCGCCACAGCTGGTACCCCGTGGCGCTCTGGCCGGCTTCGAGGAACGCGGCCCGCGCCGCCGCGGCATCGTCGTCCCGCAGCGCGCGCTCGGCGTCTGCGAGCAGCAGGCGAATATCGGCGTTCACGGCGCGCCCCCCCCAGGAAGGTTCGGCGCCGTGCAGGCACTGCGCCGCGCGGTCATGACACCGTCATGTCACGGTGTTGCGCGTGATGATCGTGAGGTGAGTAACATCGTCGTAACGCCCCCGCGGTCCCCTGTAGGGCTCGGCACAGGGGTGGTGCGAATTGCCCGCGCGGTCAGAACTGGAAGTAGATGAACGGGACGATCTTGGTGTGGCCGAGCTCGCGCAGCACCAGCGCCACGGCCGCGAGCAGCGCGCCCTGCGCCCACGGCGGCAGGCCGACGAACCGGCGGCGCAGCCAGCGGAAGCTGCCGTCCGCGAAGCAGTGGCAGGCAAAGCCTGTCGCCAGCGCCAGGGTCACGATCGGGACCAGGTTGGCGTGATCGGTCTCGAGCGTGGCGATCTGGCGCAGCACGCCGAGCGCGTTGTCGAACGATGACGCGCGGAAGAAGATCCACGCCAGGCAGACGTACTGAAACGTCAGCACGATGGCGGCGCCGCGCCGCACCACGCGCCCCAGGTGCGCGCGCAGCTCGCGCGCCGGTACGCCGCGCTCGACGACGTCGGCCGCGATGCCCAGCGCCCAGGTCGCGCCGACCAGCGGGATCCACGCCGCGTGCGGCGCCCACGCCAGCGCGGCGAGCAGGCCCAGGCCCGCGGCGCACATCGCGAGCCGCAACAGCTCGGGCAGCCACGGCCGGCGCACCGGCGGCGCCTCCGGATCGGCCGAACGCGCCACCGACTGGAACAGCGCGCGCCACGGCAGCCCCTCGGTCACGCCCTCGGTCACGCCCTCGGTCACGCCCTCGGTCGCGATCGGTGCGGCGGCCGGCGCCGCCTCGTGATCTGCCGCGAGCCACGCGGTCGCCACCGCCCACAGCGGCGTCCACGTCAGCCAGATCACCACGAGCTGCGGCCACGTGCCGGCGTCGCCGAGCGCCGCGCGCTGGATCACCAGCCCGGCCCCCGCGATCGCCGCGCAGCCGATCAGCAACCGGCCGGCGCGTCCGCGCGGCACGCCGTCGGGCCCCGCGGCCGCGCGCGCGGTCGAGCGCTGGAAATAGCGCGTCACCGCGAGCCCGGCGCCGTGCAGCGCGCCCCACACCACGAACGCCCAGCTCGCGCCGTGCCACAGCCCGCCGAGCACCATGGTCAGAAACAGATTCAGGTAGGTCCGCCACGGCGCGCCGCGGCTGCCGCCGAGCGTGATGTAGAGGTAATCGCGCAGCCAGGTCGACAGGCTGATGTGCCAGCGCCGCCAGAACTCCTGCAGGCTCGCCGAGCGATACGGGGTGCGGAAGTTCTCGGGCAGCGTGAAGCCCAGGACCTGCGCCGAGCCGATCGCGATGTCGGAGTACGCCGAGAAGTCGAGGTAGATCTGCAGCGCGTAGCCGTAGACCCCGGCGATGACCTCGAGCGCCGAGAACCGCTCGGGCGCCTCGAACACGCGGTCGACCAGCGCGAGCGCCAGGGTGTCGGCGAGCGCGATCTTCTTGAACAGCCCGACGACGATCCGGAACAGCCCCGCGGTCGCGGCCTCGAGCTCGAGCGCCGGCAGGTCGTCGAGCTGGGGCAAGAGATCCTGGGCGCGGACGATCGGCCCGGCGACCAGCTGCGGGAAGAACAGCACGAAGGTCGCGAACTGGATCACCGAGCGCGTCGCGCGCAGCTGCTTGCGATAGACGTCGATCGTGTACGACAGCGACTGGAAGGTGTGGAACGAGATCCCGGCGGGCAGGATCAGGTGCAGCCAGCGGACGTGGAGGTTCAGCACGTCGTGGGTGAAGAAGTCGGTGTACTTGAAGACCACCAGGATGCCGAGGTTCGAGCACAGGCTGACGATCACCAGCGCCTTGCGGCGCGCCGGCGACGCGGAGTCCTCGATCCAGCGCCCGAGGTAGTAGTCGAGCACGATCGTGCCGAGCAGCAGCGCGAGCAGGTAGCGGTACGGCCCCGGCATCGCCGCCGCCCACGCGTGATAGAATAGCGACGACGCGACGAACAGGATCACGGTGCGGCCGAGCGGCCGGAACGCGTCGACCTGGGCGGCGCCGAGCCCGACCCCGAGCACGACCAGCACGAGCAAGTGCCCATGGCCGGCGATCCACGCGGTGGTCTCGTCGAGCATGCCGGCGTTCCACGCGAGCGCCACGGTGGCGCCGGTCGCCGCGATCACCGCGACCAGGCCGCGCGCGAGGAAGGCCTGGCCGGCGTCCGACGCGATCCGGCCGCCCCATCGCCAGCCGATCGCCACCGCGCCGGCGAGCACGCCGCCGCCGATCGCCCATTGCAGCAGCACGTCCGGCGACCTGTGCGCGCCGGTCGCGAGCCCGAGCAACAGGCCGCCGATCGGATCCCACAGCGCGTCGGGGCGCTTGGCGACCAGCAGGAACACCACGTCGCCGAGCAGCACCATCACCGCGATCCGCGCCCACCGCAGCCGCGGCCCGCCCCAGCGCGCGAGCGCGTAGAGGAAGAACACCGCGATCAGGAACAGCGGATAGTCGGGGCTCGAGAACAGCATCGTCGTACGTCGGAAAGCGGGGCGGCGAAAGCGGGGCGGCGAAAGCGGGCGGCGAAAGCGGGGCGGCGAAAGCGGGCGGCGGGTGCGCAGCGGCGGAGTGCGGGGCGGCGGAGGAGGCGGCGGGTGCGGGGCGCCGGGCTATGGCGCCGGGCCAGGCGCACCGGGCGACGGCCCATCCGACGGCACCGGGGCCGGCGGCGCCTCGAGCGGGGCGGTCGGCGGCAGGCTCTGGGCGCGCCGCCAGCGGTCGTAATCGGCGAGCACCGCCGCCGACAGCGCATCGGCCCACCACTGGTAGCCGATGTCGGTCAGGTGGACGTGATCCTTGTAGGCGATCTTGGGCTCGGCGATCACCCACTGGTGCATGTGATCGGCGCCGCCCATCGCCGCGAACGTGTCGAAGAACGCGGCGTGGTTGCGCGCGGCGGCCGCGTGCGCCACCGAGATGATCTCGGTCAGCACGTGCGGCGTGCGCCACTCGCACTCCGGGATCACCGGGGCGTCGGGTGCGGCGCCGGCCTGGCCGCCAGACGACGCGCCTGCCGAGCCGCCCGCCGAGCCGCCCGCCGAGCCGCCGGTCGACCGATCGCTCGACCGATCCTTCGGCTTGCGGTCCTTGCGGTCCTTGCCCGATCCCGGCTTCATCCGGTCGCACGCCTTGCCGGCCTCGCGGGTCCCCATGTCCGGCGGGCCGAGGATCAGCACCGACGCGGTCGGCGCCGCGGCGTGGATCCGCAGGATCGTCTCGTCGAAGTAGCGCGCCATCGCCTCGAGATCGAGATCGGGATCGTCGGCCTCGTTGGTGCCGTACTGCAGCACGACCAGCCGCGGATCGCGGCTCGCGAGCTGCTCGCCGATCACCGACCAGTCCCACGACCGCAGGCTGCCGAGCCGGCGGCCGACCACGCCGAGCGAGTCGACGATCACGCCGGGCCGCAGCCGCTCCATCACCACGCCGAACAGATCGACCACGCCGCCGCCGGTGTGCTCGATCGTCAGCCGGTGCGCGCCGTCGGCGACCGGGACCACCTGGCGCGCCGGGTGCGGTGGCTCGATCGCCGCGGTCCGGGTCTTGAGCGACTGCCACGGCTGGTCGTCGACCCGGTAGCGCAGCCCGCCGTGATCGGGCGCGGCGTAGTACAGGAGCTCGAACTGCGCGACCGACGTCCCGGCCTGGCACGTCGAGCAGGTCTCGACCCACAGCTGGGCGCCCTTGCTCTGGCCGAACACGCGCAGCCCGCCGATCCCGAACGGCTCGGCGTCGCCCTTGTGGCCACCGACCGCGGCCTTCCACGAGCCGACCGCGCCGTAGTGGACGTCGCGCTGGTAATAGTGGCGCGCGTTGGGCTTGCCGGCGGCGACCAGGCCGCGCCCGGCGTCGCCGAACTTGCTCTGCAGCGTGACCCGCAGCCGCGAGGTCATCGAGTCGCCCGCGGTGTGCGAGTCGCCGAAGAACAGCCACAGCACGCGGCCGGTCGGGTCGTGGCGCTCGGCGGCGGCCAGCCCGGCGAACAGCGCGTCGAGGCTGCCGGCGGGCGCGTCGAGGAAGCCCGGCGCGGCGGCGAGCCGGCGGTCGGGCGGCGGTGCCGGGGCGGTGACGACGGTGACGACCGCGGCGGCGGCCCCGGCGTCGCCCGGGACCGGCGCGATCGCGACGTGCGGCGGCTCGAGCAACTTGCGGCGATCGCCATCGCAGCCGCTGCCGCAGCCGGCGAGCGCGCAGGCGAGCGCGAATACAAAACTAGTGCGCTGCATACTTCTGGTAGCCGGCCATGAGCGTGCCATACAAGGCCTCCGACAGCCGGTTCGCACCCTTGCGCGACAGGTGCTGGAAGTCGGTGCCGACGAGGCCCTTGCGGAACCACTTCACCGCCGAGCCCTTGCCGCCCATCCAGTCATAGGTCGAGTAGAACGCACAGCCGGCGGCGTGCGCCGCGGCGCGCTGGGCCGCCACCAGGACCGGCATCACCGGCCGCGACGGGTAATCGCCGTCCAGCGCCTCGGCCTGGTCGGTCGGCGACACCACGAGGCACGCCGCATCGGGGCGCGCCTTGCGCACCGTGGCCAGGAGCTTGCCGTAGTGCGCCGCGTAGTCCTTGGTGTCGCGGTCGGTCGGCCGCAGCCACTCGGCCTCGTTGGCGCCGATCATGATCATCACCAGGTCGGCGCTGCGGTGGGCGAGCTCGTCGGCGAAGTGCTCGGCGTTGTTGGCGTCGAAGCTCTTGACGTTGACGCTGACCACGCCGAGGTTGTCGACCACCGCGCCGGTGTCGTTCTCGAGATCGAGCCCGAACAGCCGGACCCGGCCCGAGGTCGCGATCTCGAACTTCTTGCCGCCGCCCTCGATCGCCGCGGCCGCGTAGCCGGCCTGCTTGGCGGTGCCCTTGGTGTCGACGGTCGCGATCGGCTTGCCATCGGCCGACAGGGTCGCCGTGCCGCCGTGCGGCTGCGCCAGGTAGTACAGCTCGGCGTGGGTCACCGCGCCGTTGATCAGCTTGATCGCCACCCGGCCGTCCTCGGTCTCGGCGGTCCCGCCGCCCACGCCGTACAGCCCGTCGGGCGCCTGCATCGTCGAGATCGCGTGCGACTGCCAGCTGCCGCCGCTCGATCGCACGATCGCCTCGTGGCCGCAGAACCGGTGCGGCGGCACCGCGAACACGTAGCCCGGGCCGCCGTCGCCGAGCTCGGTCTGGAGCAAGGTCCGCAGCCGGCCGGGGATCGCGTCGGTCGCGATCACCGAGTCGCCGTACCACGACACCCGCACCGGGTGGCCGAGCTTGTGCTGCTTGGAGTCCGCGACCGCGCGGTAGAACCCGTCCATCGCCCACTGCTTGCAGGCCGGCGGCGCGCCGTCGAGGCAGGTGTCCTCGAGCGCCAGGATCTTGCTGCGGTCGGCCGCGACGATCGGCGCGGGCGCCGCGGGCCTGGCGTCGTCGTCGGCCTCGGCGTCCGCGGCGGCGGGCTTGGCGGTGAACGACGGCCCCGGCCCGGCGGCCGGGGTGGCGCTGGCCTCGCGCGGCGCGGTGAACCGATCGGCGAGCGCCGAGACTCCGCCGTCGAGCGCCCACAGCGCCGCGATCAAGCATCCGCCGAACCACAGGAACGCCGGTGCGACGGTCCAGCTGCGATCACGCGCCGACATCGTAACCGAAGGTATGCGAACCCATCACGGAGTCAAGGTAACGAAGGCCGGCCTGTCGCCGATGTCGCGGCGATGCCAGATCGGCAGCCGATGCCAGCTCGCCGGCCGCGCCGATGCCCCGCCGATGCCGCCGATGCCAGTTCGCCGGCCCCGCCGATGCCCCGCCGATGCGGCCGATGCCAGCTCGCCGGCCCCGCCGATGCCCCGCCGATGCGGCCGATGCCAGTTCGCCGGCCGCGCCGATGGCGGAGCGGCCCTTGTTGAAGGTCGGGACAGGCCGCCCCAGGACAGCGCAGGGCCCCAAAGCTGGCGCAGCGGTCGCAAGGCGGCGTGGTCATGCGTGGACTTTTGCCGTTCTGCTTGCTCGCCGCCGCCTGCACCACAGAGACGCCCAACCCGCCCGACGCCGCGACCGGGAACCACCCGCCGCCGCGCGTGATCGCCGGTGGTGGAATTGGCGACGGTGCGATCGATGGTGTCGTGAATCTCTACGTCGTGGACGACGCGACCCGGATGCCGATCCCCGGCGCGACCGTGCGGATCGGCACGGGGGCGACCGCGATCGACGGCATGACCGACCCGACCGGGCTGTTCTCGGCCCAGGGCGTCACCGGACCGCAGACCGTGATCGCCAAGGCCACCGGCTATCGCTCGGCGCTGTGGATCGGCGCGAACGGCGCCAACCTGACGATCGACCTGCAGACCGCGGTCGCCCCCGATCCCGGGCACGCCAACCTGTCGGGCCAGATCACCGGGTTCGCCGGCATCACGGTACCCGCCGGCCACACCAAGCTGGCCTCGGTGACGTACGCGCAGTCCGACACGCTCGGCGACGCCGCGAACAACCTCAAGACCGACGGCAACGCCAACACGTGCGCGGCGGCCGGCTGCCCGTTCACGGTCAACGTCCGGACCGGCCAGGTCGGCCTGCTCGCCGCGATCTTCGACGTCGACACCAAGGGCACGCAATCGACCGCCGACGACACCGCGACCCTGATCCGGTTCGCGTACCGCGGCGGGATCACCGTGGTCGACGGCGTGGACCAGGCCGCGCAGGACCTGACCCTGATCGACCCGGCGAGCACCAGCGCGGCGACGATCGCGTTCGGCACGCCGCCCGCCGCGCTGACCAGCGTGGCCGCGCTGGTCGGGATCGAGACCGCTGATGGCGTCTACCAGGTGCCGGTGCTGCACGCGCCGACCGAGACCGCCGCGTTCTCGGTGCCGGCGCTGGCGGCGATGGGCTCGACCGGCTACCGGCTGACCGGGATCGCGCAGACCACCGCGGGCGACGCCGGCAACCAGAGCGTCGTGCTGCGCCATGCCCAGCCGACCGCGACCCTGGCCGCCGGGACCTGGCTCGCCCCGCTGACCGGCACCACGGTCAGCCGGACCGCGGCGTCGTGGACCGCCGAGGACGGCGCCACCGTGATCGACCTCGAGTACACCCAGGGCTCGGCGACCGTGACCCACCTGCTCGACGTCACCGTGCTCGACGGCTCGACCAGCGTCGCGATCCCCGACCTGGTCGCCCTGCCGGCGACCGGCGTGCTCGACGCCAAGCTGTCCGCGTTCGGCACCACAGGTCTCGACGTCACCAGCTTCGGGCTCGACGCCGACCGCGACAAGCTCGATCGGATCGGCGCCCAGCCGACCACGATCTCGGACTGACCGCGCGACGCGACGATCGATCCTCGGGCTTCAATCCTCGGGCTCCTGCATATCGGAGTGGCGATGTACGAGCATCCACTGTCCGCCCTCCAGCCGGATTCGAACCGGCGCTGACACGCCGGGCACGCCGGGCACGCCGACCATCCGGGCACGCCGGGCACGCCGGGTACGCGTGACCCGACTTGGTGCTACGTTCTCGAGGTGGTGGGCGTCGTGTTCCTGTTCTCGTCCCAGGGCGGACAGTGGCCGGGGATGGGCCGGCGGCTGTACGCCTCCGAGCCGGCGTTCGAGGCATCGATCGCGCGCTGCGACCTCGAGATCGCGCGGCACCTCGGGTGGTCCCTGATCGCGGAGCTGACGCGCACCGACGCCGGCTACCGGCTCCACGACGACAACGCGTACATCCAGCCAGCGCTGACCGCGGTGCAGATCGCGCTGGCGGAGCTCCTGCGATCCCGCGGCGTCGAGCCGGCCGCGGTGGCGGGCCTCAGCATGGGCGAGGTCGCCGCCGCGCACCTCGCCGGCATCCTCGATCTGGCTGGCGCGATGCGGATCGTGTGCTGCCAGGCGAAGCTGACCGGCCGCCCGCTCCAGCGTGCCGGGCGGATGGGGTTCTTCCGGCTCGATGCCGTCCGCGCGCGCGCCCTGCTGGTCGGCCTCGAGGATCAGGTGTCGCTCGCGGTCGAGCTCGGCCCGGAGTCGAGCGTGATCTCCGGAGAGGCCGGCGAGGTGGAGCGCATCGTCGCCGAGCAGCGCCGGCGCGGCGTCCACGCGGGCATGGTCCCGATCGGGTTCGCGTTCCACAGCCCGGAGGTCCGGGATCTGGAGGTCGAGTTCGCGGCGACCCTGGACGGCCTCGCGGCCCGCGCCGGCGCGCTGCCGATGTACTCGTCGGTCGCGACCGCCGCGGCGTCCTACGGTCCGGCGCACTGGTGGAAGATCATGAGCGAGCCCGCCTCGCTCACCGCGATGGCGGCGCGGGCGTTCGCGGCGGGTTATCGCACGATCCTCGAGCTCGGGCCGCACCCGGTGCTCGCAGAGTCGATCGAGGACATCGCCCGCGCGAGCGGCGTTGCGGTCGCGGTCGTCCCGGTGATGCGCCGGGACGGCGACGAGCGCGCGCTGCTCGAGGCCTGCGTGCGCCGCGTGGCCGGCGCGTGACCACCCGGGCCGCGCAGCTCGCCGACGCGGTGCTGTCGCCGGAGGCGCGCCGGGATCCGTACCCGCTCTACGCACGACTCCGCGCGGAGGCGCCGGTGGTCGAGCACCGGCCGTCCGGCGCCTGGATCGTCAGCCGCTACGACGACGCCGTCGCCGTCCTGAAGGATCCGGCGGTGTTCTCGTCGTCCGTGATGGCGACCGCGGATCGCGCCCTGCTCGGCGCCGACCCGCCGGCGCACACCCGCGTCCGGCGGCTCGTGAGCGCGAGCTTCTCGCCGGCGCGCGCGGCGGCGCTCGACGGCCTGGCGCGCGCGACGTGCGACCAGCTGCTCGCACCGCTGGTCGATGATCGCGCCCACGATCTCGTCGCCGAGCTCGCGGTCCCGCTGCCGATGGCGGTGATCGCCGCCGTGCTCGGGATCGAGCCGGCGCGGCACGGCGACTTCAAGCGGTGGTCGGCCGCCGTCATCCAGTCGGCGACGGGGACGAGCGCCGCGTCCCGGCGGCCCGCCGTGCGCGCCGCGATCGCCGAGTTCAACGCGTTCTGTGCCGGGTTGATCGAGGACCGCCGGCGCGCGCCGACCGGCGATCTCGTGAGCATCCTGCTGCACGGCGGCGCCGACCCGCTCACCGCCGACGAGGTGACCAGCGTGAGCCGGCTGCTGATCATCGCCGGCAACGAGACCACGACGAACCTCGTCGGTAGCTGCGTGCTGGCGCTGCTGCGGCACCCCGCCGAGCTGGCGCTGCTGCGCGGCGATCCGTCGCTCGCCGCGGCGGCGGTCGAGGAGTCGCTGCGGTACGACGCGCCGGTGCAGCTGGTCTCGCGCCGGACGACGACGCCGACCGAGCTCGCCGGTCTCCGGATCCCCGCCGGCGCCACCGTGCTCGTCGTGCTGGGGTCCGCGAACCGCGACGCCGCGCGGTTCCCCGAGCCCGATCGATTCGACGTGCAGCGCAGGCCGGTCGGGCACCTCGCGCTCGGGGCGGGCGTCCACTACTGCCTCGGGGCCGCGCTCGCCCGCCGCACCGCGGTCATCGCGCTCGAGGCCCTGATCGCGGCGGCGCGCGTGTGGTCGCCGGCGCACCCGCTCGACGACATCCCGATCATCGACTCGTCTCAGCTGCGCGGCCCGGCGCGGCTGCCGCTCCGGCTCGGCGGCTAGCGTCGGGGTCGCGCGGCTGCCGCCCCGCCTGATCCAGCGCGCCGATCACCGTGGCGGTGGTGAAGCATCGCCCATCGTCCGCGAATTCGCCCGCGATGCCGTGCTCGGTCACGTCGGGGACGCGCAGCATCGGGGTCGAGCGCCACGCGCCGTCGGCGCACTGCGCGGCGACGAGCCAGCGCACCCCGCGGCGGATCGCGGCGTCGACCTCGGGGTCGGGATCGCCGAGCAGCAGCGTCCGGATCGCGAGCGCGGTCGCGAACGGCTCGCCGAGCTCGGCCCCGCGGTCGCTCCAGCCTCCGTCGGCGCACGCGGCCGCGACCGTGGCGCGCGCGATGGCGTCGCGGTCGGCGGACGACAGCCCGCCCAGCCAGCCGAGCACGAGCGCCGCGTGGTAGGTCGGGTAGCGCGGGCCCGTCCACCAGCACGACGACCAGCCGCCCCAGGCGCACCGCGCGCGAGCGAGAAACGCCGCGGCGTTCCGGATCGCGGCGCCGTCCGGTGGCTCGCCGTGCGCGAGCAACGCCATCACCGCGGCGGCGGTGACGCACGGCTGCGGCGCGAACCAGTCCGCGCGGAACGCGCCGCGGGCGGGCGGCCCGTCGGGCGAGATGTAGGTCGCGAACCCGCCGGTGTCGCCCTGGTGGCGGACCAGCGCGTCCAGCGCCTTGCGCACCGTGAGCGGCGAGACCTGCCGGCCCTCGGCGAGCGCGAGCAGGCCCCACGCGGTGGAGTCGCCGTCGATCTGGACGTGCTCGTTGTAGCCCCAGCCGCCGGCGCGGCGGGCGCGCCGGGTGAGCGCCGCGATCGCGCGCTGCGCCTCGGGCGCGCCCGGGGCCACCCCGGCGATCGCCACCGCCGCGAACCCGGACACCCAGTCCGTCGACGGTCCGGGCGCGAGCTGAAAGTCCTGCCACAGGCCGTCGGCCTCGCGCGCCGCGCCGGCCAGGAAGCCCAGCCCGCGCGCGACCGCCGGCTCGACGCCGACGTGCGATTCGCCGGCGCCGGTCACTGGATCCAGTCCACGACGTACATGACCAGCCACGCGAGCAGCGCGGAGCGCGCCGCGGCCGGCGCCTCGAGCGCGGCGAGCCGGGCGGCCACCGCGGTGATCCCGGCGACGATCTCCGCCGCGACGGCCTCGACGCCATCGCTGCGGAGCACCGCGACGGCGGCGGTCCGGACGTCGTCCGCGTGCCCGGCTGCGTGCCCGGCTGCGTGCCCGGCTGCGTGCCCGGCCGCGCGATCGGCCGCGCGACCGGCCGCGTGCCCGGCTGCGTGCCCGGCTGCGCGATCGGCCGTGCGCCCGGCCGCGCGGAGCTGCACGCTGTTGAGCTGACCGGTGCGCGCGTCGGCGTGGAGGTCGACCAGATCGTCGACCCGCCAGAACACGTCGCCGATCGCCTCGGCGAGCCCCCGCGGATCGACCGCGGTCCCGGCGCCCAGCGCGGCGAGCTGCGCCGTGACGAGGAACGGCGTCACGGACTTGGCCCGGCTGATCGCCGTGGCGTCCGGCGCGGCGAGATCCGGCTGCAGCGTCGCGAGCTGCGCGTCGTACGCGCCGAGCAGGTCGTCGACGAACCCGCGCCAGGCGGCCGGGTCTCCGCGGATCGCGCGGAGCTCGTGCGCGATCCGGAACAGCTCGGCGATCACCGCGCCGAACACCCGGAGCTCCGAGGCGGCCAGCGCGCCGAGCTCGGTGCGCAGCGCCTCCACCTCCGAGCGGTCGCCGCACAGCCGCGCGAGCCGGTCCCGGGGCAGCAACGCCTTCACCGCGGCGGCCTCGCTCGCGCGGTCGGTCAGGCGATCGAACAGCGACGCCGCCACGTTGAACAGCGCGGCACCGTCCGCCGCGAGGTCGGGCACCACCGCGGCGCCACCCGCGACCTGGCGCAGGTACCGGCCGCACTCGTGGCCGAACGCGAGCCCGAACGGCAGCCGCCGCGCGAACCGCCGGTTCGCGGTGCCGGCCATCCGCTCGGACATCAGGTAGCGGTGCTCGACCGTCCCCAGGCCTGGCCCGAGCCGAGCGAGCACGGAGCGCCCGAGCGCCCCCTGATCTCGCATGTACGACGCGAACGCGGCCTCACCGGGCGCGAGGCCGGCATCGTCCAGCGCGGACAGCAGGCACCGGCGAGAGCGGAGCCAGAGCTCCTGGACGACGAACTGCGTGGACCACATGGCAGTCGACGAGCTCGGGATCAGCCGTCGTCTCCGTCGCCGTCCCCGTCGCCATCGCCGTCACCGTCCCCATCACCGTCGCCATCACCGTCGCCATCACCGTCCCCGGGCCAGCCGCCACCGCCGCCCCCCGAGGGAGGTGGCTTGTAACCTGCCGGGACCAGGTTCACCGTGTAGTTGTCATTGCTTCCGATATCGAGCAGCTGGAAGCCGACCGTCCGGCTGTCCCCGGCGTTGTCCCACACACACTGATTGAACACGGCTTGCGTGACCGAGACATCGAGCGGCCCATTCCACACGGAGCCATCACTGGCCTCCGCATAGAAATAGTAATAGCGATTCAGATCTTTGGCGTCGCCGCCATAGACGACCTTCGATTCGCCGTTGGCGAGCGACCACCAACCCTCCTTCATGAACAGCCCACTGCTACAGCTCGGATGATAATACAAGATCGTCACCCACACTGTACCTGGATAGACACTATGAAACGTCAATGACACAAGAACCCTCCTCCGCCTGCCGCGTTTGCTGGTGTTCGCCGATCTAGACTCGTGCGCGCGCTACTTCTTCTGCCCGGGCACGACTCGAACCTGCCGGTCCGCCGGGAGTGCGGGGTGCGGCGTGTGGGCCTTCGACTTCCGATGACCGGGCTCGCGCACCACCTGATGGGACTTGCTCACCGGCGTGGCGGTCGATGCGTCGCCGAACGCGACCTTGGGATGGACTGGAGTCTTTGGTGTTGTCATGGGCTATTTCCTGGGCGCAGTCAGACCATCGGACTGACGTCACTGTGCTCCAGTGACTCGAGCGACTCCGAGGCTGGAGTGACTCCGACAACCTTCCCACTGCGCGCCTTCTCCAGACGGAGCCTGGCCTGCGGAGCAATCGTTGTCAAAGGATTTTGTCCCACGGCGACCGATTTACATGCGTACGTACAACCAAATTGATATTCTGGAAATTCAGCATGCTGTCGTTCATCGCCTCGATCATCGCCTCGATCCCATCGCTGTCTGCGGTCTATGTCGTCGGGCGGCGCGCCGGCCGCATCGTGCTCGAGCGGTGGATCGAGGGCGCCGACCACGCGCAGCAGATCGCGACTGTCGCGCAGGCGCACGGCGCCGCGATCGATCTGCTGGAGCTCGGGTTCACACACGATCATCGCGCGACGCCGGCGCCCGGCGCGCTGCCGGACGAGCTGCGCGGGGTGCTCGGCCTCGAGCTCGCGCTTGGCGACGCGGTCGAGCGCTGGGCCCCGAGCCGGATGATCGCCGCGAACCTCGGCTTCGGCCACGTGTTCGATGCGTTCTGCGCGAGCCATGGGGTCGCGCCGGACGCGTTCGCGACGCGCGGTGGCCGCGCGACGACGTTCGCGGCACGTACCGTGCTCGTACCGCTACCGCTACCGCTGGACGGCCACCCGCCGATCGAGCTCTACCGCGGCGGCCGGCTCGTCTCCGCCGACGCGGTCACCCCGATCCTCGTCGAGACGATGGCGCGCGAGCTGGCCGCCTGGCTCGTCGAGCACACCGACGACGCGGGCA
>DATBBB010000278.1:5000-8974 GCA_036271215.1 Kofleriaceae bacterium | reverse complement strand
CACCTGCGTGCCGTGATGCCGGATGCAGCCCAGGAGATCGTTCCATGACCACGACCTGCGACCAGCTGGCCGATCAGCTGTCCGACCTCGCCGACGGCGACCGCGCCGCGATCGCGCGCCACGCCGACCACCTCGCCGGCTGCGATGCCTGCCGCGATGCTCGCCACGACGCCGAGCAGCTCGCCGCTGCGATCGCCGACGCCGGCGGCGATCACGCGTCGCCCGTCGATCTGCTCGCCCGCGTGCTCGCCGCGGTCGATCGCGAGGCCGCCACGGCGGCGGACGCCACGGCGACCGATGCCGCCGCGTACCGCGCGCCACGATCCGGCACGCAGGCCGCCCCGCGCCCCGAGGCGCAGGCCGCCCCGCACGCCGCAGGCCCCGCGCCGTCGTCGTCGCCGTCGGGGTCGCGCCGCGCCCGGCGCTGGATCGCGCTCGGTGCCACGGCGGCGATCGCCGCGGGTGCCACGGGCCTGGTCGTGCACGCGATCGCCGCCGAGCACGGCGACCCCGGCGAGCACGGCGACCACGGCACCCCGCTCGCCGGCTCACCACAACCGGTTGGCCGGCTCACTCGGATCGAGCGCGCGGCGCCCGGCACCGCGGGGGTCTCGATCCGGATCGTCACGGGCCGGCTCGTCACGGCGAGCGCCCCGACCGACGATGCCGGCGATGCCGGCGATGCCGGCTGGCGGCCGCTCGGCCCCGGCGAGGCGATCGCGGCCGGCGCCGAGCTGCGCACCGACGACCGCACCCGCGCCGAGCTCACGCTCGACGACCACAGCCGCCTCGTGCTCGATCATGGCACCCAGCTCGCGTTCGGCGCCGCGGATCCGCGCCAGCTCCGGCTCACCGCCGGGCGGCTCGCCGCCGACGTCGTCCACGTCGATGGCCACACCACGGTGATCGCCACCCCGGCCGGCCGGGTCGACGTCGTCGGCACCCGGCTGTCGGTCACCGCGACCGACGCGATGACCGCGGTCCAGGTCACGCGCGGCGCCGTGGTGCTGACCGACCTGCGCGGCGCGCACGACGACGTTCGCGCCGGCGAAGAAGGCGTGATCGACCACGGTGCGCTCACGGTCAGCGCCGCGCCCGGCCTGGTCCGCGACGCCGCGTGGTCCGAGCTCGGCGAGCCCGCGGCGCAAGCCAAGGCCAAGGCCGCGCCCGGCTCAGCCAAGGCCGGATCGGATGAGATCGCGTCCGGCCTTGGCGCGCTGCGCGCGTACAAGCCCGGCGAAGCGCGCGATCGCGACTGGAACCTCGCGCTCGCCCGCCACGACGTCGTGGTCCGGGTCGTCGGGCCGATCGCCCGCACCGAGATCACCGAGACATTCCGCAACGACAGCGCCGCGACGCTCGAGGGCGTCTACCAGTTCCCGCTGCCGCCCGACGCCCAGATCGACAGCCTCGCGCTCGACTCGCCCGGCGCCCCCGACGGGTTCATCGCCGGCGCGTTCGTCGACAAGGAGCGCGGCGCCAAGATCTGGCGCGGCGTGATCGACAAGGCCACGCCGAAGCTCGCCGCCCACCCGAGCCAGGAGATCATCTGGGTCGAGGGCCGGTGGCGCGATCCGGCGCTGCTCGACTGGAAGCGCGGCGGCCGGTTCGAGCTCCGGGTCTATCCGATCCCGGCGCACGGCGCGCGCACGATCAAGCTCGCCTACACCCAGGTCGTCACGCCGCGCGGCGCGTGGCGCCAGTACAGCTACCCGCTGCCGCACAGCCACGACGGCTCGACGGTCGCCGATCAGTTCTCGTTCGACGTCGAGCTGCGCGGCGCGGTCCCGCACCTGGTCCGCACCGCGGGCTACGACCTGACGCCGGACCCGGCGCGCGCCGAGGTCCAGGCGCTGACCTTGCGGCAGTCCGGCTTCGTGCCGCGCGGCGACCTCGTGGTCGACTACCGCGCGACCGACGGCGACGCCGAGCTGCGCGCCTGGAGCTTCGCCGGTGGCGCCGCCGCGGCGCCCGACGACAAGCTCGCCGCCAAACGCAACGTCGGCATCGATCCCAAGGTCGTCGACGCCCAGCGCCAGCTCGCCGGCGATCTCCGGCCGACCGCGGTGCTCGCGCTGCACCCCAGCTTGCCGCGCTGGCGCGACGGCGCGCCGCGCGACTACCTGATCGTCGTCGATGACAGCCAGTCGATGGTCGGCGAGCGGTTCGCGCGCGCCGCCGCGCTGACCGGCGCGCTGGTCGATCAGATGGACCGCCGCGATCGGTTCGACGTCGCGGTGTGCGACAGCGAGTGCCGCGCGATGACGCCCGGCGCCGCCGCCGCCGCCGCCGGCCCGGCCGGCCTGCACACCCCATCGGCGCAGGCCGCGGCCGCCGCGCAGGCCTGGCTCGCCGCGCAGCCCCCCGCCGGGGCCAGCGATGTGGTCGGCGCGCTGCGCGCCGCCGCCGCCCAGCTCGGGCACGCCGACGGCCGCGAGCCGTGGATCCTCTACATCGGCGACGGGTTCGCCTCGACCGGGTTTCGCCGCGCGAGCGACGTCGAGCAGGCGATCGCTGCGGCCGGCGCCGGCGCGCCGCGGATCGCGACGATCGGCATCGGCAGCGACGCCGACACCGCCGTGCTCGAGGCCGCGGCCCGCGGCGGCGGCGGCAGCTACCTCGCCTGGGTCCCCGGGCAACGCGTCGCCACGACGGCGGCCGCCGTGCTCGAGTCGACGCTCGGCGCCGCGCTGCGCGATGCCACCGTCGAGCTGCCCACCGGCCTGACCGACGCCGCGCCCGGCCAGCTCCCCACCGTGCGCGCCGGCGAAGAACTCCTGATCGCGGCGCGGATGACCGACGCGGTGTCCGGCGACGTGATCCTGCGCGGCCGGGTCGCCGGCCAGCCGTTCGAGCAGCGCTACCCGCTGCGGCTCGCGGTGTCGTCGGCGCCCGGCAACGCGTTCGTGCCTCGACTGTGGGCCCGGCTCGCGATCGATCAGCTCGAGCGCACCGGCACCGCTGCCGACCGCGCGCGGATCGTCGCGCTGTCGCAGGGCTTCGGCGTGATGTCGCGCGAGACCTCGCTGCTCGTGCTCGAGTCGCAGGCGATGTTCGACGCGTTCGGCGTCGATCGCAACCGGCCGGCCCAGACCTGGACCGGCGAGGACAGCCTCGACGAGGTCGCCGCGGCCGGCGCGATCGCCATCGCCGATCACAACGCCGGCCCCGCGGCCGACGCGCCCGCCAAGTCCGGCAAGGCGTCGATCGCTGCGGATGCGGACTCGATCGGCGCGGGCGCGGGCTCGGCCTCGGGCGCGACCTCGAGCGCGACCAAAGATGCGAACAAGGGTGCCGCCGGCGACGACGCCAGGCCCCCGGCCGCGCCGGCCGTCCTCGCCCAGGCCACCCCCGCGACCCACGCGGCCGCTGACAAGAAGGCCCCGGCGGCGGTAGCGCCGGCCCGGCGGCCCCGGCTCGGCCTGGTCGGTGCTGCGAGCGACCACGCCGACCGCGCCGCGTGGGGCCCCGGCGCCGACTGGATCCAGCTGCGCCGGATCTGGACCCGGGTCCCATCGGTGACGCCGTACGACACGGTCAACCCGGCGATCACCAAGGCGATCGGCGACGCCGAGGCCGCGCTCGCCGCGAGCCCCGACAGCCGCGAGAAGCACCGCGCGCTGGTCCAGGCGCTGTCGTACGCCGGCGAGCTCGACCGCGCGCGCGAGGTCGCCCAGCGCTGGCTCGACCGCGATCAGCTCGATCCTCAGGCGCTCGGCTACCTCGCCGACCTGCTCGGCCGCGGCGGCCAGCGCGAGCTCGCCCTGCGCACGCTCGCCGGCCTGGTCGATCTCGACCCCGATCGCGTCGCGCTCCACGAGCGCATGGCGCGCAGCTACGAGCAGGCCGGCCGGCTGACCCAGGCATGCAGCCACCGGATCGCGCTCGCCGCGCTGCAGCCGGCCATCCCGGCCGCCCCGGCGGCGGCGCTGCGCTGCCTGCGCAGCCTCGGCCGCGACGCCGACGCCACCCTG
>DATBBB010000278.1:0-2500 GCA_036271215.1 Kofleriaceae bacterium | reverse complement strand
GCCGCGCGAGGTCTACGCCCGCTCCCTGAGCGGCAAGCTCGCCGGCTACCAGGGCGACTGGCCGGCCGCGGTCGACGCGCTCACCGCCGCCGCGGCCGCCGCCCCCGATCAGCCGATGGTCGCGGTCGAGCTCGCGCACGCCCAGGTCAAGGCCGACCGCACCGCCGCCGCGCTCGCGACCCTCGCGGCGGCGCGCAAGCGCTGGCCCGAGCACCCGCAGGTCTGGCTGGTGTCCGCCGATCTGCTCGCCGCCGCCGACCACGCCCAGGCGACCGCGGCCTACCTGCGCGCGATCGAGCTCTCGCCCGACGACGAGCACGGGTACCTCGGGCTCGCGCGGCTGCAGCGCCCCGAGGTCGCCGAGACCACGCTGCGGATCCTGCTGCGCCGGGTCCCGGGCTCGGTCGACGGTCACTACCGGCTCGCGACCCGGCTCGCGGTGCGCGGCGAGCTGGCGGCGGCGACCCGCGAGCTGCGCGCCGTGCTCGAGCGCGACCCCGACCACATCGACGCCCGGCTCGACCTCGCGCGCGCGCTGCGCCGGCTCGGCCACCTCGATCAGGCGATCGCCGAGACCCGCAGCGCGTTCGATCGCAGCGGCCAGGCGCTCGACATCGCCGAGGAGCTGTTCTGGCTGTTGTGCGAGGCCGACGACCGCGACGCGGCGATCGATCTACTGACCCTGCTCGACGACGATCGCAGCGACGCCGACGCGCTGGCGGTGACCGCGCGGCTCGATCGCGGCCTCGGCCGGCTCGCGGAGGCCCGCGCCATCGCCGCCCGGATCGCGAAGACCCGCCGCGACGCCGGCGCGATCGCGCGCGCCCGGGTCGAGCTCGCTGCCGGCGACCGCGCCGCGATGCAGGCCACGCTCGCCCGGATCGGCGATGGCGCCAAGCTCGCCGGCGAGGCCCACCGCTTGCTCGCCGAGGCCGCGCTGGCGGCCGGCGAGCCGCAGGCGGCGCTGACCGCGCTCGCGCCCGAGCTCCGGCCCCGACCCGCGCCATCCGCTGGGCCCGCCGCCGCCGCTGGCCCCAGCCCCCCCGCCCCCGACGCCGCCGGCGGCTCAGCCGACGGGTCAGCCGATGACTCCGACGACGCCGACGCCAAGCCCGGCGCGCTCGATAGCGCGCTGCTCGCGGCGTTCGCGCTGGCCGATCTCGGCAAGCTCGCCGACGCCCGGGCCGTGCTGGCGCCGTTCGATGCCGCCTCCGAGCCCGCCGACCGCCAGGCCGCGATCCTCGCCCACGCCCGGCTCGCCGAGCGCACCGGGGATACCGCCGGCGCGCTCGCGCTGCTCGATCCGCTGATCCGCGCCCACCCCGATCTGGTCACCGCGCTCAACCTCGCCGGCTACCTGCTCGCCGACGCCAACCAGCGGCTCGGCGACGCCGAGCGCTACCTGCGCCACGCCCGCGAGCTGTCGCCCGGCGATCCGGCGATCCTCGACAGCTGGGGCTGGCTGCTGCTCCGCCGCGGCGATGCCCGCGGTGCGGTCCGCGCGCTCGACCGCGCGTCGCGGTTCGCGCCGCTCGAGCCCGAGCTGCTCGTCCACCTCGCCGCCGCGTGGGCGGCCGACGGCGCGCCGCGCACCGCCGAGGCCACGCTCGACCGCGCCGCGAGCCTGGCGCCGAGCCCGGCGGTCCAGAAGCGGATCGCCGCGATCCGCCACACCGTCGCCGGCCGCTGACCGCTGCGCCGCGATTCACCAAGCCGGTCGCCGGCCGGGCCGCAGCCGGTGTACGATGCGGCCATGAAGCGCTGGATCGTCGCCGGTGTGCTGCTTGCGGTGGGCTGCAAGAACGCGCCCTCGGAGGATCAGTGCAAGCAGCTGCTCGACCACCTGGTCGATCTCGAGTTCAAGAAGGCCGGCGCCAACGCGTCCGGTGACTCGATGAAGGCCGAGATCGCCAAGCAGAAGCAGGCCGTGTCGGACACCAAGTCGACCGAGTTCGTCGAGACCTGCATCAAGAAGATGGCGCGGAGCCGGGTCGAGTGCGCGCTCGGCGTGGCGGACCTCGACGCCGTCGCGCGCTGCGACGAAGCCAAGTAGCAGCCAGGTAGCGCATCAGCGGAGCGCGGCCAGCGCGGCGACGCACGCGTCCGCCACGATCTCGCCGACCGCGGCCGCCGCCGTGGCCCCGTGGCCGCCGAGCCCGGCCGCCCACACCAGCCACGGCCGCACCGGATCGCGGCCGAGCCGCATCGCGCGGCTGGGCGTGAACGCGCGCTGGCAGGCCCAGCGCCGCACCACCGGTGCGCGGTCCCACGGCGTCGCCGCGAACCGGGCCCGCAGCATGGTCTCGCCGACCGAGTCCGGCTGCTGATCGGCCGCCACGGTGGCGGTCGCGTCGCACGGCGAGACCAGCAGGCCGCCGGCGTCGGGCCGGACGTACAGCTCGTCGGCGCCGAGGTGCCACACGAACGGCGCACCCGCGGGGCCCCTGGCCTCGAGCACGTAGACGTGGCGCTTGAACGCCTCGAGCGGCGGCTCGTGCAC
>DATBBB010000277.1:0-25784 GCA_036271215.1 Kofleriaceae bacterium | reverse complement strand
TCCTCGGCGTGATGCGCGGCTGGACCCGCGGCCCGATCCGCTGGCGGCTGGGCTTCGCGCACGGCCACAAGCGCGCGATCGTGTGGCGGGTCGCGCGCGACGTCACCGCCGCGGCCCCCGCGCTGATCAACGATCCGACCGCGACGACCTGGGACCTGGTGGTCGACGACGCGGCGCAGACGATCTCGCTGGTGCCGCGCCGGCTCGACGATCCGCGGTTCGCGTACCGGGTCGCCGACCTGCCCGCCGCCTCGCACCCCACGGTCGCCGCCGCGCTGGCCCGGGCCGGCGCGCCGCGGCCCGGCGAGCGGGTATGGGATCCATTCTGCGGCTCGGGCGTGGAGCTGGTCGAGGTCGCCCGGCTCGCCGCGACCGGCGGGTTGATCGGCACCGACCTCGACGGCGGCGCGCTCGAGGCCGCGCGCCGGAACCTCGCGGCCGCGGGAGTCGAGGCCGCGCTCGCGATCGCCGACGCGCGAACCCACGCGCCCGGGCCGATCGATCTGATCATCACCAACCCGCCGCTCGGCAGCCGGGTCCAGCTCGACGCCGCGGCGCTGCTGGTCGCCGCCTTGCCCGGGTTCGCGCGCAGCCTCGCGCCGCTCGGCCGGCTGGTCTGGATCACGCCGGCGCCGCGCAAGACCTCACCGGTCGCCGAGCAACTCGGCCTGGTCCGGACCCGCGCCTGCCCGGTCGACCTCGGCGGCGTGCGCGGCCAGCTCGAGCGCTGGGACCGGCGCTGAGTCAGCGAGCCCTCGAGCTGACGATCTTGCTCGAGCCTTCGATCCGGTGCCGGCGATCATCCGTACCGGCAGCATCACCGGGCGCCGTGTGCGCTTCCCCCACCCTACCCGGCGGCGCCCGGTGATGTTTCTCTCGCGTGGTCCCGTTACACTGCCGCGGACGTGGCTTCGGCTTCCCCTTCGATCGTCCACGCCGCGGTGGATCTGTGGGTCCGCTACCTGGTCCCGCTGACCGCGCTGTCGGCGGTCGCGCTGGCCCCGGTGCTCGCGATCGCGCTACGGGTCTCACCGCCGGCGGATCAGGCCGGCGCGAGCGCGATCCTGCGCACCGGCTGGGGCCTGCTCGTGATCGCCTGGCTCGGCCAGCTCGCGCTGGTCGGCGCCGCCGCCGCGATCGCGCGCGACCATCGATCGGAGCTCGGCGGGCTCGGCGGGCTCGGCGGGCTCGGCGAGCTCGGCGGGCTCGGCGGGCTCGGCGGGCTCGGCCAGCTCGGCCAGCTCGGCCAGCTCGGCGCGCTCGGCCGCGGGCTGGTCCAGCTCGCGCGCGCCGTGGTGCCGTGCCTGGCCGCCGCCGCGGCGATCGCGCTCGGATGCCTGGCGCTCGTGGTGCCCGGGCTCGTGCTGATCGTGGTGCTCGCGCTGATCGGCGCCAGCCCGACCCCCGGGGTCACGGCGCTCGCGGCGCTCGCCGACAGCATCGCCGCCGCGCGCCGCCGGCTCCCGGCGGTGGCGATCACCGTGGCCGGCATGCTCGCGCTCGATGTCGCGATCGCCGGGGTCGCGCAGCACCTGCTGGTCGTGACGCTCAGCCGGCCGCCCGCGCAGGCCCAGCTCGCCGCGCTGCCGCGCTTCGTGCACGTGGTCGCGCTCGCGCTCGTCGTGACCTCGCCGATCCCGGCCTCGGTGCTGGCCGTGATCCGCCGGCGCGCCGATCCACCCGCGAGCTAACGATCGAGCCAGGCAGCGAGCGCGGCGCGGACGTCATCAACGTCGTGGGCGATCGCGACCCGCGGATCGGCGACCTCGACCGCGCGCCGGCCGTACCACACCGCGCGCCAGCCGGCGCCGAGCGCGCCCGCGATGTCGGCGGGCCACGAGTCGCCGATGTGGATGCCCGGGCCGGTGGCGCCGAGCGCGGCGAGCGTGTGATCGAAGATCCGGCGGTCCGGCTTCTCGATCCCGACCCGCCCCGAGTCGATGATCGCCGCGAACGCGTCGGCGATCCCGATCTCGGCGAGCAGCTCGGCGAGCCGGCCCTCGGAGTTCGACAGCACCGCGACCCGCACGCCGCGCGCCCCGAGCTCGCGGGCCAGCGCGACCATGCCGGGGATCTCGGCCCGCCACAGGTTCGCCCGCGGCTGCTCGTCCCACAGCCAGTCGACCAGGGTCGGGACCCCGCCGGCCGCGATCCCGGCGCCGCCGAGCAAGCTCGTCATCAGATCGCGCCACGGGTGGCCGCCGGCCGGATCGACCTGCGCGTCGTAGCGCTGCCACGCCGCCGGCGCCGCCGCGCTCAGCGCCGCCGGCGCAACGCTGACCCCGCGCTCCGCGAGCCGGCGGGCGAGGAAGTCAAGATCCAGATCGATCAGGGTTTGACCGGCGTCGAACGTGACGACCGGCGCGGCGCCTGGCGTGGCGCCTGGCGTGGCGCCTGGCGTGGCGACCGACGCGGCGCCCGGTGGGACAGCGAGGGTGGAGATCGGAGGCTTCCGGCTGGAGGGTGCAAAGAGGGTATACTGCCGCAATGGTTGATGGGCAGCCCCCCACGCCGGTACCCGGAGCGGTGATCGTGTGGACCGGCACCGCCCCGGCGATCCAGGCGTTCCGGATTCCACCCGGCGGCCTGGTGATCGGCCGCGAGCTGCTCGAGAACACGACCGACGACCGGATCAGCCGCCAGCACGCGCGGGTCGCGTGGCGCGACCGCCGGTTCGTGGTCACCGACCTCGGCAGCCGCAACGGCACCTACGCCGGCGGCAACCCGCTGGTCGACCGCGAGGTCTCGGTGATGGCACCGTCGGTCGTGCGGACCGGCCGCACGGTGTCGGTGCTGCTCGACGACATCCGCCGGTTCGAGGGCGGCCAGATCGCGAGCGAGCACGACTCGATCGTCGGGCCGTCGACCGCGCCGATCTGGAAGCTGGTCGTGGAGGCGGCGCACAGCGAGACCAACCTGCTGATCCTCGGCGAGCCGGGCTCCGGCAAGGGCCGGATGGCGCGGGGCTACGCGCGCGCGCGCAACCGCCACGAGGCGGTGTTCAACCCGACGATCCAGGCGGTCCCGCTCGAGCGCGTGATCAGCGCGGCGACCGAGACCTTGATCCTCGAGCAGGTCGGCAAGCTCGGCGCGCAGAACCTCGCGACCCTGGTCAAGCTGCTCGCGCGGCCGGAGCTGCGGTTCGTCACCACGGCGACCTTGCCGCTCGAGCACCTGGGCCTGCCGGCCGAGGTCGCCGCCGCGCTGTCGACCCGCACCGTGATGGTCCCGCCGGTCCGCGACCGCCCCGACGAGATGGCGTTCCTGGTCAATGACGCGGTGCGTGGCGCCGAGCCCGCGATGCAGATTCATTCGACGTTGATCGAGGTCTGCCTGCTGCGGCCGTGGCCCGGCAACACGCGCGAGCTGGTCTCCGAGGTCAGCCGCACCGCGCACACCGTGGCGGCGCAGGGCAAGAACAACATCCGCGGCGAGGACCTCGACAACGACGCCGGCCACCTGATGGTCGGCGCGCCCACGGTCAACGCCACCGCGCAGGCGACCGAGATGAACCGGCCGCGCCGCAAGCGCTCGTCGTCGCGCCCCAACAGCGAGTAGCGCCCCCCAGAGCTCACCTGACCGCGAGCAGCCGGCGGCTGGCCTGCTTGCACAGGCCGACCGCCCACCAGATGATCACGCCGCCGCCGATGAAGCCCATCAGCGGATCGAGAAACCACAGGCCGCGCCACCAGCCGAGCGATAGCGCGCCGATCGCGAGCAGCGAGGTCAGCGCGTCGGCGATGATGTGGATGTAGGCGGCGCGCAGGTTGAAATCGAGCGTGCCAGGCTCGGGCGGCGCGGTGCCGTGGCCATGCCCGGCGTGGTCGTGCGCGTGGCCGTGCCCGGCGTGGCCGTGACCATGATCATGCCCGTGGCCGTGGCCGTGGCGATCGCCCCCGCTGAGCAGCCGCGCCGAGATCACATTGACGAGCAGCCCGACGACGGCGACCGGCAGCGCGTCGCGGTAGTCGATCGTCGGATGCTCGAACAGGTTCGTCGCGCCTTCCTTGGCCATCCAGAACGCGACGATCACGAGCAGCACGCCGCTGGTGTAGCCGGCGAGCGCATAGATCTTGCCGGTCCCGAAGCTGAACGCGTCGTCGCCGGCGCGGGCATGTGCGTACCAGTAGGCCCCCAGGCTGAGCCCGAGCGCGGTCACGTGGGTGCCCATGTGCCAGCCGTCGGCCTTGAGCGCGACCGAGTCGGTCAGGTAGCCAACGATCAGCTCGCCGATCATCGTCAGGGCCGTGATCGCCACCACCCACTGGGTCCGGCGCTCGCCCGACCGATTGTGATCGTCCTCGTCCTCGTGATGGACGTGCCCGGACAGATCGTGTGCTTGCATACGGTTTGCATTTTAGCCGTATCATCACGCCGTGCCCAAGCACCCGGTCACGATGGCGATCCGCGCGCTGCGCGCCGCCGAGATCGCATTCGTGCCGCACCTCTACGCCTGGCAACCGCACGGCGGGACCCGGGCCTCGAGCGAGGCGCTCGGCGTGCCCGAGCACGCGGTGGTCAAGACGCTGATCTTCGAAACCGAGCGCGGCGACCCGCTCTGCATCCTGATGCACGGCGACCGCGAGGTCTCGACCAAGCAGCTCGCACGCTCGATCGGCACCAAGACCGTGACGCCGTGCGCTCCCGAGGTCGCGGATCGCCACTCGGGGTATCAGATCGGCGGCACGTCGCCGTTCGGGCTGCGCCGGGCGATGCCGATCTTCATGCAGGCGACGATCCTCGAGCTACCGAGAATTTACATCAACGGCGGCGCGCGCGGGTTCCTCGTAGAGATCGATCCGCACGACGCCCAGCGTGTGCTGGCGCCCACGCTGGTCGATGCCGCGGCCGGCTAGCCCGTCGATCTCAATCGCTGACACCTCCTGGCGAGCGGTGGTCGCCGCCTGGGCGGCGGCGCCTCTGTTCGAATGAGCCTGTGTGTCTCGGACGGAGATATACACATCATCGGAAATGCGACCTCAACAACGCACGATTGGGATATTAAGTTGAATAGGTGTCTATTCGCTCATCACCACGTAGCGGTCGCGCGTCCTCTCCCAAACCACTCCGGGTCCTGGTGGTCGATGACGATCGGATGCAGCTGCGGGCGATCGAGCGCGTGCTGCGCGATCAGCCGCAGGTCGAGCTAACGGTGATCGACAACGCGCTCGACGCGCTGCTCACCGTCGGGGCGCTCGATCCCGATCTGGTCGTGATGGACATCATCATGCCCGGGCTCGGCGGCATCGAGGCGTGCCGGCGGATCAAGACCAACCCGGCGACCCGCGACATCCAGGTCGTGCTCGCGAGCGCGATGCTGACCCCCGAGCTCGAACGTGCAGCGTACCACGCGGGTGCGTGGCGCGCGGTCGACAAGCCGGTCGACTTCACCGAGCTCGTCGCCATGACCGCGGCCACGGTGAGCGGGACCGAGGCGCTCGTGGCCAGCGCCCCGCTGCCGGTCGCGCGCGGCGCTGACGTCCTGGTCGAGCTGCTGGTCGCCGCCGGCGTCGAGGTCATGTTCGGCATCCCGGGTGGCGCGATCTCGTCGGTCCACGACGCCCTGCTCGACAGCCCGATCCGCACCGTGACCACCCGCCACGAGAGCGGCGCGATGTTCGCGGCGGCCGGCTACGCGCGCGCGACCGGCAAGCTCGCGGTCGTCGCAGTGACCTCGGGCCCCGGCGTGCTCAACTCGATGACCGGCCTGGCCTCGGCGTGGTGCGACGGGATACCGGTCCTGCTCCTGGTCGGCGAGGTGCCGCGCGCGCTGCAGGGCAAGGGCGTGCTGCAGGACGGCTCGGCACACGGCCTGCAAATCGTCGAGATGGCGCGCCACATCACCAAGTACGCCGTCGAGATCCCGCGGTCGAGCGCGCTGCCGCACATGGTGCGCCACGCGATCACCACCGCGCAATCCGGACGGCCCGGTCCGGTGGTCTTGACCCTGCCGTTCGAGGTCACCACCGGCCGGCTGTCGCGGCCGAGCGAGCACGGCGCACAGACCGCGCGCACCACGGTCGCGCCGGAGCTGCTCGACGAGGTGACCGCGCTGCTCTGCGATGCCCAGCGCCCGCTGATCCTCGCCGGCAACGGCGTGCGGCGCGGCGGTGCGGCGGCCCCGCTGCGCGCGCTGGCCGAGCGGCTGTCGTGCCCGGTGGCGACCACCGCCAAGGGCAAGGGCGTGTTCCCCGAGAGCCACCCGCTCTCGCTCGGCGTGCTCGGCCTGGCCGGTCACCGCTCGGCGAAGCGCTACCTCGAGGCCGGGCTCGACGTCGTGGTCGCGGTCGGGACCAGCCTCGGCGACCTCGCGACCGACGGGTTCCCGGCCAACTTGCAGGCGCCGCGCGCGCTGATCCACATCGACATCGACGCGAGCCAGATCGGCAAGAGCTACGCACCGACCCACGCGATCGTCGCGCCGGCCGCGGAGTTGCTCGCCAGCCTCGTCGAGCGCGCCGAGCGGATCGCCGACCTGCCGGAGCGCAAGGCCCCGCTGCGCGCGCTGCCCGGCGGCGTCGAGCGCCACGTGCTCGAGCCGTCGCGGCGGCCCGAGCGGATGGCGTCGCACGAGGCGGTGATCGAGCTGCAGGACGCGCTGCCGGTCGATACGATCTTCACGATCGACTCCGGCGAGCACTTCATGTTCGCGGCCCACTACCTCGCGATCGACCTGCCCGACGCGTTCGTCGCGATGACGGGCCTGGGCTCGATGGGCCAGTCGATCGGCGCCGCGATCGGCTCGCAGCTCGCGTTCCCCCACCGGATGGTCGCAGCGATCTGCGGCGACGGCTGCTTCGCGATGAGCGCGTTCGAGATCGCGACCGCGGTCGCCGAGCGGTTGCCGATCCGGGTGTTCGTGTTCAACGACGAGCGGCTCGGCATGGTCGAGAACGGCCACCGGACCCTGTTCGGCCGTACCCCGGAGTACAGCACCGCCCCGCTCGATGTCTGCACGGTGGCGCGCGGGCTCGGCGCGACCACGCTGCGGGTCGAGCGCCCCGGCCAGCTCGCGCTCGCCAGCGACCTCTTGCGCACCGCTCCCGGGCCGATCGTCATCGAGGTCTGCATCGACCCGGAGATCAAGCTGCCGCGCCGCGAGCGGGTCAGCGCGATGACGCCCGGGCCGATCCGCACCGCACCGGAATCGTGAAGCTCGTTCGTTGCCACTGGTGAGGCGTTGCCACCGGTAGGTGCGACGCATCGCACAGCAGGCTGCGCCGTGGTGTACACTCCCGGGGATCCTGTCCTGGCGAGTGCCTCATGCAGCATCCGATCGGCCTCCTGGGTGTCGCGACCTATCTCCCACCGGAGACCAGGCCGAATGCATGGTGGCCAGCGGCGACCGTCGCGCGCTGGCAAGCGGCCCGCCCGCCGGCCCTGCCGCCGCTCGATCCGACGGCGCTGACCGACGGCATGAAGACCGTGCTGGCGGCGATGTCCCAGCAGGTCAGCGATCCGTTCCACGGCGTGGTCCAGCGCCACGTGATGCCGGCAGAGATGACCTCCGCCGAGATGGAGGCCCAGGCCGCGGAGCGCGCGATCGCCCACGCGGCCGCCGACCCCGCGTTCTCGCGCGCCCAGATCGACGCGGTGCTCGTCCACACCGCGGTGCCCGAATACCTGATCAGCAACACCGCGTGCGTGCTGCACCACGCGCTCGGGCTCGCCCCGCGCTGCCTGTCGCTGCAGGCCGATGCGTCGAGTCACTCGTTCATGACCCAGCTCACGCTCGCCGAGCACATGATCCTGAGCGGCCGGGCGCGCTACGTCCTGCTCGTGCAGTCCGCGGCGGGGTCGCGGCTGGCCGATCCCGAGGATTCGCTGTCGCCGATGTTCGGCGACGGCGCCGCGGCGACCGTGGTCGGCCGGGTCTCCGACGGCGGCCTGCTGGCCACGGTGCATCACACCCACGGCAACCACCCCCGCGCGCTGATCGCGAGCGTTCCGGGCGGGCGATGGTACGATGAGGGTCGCGTCGTGCTGCACAGCGCTGATCCGGTGGGGGCTCGCCAGGTGTTCCTGAAGACAGTCGACTTCGCGGTCGATGTCGTCGGGCAAGCCCTGCGCGAAGCCCAGCTCGCGCCCGCCGACATCGAGTTCTTCGCGGTCCATCAGGGCACGCCGTGGCTGCGCTCGGTGACCCAGGCGATGCTCGGCCTGGGCCACGCGCGCTCGATCGACACGTTCGACACCACCGGCTATCTGTTCGGTGCCAGCATCCCGCTCGTGCTCGAGACCGCGCAGCGCACCGGCGCGGTGGCGCGCGGTGACCGCGTGGTGATCTACGGCGGCGGGGTCGGCGCGGCGTTCGGCGCGATCGTGCTGCGCTGGGGAGCGCCGGTCGCATGAAGGAAGTCGCGACCAAGGTCATCCACATCTTCTTCGCGCCGCTCGAGGCCCGGAAGATCCCGCTCGAGATCCTGATCGAGGGCACCCAGCTCACGCTTCCGGAGCTGCTCAAGCGCAACGAGCGGATCGACTGGACCGACATGACCACGATCCTCAACAACGCCGCGCGCTACTTCAGCGACGAGGAGTTCATCGAGATCGGCCGGACCTACTTCCGATCACCGGGCCTTCGGTTCGCGTTCGTGATCGGCCGCGTGCTGTTGACCCCGATGGGGTTCTATCGCTACCTCACCAAGCCGCGCGACGGCGCCGGCAACCAGATGTTCACCTGCGTGATGCCCAAGCTCCGCGAGATCTCCGACCGCGAGTGCGAGGTCGAGCTGACCCTGCCCGAGGAGTTCGGCCTGTGCTGGCCGTTCTTCCTGACCTCGCAGGGCAACATGGTCGAGATGCCGTGCCTGCTCGGCTATCCGCCGGCCGAGATCACGATCGAGCAGATCCCGCGCGGTGCGCGCTACCACGTCTCGATCCCACCGTACCGTGGCCGGTTCTGGGCGCAGGTGCGGCGCCTGCTGACCTGGCCGTTCAACGTGCAGACCGCCGCGCGCGAGCTGCGCGACGCCCACGAGGTCTTGACCGAGCGGGTGCTCGAGATCGAGGACGCGCGATCCAAGCTCGACCGCCAGGCGACCAAGCTCCGCATCACCCACGCGGTCAACGAGCTGGTGCAGCGCGAGCTCGATCTGATGCGCACGCTCGACACCGTGGCCAAGGCGCTGGTCGAAGAGGCCGGGTTCGCATGGGCCCAGATCACGCTGCGCCCGCCCGAGGCCACCCAGCCCGGCGAGCTCTCCGTCGCCGACCACGCCGAGCGCACCGCGGTGTTCGGCGTCTGCGAAAACGAGCCGCTGATCGAGGCCGCGCTCCCGGCCCGCGGCGGCGAGATCATCGGAGATCTGCGGGTCTCGCCCAGGCCCGGCGGTCACCGCCCCGAGCGCGAGGATCTGATCGCGTTCATCGTGCCGACGATCGCGATCACCTTGCAGAACGCGCTCAGCTACCAGGCGCTCGCCGACTACCGCAATAACCTCGAGCAGCTGATCGATCAGCGGACCGGCGAGCTGCGCCAGGCCCGCGACGAGCTCGCCGGCACCGTGGTCGAGCTGCGCGATGCACAGGGCGCCCGCGAGCGGTTCTTCGGCAACATCACGCACGAGATCCGCACCCCGCTGTCGCTGATCCTGCTCGCCGCCGCGGACATCCAGAGCCGCGCCGGGACCGCGCTCGATGAGCGCGCGCGCCAGAACCTCGGCGCGGTCACCGGCTCGGCGCACAAGCTGCTCCGCCTGGTCGACGAGCTGCTACTGCTCGCGGCCGGCCAGGAAGACAAGCTGCGCACCGTACCCGAGCGCACCCAGTTCGGCGCGCTGGTCGACGCCCTGGTGATCGCCTGGCGGCCGGCGGCAGAGGCGGCCGGGCTCACGCTGATCGATCGGGTCGCGCACGCGCTGATCGCCCAGGTCGATCCGGTCGCGCTCGAGCGCGTCGCGTCGAACCTGATCTCCAACGCGGTCAAGTACACGCCCGCCGGCGGCCAGATCGAGATCGAGCTGGTCGAGGAACCCGATGGCGTGCGGCTGTCGGTGTTCGACACCGGGCCCGGCATCGGCGACGACCTGCAGAGCCGGCTGTTCGGCCGGTTCGAGCGCGCGCACGGCGAGGCCCAGCGCAAGACCGGCACCGGCCTGGGCCTGTTCCTCGCCAAGCAGCTGGTCGAGGCGCACGGCGGCGTGATCGCCGCGCTGCCGCGCGAGCCCGGCCCGGGCAGCGAGCTCCGCGTCGTGCTACCGCCCGGCGTGGTGCTGCGCGAGGGCTTCGAGTCGGCCGCCGAGACCACGGCCGAGGCCACAGCCGAGACCACGAATGGCACGGTGCGCAGCACGACGTTCGCCACGCGGTCGGGACCGATCCAGCTGCTGCCGCCGATCCCGCAGCCCCCCCAGCTCCGGCTCAGCAGCCCCACGCTCGAGATCGCCGCGCAGTCGCCGGTCACGCGGTTCGATCCCCCCGGGTTCTCCGCCGGGACGATCCTGCTCGCCGAGGACGACACCCAGCTCGCCGAGATGATCGCGCGCGTGCTCGCCGAGGAGTACACCGTGGTGGTCGCGCACGACGGCGCGGCGGCGCTCGAGCTGGTGCCGCAGTTCCACCCGCAGCTGCTGATCACCGACGTCGAGATGCCGAGAGTCAACGGCATCGAGCTGGCGCGCCGGTTCCGCGAGTCGACCGGCGACCGACTCGCGCCGATCATCGTTTTGTCGGCGATGCTCGACCTCGGTACCCGGATGGCCGGGCTCGACGCCGGCGCGATCGACTACGTGACCAAGCCGTTCGATCCGCTCGAGCTGCGCGCCCGGATCCGGGCCCAGTTCCGCATGCGCGACCTCGCGACCCGCTTGCAGCGCGCCGAGCAGCTCACCGCGATGGGGATCCTGACCGCCGGCCTCGCGCACGAGCTGCGCAACCCGGCCAACGGCATCGTCAACGCGGTCGGTCCGCTCAGCGATCTGCTGCCGCGCGAGCTGGTCCGTCCCGAGACCGCGGTCGGCCAGCTGTTGGAAGTGCTCACCAGCTGTGCCGATCAGATCGGCTTCCTGTCGCGCCAGCTGCTCGGGTTCCGCAGGGGCGTGGTCGAGCTCGACCTGCGGCCGATCCCGGTCCGCGAGCTGGTGCAACGTGCGGTGTCACTCGTACATCCCGGTACAGTGGAGATCCGGGTCGATTCGCGGTGCGACGGCACGCTGCGTTGCGCGCCGCCGCTGCTGATGCAGGTGCTGACCAACCTGCTCGAGAACGCCGCGTACGCCGCGGGCGCCGGCGGCTGGATCGCGATCGAGACCCGCGTCGAGGGCGATCGATTCGCGATCGAGGTCTCCGACAGCGGTGGCGGCGTGCCGCTGCCGCTGCGCGACAAGGTGTTCGAGCCGTTCTTCACCACCAAGCCGACCGGTGTAGGCACCGGATTAGGGCTATCTCTCGCACGCGACATCGTGCATCGTCATGGCGGCTTACTTGAAATCCGCCTGCGCGGCGAGCTTGCGTGCTTTGTAGTCGAGCTTCCGAACTATTCTCCGTCAGATCGCACTCGACTACCGGTATGATGTCGGCAGCTCCGCTCCGGTTCCGGCTACATTGCTCGCCCCCACGTATGTCCGTGCCAAACACCCCCGCACGCCCCGAACCCCTCGTTCTCTACGTCGATGACGAGCGCGGCAATCGCGTGGTGTTCGAGCAGTCGCTGAGCACCGAGTTCAATGTCATCACCGCGCAGCACGCCGCCGAGGCGCTCGAGCTGCTCGCGGTCAACGACGTCGCGGTGATCGTGTCCGATATGCGGATGCCCGCGATGTCGGGCGACGAGCTGTTGCGGATCGTCAAGGAGAAGTACCCGCAGATCATCCGCATGGTGGTGACCGCGTACGCCGACGTCGAGCCGATCCTGCGCGCGATCAACGAAGGCCTGGTCGCGCGCTACATCGTCAAGCCGTGGATCCGCACCGAGCTGGTCCAGGTGCTGCGCTGGGCGATCGAGGCCTGGACGTTCAGCCGCGACTCGGCCGCGCTGCACCGCCGGCTGCTCGAGACCGAGCGGCTCGCCACGCTCGGCAGCATCGCCGGCATGCTGGTCCACGATCTCAAGCAGCCGCTGATGTCGCTCCTGGTCAACGTCGAGCACCTGCGCGAGCTGGCCAACGCGTCGACGATCCTGCACGACGCCCTGCTCCACGCGCCGATCCCCGCCACGCAGCGCGCCCGGCTGATCGAGCTGGTCGAGGATCTCGATCCGGTGACGACCGATCTGCGGACCTCGGGGCTCCACCTCAGCGAGCTGATCTCGGGGCTGCGCGAGCTCGGCCGGCCGCGCGACGTCAAGAACCCGGTGACGACCACCGATCCGCTGCCGATCGTGCGCCATGCGATGGCGGTGTGCCAGGAGCTCGCGATCCCGGTCCGCGCCTCGATCGGCTACGAGGGCCCCGGCGAGCTGCCGCGGGTCCGGATGTCGGCGACCGAGCTGACCCAGGTGCTGATCAACGTGGTCGCCAACGGTGCGCAGGCCGTCGCCGCGCGCGGCGTGCCGCACGGCCGGGTCTCGATCCTGGCACGGCCCAACGCCGACATGCTCGAGCTGCAGATCCACGACGACGGCATCGGGATGTCGCCCGAGGTGCTGAGCCGGGTCGGTACGCCGTTCTTCACCACGCGCCCCGAAGGCACGGGCCTGGGGCTCGCGCAGTGCCAGCGCCTGGTCGGCACCGTGGGAGGCAGGTTCCGCATCGAGAGCGAGCGCGGCATCGGCACCACCGTCACGATCATCCTGCCGACTTCGAGCTATTGATCAACCGCCGGCAGCCGCCCGGCAGCCGCCGACTGCGGCACGCACAGCACACGAAGAGGCCGCTCAGCTCCGCAGGCCGCCAAGGGCGGTGGGAGCTGCGGCCTGACCGCATGCGGCACGTGCCGCTGTGCTCGGTGCGACTTACTTCGAACCGATCTTGTCCTGGCCGACGTTGCCCTGGCCGACGTTGCCCTGGCCGGACTTCTTGTCGGGTTCGAGCTTGTTCGGGTTCGAGCTGGTCTGGCGCGAGCCGGGGCCGGCATCCGGCTTCTGGTTCGGGTCCTTGTTGCCGACCTGGTTGCCGACCGGCTTCTCCGCGCCGATGCCCTTCTTGTTGGCATCGTCCTGCTTGTTGGCATTGCCCTGATTCATCTTGTTGTGGTCAGTCATCTCGGTGCTCCCTGGTTGGGGTGTGTCCACCGAGATTGCAACGCATATGCCCATACGTGTCGGATCGCGCGTCGCGTCGTTGCGATGACATTCCGGAATGTTCCAGCATTGCCAGGGCGCGCTCGAACGAAAACGACTGAGCGCATTGTGCCGCTCGCGCGGAAGCGCACGTGACCATCGCGATCGGTTCAGCTTCCCGACGGGGCCCGTGCGCCGACGCCCCGATCGATCGGGCAGATCGATCGGGCAGATCGATCTTACAGCTCGATCTGCAGGCCGAGCTCGACGACGCGGTTGGGCGGCAGGTTGAAGAACTCGGTCGGCGCGCGCGAGTTCTTGGCCAGGAACGAGAACAGGATCTTGCGCCAGCGCGCGACGCGGGCCTTGCCGGTGGTCAGGAGGGTCTGGCGGCCGAGGTAGTACGTCGTGTCGCTCGCGTCGACCACCAGGCCGTGGCGCTCGCAGCGCGACAGGATCTTGGGGACGTTCGGCTGCTGCATGAAGCCGACGCGCGACAGCACGCGATAGAACCCATGGTCGAGCTCGCGCACGGTGAGCGACGAGTTGCCGACCACGAACGGCACGTTCTCGGTCATGATCGAGAGCAGCACGACCTGGCGGTGCAGGACCTTGTTGTGCTTGACGTGGTGGAGCAGCACGTTCGGCATGCCGTCGGTGCCCGAGGTCATGAACACCGCGGTGCCCGACACCCGCGGCAGCGGGGTCGCGGCGATGTCGGCGAGGAACAGCTCGTCGGGGATCGAGCCGCTCTCCATCTGGCGCGACAGCTCGTGGCGGCCGCGCCACCAGGTGGTCATCACCGCGAACGCGCCGACCCCGACCGCGAGCGGGAACCAGCCGCCGGCGGCGATCTTCTCGACGTTGGCGCCGAAGAACGCGAGGTCGACGCCGACGAACGGGATGAACAGCGCGAGCGAGGCCCACAGCGGGTACTGCCAGTTGCGCCGGGTGACCAGGAAGTACAGGAACGACGTGATCGCCATCGTGCCGGTCACCGCGATGCCGTACGCCGCGGCGAGGTTCGAGCTCGAGCGGAACGCGAACACCAGCGCCACGCACGCGAGCATCAACAGCCAGTTGACCTCGGGGATGTAGATCTGGCCCTCGTTCTTGTGCGAGGTGTGGACGACGCTGACGCGCGGCAGGTAGCCGAGCTGGACCGCCTGGTTGGTCAGCGAGAACGCGCCCGAGATCAGCGCCTGCGACGCGATGATCGCCGCCATCGTCGCGAGCACGACCATCGGGATCAGGAAGCTGGTCTGGCTGACCAGGTCGTAGAACCCGTTGGACACGTCCTGGCCGCGCTCGAGGAACAGCGCGCCCTGACCGAAGTAGTTGAGCAGCAGGCCCGGGAACACCACCACGGTCCACGCGACGCGGATCGGCGTGCGGCCGAAGTGGCCCATGTCGGCGTACAGCGCTTCGCCGCCGGTGATGCACAGCACCACCGAGCCGAGGATCAAGTAGCCGCGCAGGCCGAAATGCGCCAGGAACCCGATCGCGTAGTGCGGCGACACCGCCTTGAGCACCTCGGGGTGACGCACGATGAACGGCACGCCGGCGCAGCCGATCGCGATGAACCACACGAGCATCACCCAGCCGAACACGGTGCCGATCCGGTGGGTGCCGAGCCTCTGGACCCAGAACAGGCCGATCAGGATCACCGCCGAGATCGGGACGACCAGCTCGGCGAACGCCGGGTTCTGCTCGGAGATACCCTCGACCGCGCCGAGCACCGAGACCGCCGGCGTGATCACGCCGTCGCCGTAGAGCAGGCCCGCGCCGAACAGCGCGAGCAGGATCGGGATCGCCAGCCTGGTCCGGCGCTGGGTCTTGTCGCTCTGCTGGACCAGCGCCGCGAGCGCGAGGATGCCACCCTCGCCCTTGTTGTCGGCGCGCATGATGAACACCAGGTACTTGAGGACGACGACCAGCATCATCGCCCAGAAGAACAGCGACAGCACGCCGAACACCTGCGCCGGCTCGTACATGCCGTGATCGATCGGGTGGATCGCGTGCTCCTTGGTCGCCGACAGGCACTCGTTCATCGCGTAGAGCGGGGACGTGCCGATGTCGCCGTAGACCACGCCGAGCGCGCCGAGCGACAGCGCGGCGATCTCCTTGCGGCTGTGCGGTCCCGAGCCCTGGCCATGAACGTGGCGATGTCTGCTCGCGTGGGACGCCGTTGATCTCGAGCTCGGAGGGGTGCTGGATTCGGGCATGGCGACGGGCAGCTGCCGGCTCCCCTGGTAACACGACACGATCGCGGGTGCTACGCGCGGTGCGTCGTGTTCACGCGGCGCCAAGGAACTGTTGACACTGCGACACGTTACGGGCTAGGAGCCGGTTTGGTGCGACGAGGATGGCTCGAGCCTGGTCGTCGAGCAGAACGCGCACCTGGCGCCGGGCTGCCCCCCGGGCCGGCGGACCGAGCCGGCCAAGGTTACGACGCGCGCGCCTCGGCCGCCGCGAGCTCGGCGAAGCTGATCGGCGCCGAGGGCTGGAGCATCGCGAGCTGGCGCAGCCGCTCGGTCGCGAACGCGCCGGCGAGCTCCTCGTACGCGTGCGGCACGTGCCGCCGGAGCGCCGGCAGCAGGCCCTGCTCCTCCTGCGCGGCGTGATAGCGGACGAGCATGCGGAGATGAAACGCTCGCTCGCGCCACGCGCCGGTCCCCGGCCGCGCGCTGACCAGCGTCGATAGCGTGGTCTCCTGAGCGCGATGCGCCGCGCGCGCCTGCGCCACCAACGCCTCGAGCGCGGCGACGGTATCGAACCGGCCGAGCACGATGTCCTCGGCTTCTGCATGCGCCATGAGGCCGAGCCGGACTCCGTCGAGCGAGCCGCGTAACTCCGACGCGGTCGCGGTGGGCTCGAGGAGCTGCGTGAGCTCCTTCTGCAGGTCGACGTGATCACGCTGGATCAGAGTGAGAAAATCCGTCGGCATGTAGTGGTAGAGGTGCAGTCACGATGCCCGCGCGGTGTTAGGTCGCACCACCTGCTCCCTGACGCCTTGGCAGCGTTCAATTACATCTCTGCCCGAATTTCTCGCGGTGGCGCCGCGCGCTGACGCTCGCGCGTGGTCGCGCGCCACGTGCGAGACAGCGCATGCCCGATACAATCTCGCAGCGCCGCGGCGCCGTCGACGGTATGCCCCGAGCCGCTGTAAGATAGCGCTCACCATGCAGCTGCGGGATATGCTGATCGCGTGAGCCGAGCCTGGCGCCGATGCCTGCGCGATCGCAGCGCCGTGATCGGAGCCGTGCTAGTGCTCGCGCTCGTCGCCATCGCGCTGCTCGCTCCCGTGCTGGCGTCGAGCGACCCGCTCGCGAGCGACGTCGACCACGGGCTGACCGCGCTGGGCGCGCCCCTGCCGCCGTCGCGCGCGGCGGTGCTCGGCACCGATCCGCTGGGCCGCGATGTCTGGGCACGCGTGGTGGCGGGCGCCGGCGCCTCGCTCGCGATCGCCGGGATCGCCACGGCGATCGGCCTCGCGATCGGGCTGGCGATCGGCCTGGTCGCCGGCTACGCGGGCGGCGCGCTCGACAGCGCGCTGATGCGGCTGGTCGACCTCGTGCTCGCGTTCCCGTTCCTCTTGCTCGCGATCCTGCTCGCCGCGGTGTTCCACCACGCCGACTTCGCGTCGTCGCGCGCGCCGGTGTTCGTCACGCTCGGCGTGATCGGCTGGACCCCGATGGCGCGCCTGATCCGCGGCAAGACGCGCGTGGTGATGCGCGGCGATCTGATCGCCGCGGCCCGCGCGCTCGGTGCGAGCCCGGTCCGGATCGTCGTGCGCCACGTGCTGCCCGGCGTCGCCGGCCTCGCGATCGCGGTGACCGCGCTCGGGTTCGCCCAGAACCTGCTCGCCGAGGCGATGCTGTCGTACGTCGGCCTGGGGCCGCCGCCGCCGGCGGCGAGCTGGGGCCGCATGCTGTACGAGGGCCGCGCGTACTACCGGACCGCGCCGCACCTGGTGCTGGTGCCCGGCATCGCGATCCTGGTCGCGGTCCTCGGGTTCAACCTGCTCGGCGAGGGCCTGCGCAACGCGCTCGCGCCCGGCGATGCGCGCGGGGTCCTCCGATGACGCGCGGCGCGAGCATCGCCGGCCTTGCGCGCGACCGCGACCGCGCACGGATCGTCCGGATCGCGATCGCGATCGCGATCGTCGCCGGAGCGCTCGGCCTGGCCGGGTGCGCTCCGCCGGATCGCGGCCCGCGGTTTCGCGCCGCCGGGGCGACCGCGCCGCGCGACGGGGGCACCCTGCGGTTCGCGGTCCTCGCCGGGGTCTCGACCCTCGATCCGACGTTCGGCTACGACGAGGTCTCGGACTTCGCGCTGCACGCGCTGTTCGACACCCTGGTCGACTTCGCGCCCGACGATCTCCACCTCATCCCGCGGCTCGCCGAGCGCTGGGAGGTCTCGCCCGACGGGCTGACCTACACGTTCTGGCTGCGCCCCGGCATGACGTTCTCCGACGGCACCCCGATCACCGCCGCGCACTTCAAGTTCAGCCTCGAGCGCGCGCTGGCGACCGCGGACTCGCCGTTCGCCGGGTACCTCACCGACCTCGACGGCGCGCCGGCCGTGATCCACCACGCGGCCGCCGGGTGCGCCGGGATCGACGCGGACGACGATCGCCGGCTCGTGCTCCGGTTGACCCGGCGCAACCCCGCGTTCCTCGCGATCCTCGCGATGCCGTTCGCCACCCCGCAGCGCGCCGCGCACGTCGCCGCGGCCGGCGCCGAGCTGCGCCGGATGCCCGACGCGACCGGGCCGTTCGAGCTCGCGCGGTGGGACGAGGGCACCGAGCTGGTGCTGCGCCGCAACCCGCGCTACGGCGCGCCGGGCCGCGCCCACCTCGACGCGATCGCCATGCGCGAGAACATCCCGCGCGACACCCAGTTCCAGATGTTCGAGCGCGGCGAGCTCGACACCGCCGAGAAGCTCGCGGCGCCTGACTATCTCTATGTGATGAGCGAGCCGGCGTGGCGGCCCTACGTCCACCGCGCGACGCTGATGAACACGTTCGGTGCGCGGATGAACGTCACCCGGCCGCCGTTCAACGACCGCCGGGTCCGCCAGGCGCTCAACTACGCGCTCGACAAGTCGCACTCGGCGCGCCTGCTCAACGGCACGGCCACGCCGGCGCACGGCATGCTGCCGCCCGGCATGCCCGGCTACGATCCGGACCTCGCGCCGTATCCCCACGACGTCGCCAGGGCCCGCGCGCTACTCGCCGAGGCCGGCTATCCCGGTGGCCTCGAGCTCAGCTACGTCACGGTCGGCGACGAGGAGACCGAGAAGCTCGCCGGCTCGCTGCAGAGCGATCTCGCCGAGGCCGGGGTCCAGGTCCAGATCTCGGTGATCGCGTGGACGACCTACGGGACCGCGATCGGCGCGCCCGACGGCCCGGCGTTCTCGTTCGGGACCTGGGCCGCCGACTTCCCCGATCCGATCAACCTGCTCGAGCCCAAGTTCCACTCGCGGTCGATCAGCGCCGAGGCGTCCAGCAACGACTCGTTCTATGCCAACCCGGCGCTCGACGCGGTGCTCGACGCCGCGCACGAGGAGCTCGATCCGGAGCGCCGCGCCGCGCTGTATCGCCGCGCCGAGCGGATCCTCTACGACGACGCGCCGTGGATCTGGGACTACCACCGGGTCATGACCGAGGTCACCCAGCCCTACGTGCGGGGCGCAGCGCCGCACCCGATCTGGATGCGCGACTACACGTCGACCTGGCTCGACCTCGGGCCCGACGGCGCGCCGGTGCCGCGGTGATCGGCGCGGCCGTGCGCCGGCTCGGCTGGACCGTGGTCGTGGTGTGGTTCGTCGTCACGGCCACGTTCCTGATGGTCGCGGTGATCCCGGCCGACCCGGCGCGCGCGCTGCTCGGGCCGCACGCCGACGCGCCGGCGCTCGCCCGGGTCCGCGCCCATTACTGCCTCGACCGCGGCGTCGTCGCGCAGTACGGCTGCTGGCTCGATCGGCTCGCGCACGGCGACCTCGGCGAGAGCTACCGCACCAAGCGCGCGGTCACCGAGATCCTCGCCGACCGGATCGGGCCGACCGCCGAGCTCGCGCTCGCCGCGATCGTGCTCCAGCTGCTGATCGGCGTGCCGCTCGGGATCCTGGCGGCGGTCCGGCGCGGCCGGTGGCCCGACCTCGCGGCGAGCCTGGCGGGCCTGATCGGCCTCAGCGCGCCGCCGTTCTTCGTCGGCACGGCCGTGCTCTACCTGTTCGCCTATCGCTGGGGCTGGTTCCCGCTGAGCGGGGATGGCCACGGCACCGGCGTCGCCGGGCGGCTCGCGCACCTGGTGCTGCCGGCGGCCACGCTCGCCGCGGCCGGCGTGGCGTACTACGCGCGGGTGGTGCGCGGCGAGCTCGGCGAGGTGCTCGGCGCGGACTACGTGCGGACCGCGCGCGCCAAGGGCCTGCCGGAGCGCACCGTGGTCGGCCGCCACGCGCTGCGTAACGCGCTCGGTCCGCTGGTCACCCTGGTCGGCCTCGACCTCGGCGTGCTGCTCGGTGGCGCGGTCGTGATCGAGCTGATCTTCGCGTGGCCCGGCCTCGGCCGCGAGCTGCTGCAGGCGATCCTCGAGCTCGACCTGCCGCTGATCGTCGGCGTCGTGATCGTCACCGCGGTGGCGATCGCGGTCGCCAACCTGATCGCCGATCTGGTCCTCGTGTGGATCGATCCGCGGCTGCGCGACCCCGAGGCGGCGTGACCGGCGAGGCCCACCGGCGCGCGCGCCACTTCGTGATCCTGCTCGGCTGGGTCAGCCTGTTCGCCGACCTGTGCTACGAGGGCATGCGCGGCGCGATCGGCGGCTACCTCGCGGTGCTCGGCGCGAGCGCCACCGCGGTCGGCATGGTCGCCGGCACCGGCGAGGCGCTCGGCTACGGCCTGCGCTACGTGTCCGGCGCGCTCGCCGACCGCACCGGCCGCTACTGGGCGCTGACGATCGCCGGCTATGCCACCAACCTCGTCGCCGTGCCGCTGCTCGCGCTCGCCGGCAGCTGGCCGATGGTCGCCGTGCTCGTCGGCCTCGAGCGGCTCGGCAAGGCGGTGCGCTCGCCGGCCAAGTCGACCCTGACGTCGTTCGCCGCGGCCGACCTCGGTGCCGGCAAGGCGTTCGCGATCAACGAGGCGATGGACCAGCTCGGCGGGCTCGCCGGCCCGCTCGTGGTCGCCGGCATCCTCGCGTGGCGCGGCGAGACGGTCTCGGGCTACGCGTGGGCGTTCTGCGTGCTCGCCATCCCCGCCGCGATCACGATCGGCGTGCTGCTGCGCGCCCGCCGGCTCTACCCCGATCCGCGCGCGCTCGACACCGCGAGCCCCGGCGAGCGCGGCGCGCTGGGCCCGCGCTACCGGCTCTACCTCGCCGGCATCGCGCTGATCGCGATCGGCCTCGCCGACTGGCCGCTGCTCGCCTATCACCTCGAGAAGTCGCACGTGGTCACCGGCTCGTGGCTGCCGGTCGCCTACTCTGCGGCGATGGCGGTCGACGGCGTGGCCGCGCTCGCCGCCGGCCCGCTGTTCGATCGCGCCCGCGCGCGCGGCGGGACCGGCGCCGGGGTGATCGCCGGGTTCACCCTGGCCGGCGCCGCCTACGCACCGCTCGTGCTGTTGTCGAGCGCGTCCGCGCCCTACCTCGCGATCGCCGGCATTGCCCTGTGGTCGATCACCCGCGCGGCCACCGAGTCGATCGGCAAGGCGCTGATCGCGGCGATCGTCCCGCGCGGCGAGCGCGGCCGCGCCTACGGCCTCTACTACCTGGTCTGGGGCCTCGCCTGGTGGGCCGGCAGCCTCGCGCTCGGCGCGCTCTACGACCGCGACCACGGCACCGCCGCCGGGTTCGCCGCCCTCGCGCTCGTCGCCGGGGCCGCGGTCGTCGCGCTGTCCTCGCGCGCGCGCCCCGGCTGACCGCGCATCCGGTGGTGCGCTAGATGCATCTGACCTGGGTGTGGTGGGCACTTGATGGGCTTTCCCAGATCTTGCGTTCGCACGCGCGATGCTCGCCGTGCTCGAGCGCGCGATCGTGCGCCCGCGCGCGCCTGCCTCTACCCCAGGAGCATCCATGCAGATCGCTACGACGTTCCGTGACATGACCCCGAGCCCCGCGCTGCAGGCCGCCGTCGAACGCTGGGCCGAACGCCTCGGCCAGCTCTCCCGGCGCATCGTGGCGTGCCACGTCGCGATCGAGAAGCCGCACCGCCACCATCTCCACGGCTCCGGGTTCGAGATCCACGTCGTGCTCACCGTGCCCGGCGCCCAGCTCGCCGCGAGCGGGGCCCAGCTCGATCCCTACGTCGCCGTGGCCGATGCATTCCGCGCCGCCCGCCGCCAGCTCGTCCACCACGTCGACAGCCAGCGCCACTTCGTCAAGGCCCGGCCGGCCGTCCACGCCGTGTTCGCCGCCGCGAAGTGATCGCCACCGGTAGCTGGCGGTCATTCCGCATCACGGCGACGCTTCGCAGCGACGTAACTGACCCCTCGTGGGAGTCGGATGCGCGGAAGTTGCTGTCGAGCTTCCCGGCCGACTCCAACCTCCGCGCGCTGTCGGCAACTTCTCGCAACGTTTGCATCGAGCGCGCAACGCGCTTCTTCAGTGCGCGATCCTGCAGCGCCTGCCGAGGAAACAGCATCCAGAGCGGCGTTGGGATCTTCAAGAGCAACGGGTGCCGCTCTGCGAGCACGCCGATTGTCTTGGTGGTCTTTGTCAGGGACGCGGCCAGCGCATCATCTTCGAGCGCTGCGGCTACCTGATCTGGCGAATAGTGATGCCCTACATACGGCGCGATCAGCGCGTCGTACTCAACATCTGCTCGAACCCGCTCGACCATGCGTCCGGAATCAGACGACGCAGGACGCGAGCGATGCCCCCACCCTGCACCTTCCAGAGCTCCAAGGGGCTGGGCTCGATCAGCGCCAGCTGCGTGTTCGACACCCGAACGGTGTACCGCGCAGAGGGCGCTTCGCCCAAGAAAATCCGGCGCAAACTAACACGTTTTCAATGAGTTACGAAGCGTTGGCTGCCGGGTCGCTCCGATGCTTGTCGCCGGCCGGTGCGCGGATGGCTGTTCGGTTCGGGGCGGTGTGCGCGGCGCTCGTCGCCGTCCGAGGCCCCGTCGCGATCGACCGCGATCCGCTCGCCGGGGCGGCGGCCCTCAGGTGAGGGCCAGCGGCGGCCCGCCATGGGCGGCGAAGCAACTCAAGGACGGCGGTGCCGACTGGCGGTAGCGCGCGGCGATCCGGCCGGAACTTGCCGGCGCTGGCGTAGAGGAAGCCAGCCTCCGCGCCGCCGAGCTCGGTCTTGGCGACCAGATCGCACTCGCCGGCCACACCCACGCGGTGTTTCGCGGCCGCGAAGTGATCGCCACCGGTAGAGGGCGGTCATTCCGCATCACGGCGACGCTTCGCAGCGGCATATTCGACCGACCGCCGACCGATGGGCTCCGCCACGATATCGGGGCGGAGCTCGGTTGGGAGTGAGAGCGACGCGATCCACAGAGATTGTTTGTTCGACAACATCGCGAGTGGCCGGACCTGGCGCAACCCCGCACATCTCTGCACAAGCCGGTCGCATGCCTCAAATCACGGCGCCCCAATAACACTGAAGGCGCCAGATCATGCCGCCCGTGGCCGGTATTTTCGACAATCGACCTACGCGGCAATCCGTCCATGACCGAGATCACGACTCAATGTCTGCCATGACAGCGAGTCAGCGATCACCACCGCGACCGTCACGACTCGCGTCGCGACATGGATACCGCCCGCCAGGCACGACAAGCCTCGAGGGCACATTTACTGTGCCGCCGAACGCTGCACGAGATCATCTGTGCATGTCATCCCGTGACCCGACAAGGCACGCGGTGCACTCATCGAACCACTGCTACGAACGTATCAAACTACAGATCCCCGATTGATTCGAATTCGAACTTCGCATTAGCGTGGCGCCGGGAATCGTGGGCACGTGGTCATTCGCGTACAACCAATCGTCGGCACTTACACACAGGAGACTGCATGTCTGCTCGTTCGCCCGCGCGGCGTTGGCTTGGAATCGGCGGCGGGTGTCTACTCGCCGTGCTCGCTGTACATCGTTGCAGCGCCCCTGCGCATCCGGTCACCGGCGCCGGTGGACCACCGCGGCCCTTCCATGATCGGCCGGGGCCGCCGGGGCCTACCGGGCCGGCCACGCTGAGCACGTCCGTCGCCACGTCGGTGGCGGCGGCGGCGGAGACCGTGGCCGAGCACGAGCTCGAGCAGCGGATCCTGCACGCGACCACGGTCGCCACGGTCTCGCAGGCCGACCAGGCGCGGCTCGGCACGCTCGCGCCACCGCAGCCGCTGTCCGCGGACAACGAGCGCCGGCACCGGAGTGCCGTGCTCGACTGGAAGCACGCCGCCGAGCAGCAGCTGCAGCGCTGCGTGCAGCGCCCCGCACAGGACCGCCACCCGGCGCCGCTCCAGGTGGGGTTCTTCCCGCGGCCGCGCGCGCCGGGCGATCCGCGCCAGGTGCTCGTCGCCAGCTGGGTGACATTACCGTCGCAAGAGCTGACGCGGCTGTGGCAGGACACGCCCGCCCGCGCGCTCGAGGCCTGCCTGGACCAGGTCCGGTCGATCGAGGCGACCGTGCCGCTCACCGGCGAGGCGCTGACCCACGCGTTCCCCGCCTCGACCGAGAACGTCCTGATCGAGCTGTAGCCCGGCCGTCCCACCCACCCTCAGCCATTCCCGCACCAGGAGACAGACGTGAAGTTACGAAACAAGACAATAGGTTGGTCGCTATTGGCCACCGCCACGATCGCCGGCCTGACCTGGGCCTCCGATGTCGTAGTGCTCAACCCCGCGACGATCAGCGGCAACGTCGCGTTCAGCGACACGATCCAGTCCTACACCGTCTATGCGTATCCCTCGACCGGCGGCCAGCCGGCGCAGCAGTCGTTCCCGGCGCCCGCACCCGCCATGTACAGCCTCACCGTCGAGGGCGGAGATCCGGCGGTCGGCGCGGGGAAGGACTATCAGTTGGCGATCGGCACCTATTTCCAGGGCATCCGACCCAGCGCCGGGGCCTATCTACAGATCTTCAAGAACGCCACGGTCCACGTCAGCTCACCGGATGGCAACGCCACGGGCGTCGACTTCACCCCCACCACGAGCCACGTCAACGCCTCGATCGAGGTCCAGGGCGGGACGGTCGAATCTTACAACATGTCCGCCTGGTGCAACACGAGCGATGCACAATATAGCGGCCAGGCCTACGAGTCGATTCCGTCCCCGTATCCTGAATCCGTCACCAGCTGGATCGTGATGGGCCCGTGTTCCCAGGCGAGCGCGTCCGGGACTGCGTACGTGGTGGCCGATGACGGAACCGCGATCCAGCACCAACTGGAGACCCAGACCGTCGATCTGAGCCTGGGCACGGTCGACTGGCTCGTGGACCTGACCGACACCGGCACGCTGGCGGGGAATGTCTCGTTGACCAGTACGTCAGGCGTCGGCTCGGTATCCGTATTCTACTATGGAACCTACGGCACCCCCTCGTATGGAACCTCGGGCGCGATCACGACCTCCAGCCCGCCCGGCAGCCCATATGTCGCCACGTATTCGGGCACGGTGCCGTCCGGGACCTATGATGTCTTCGCACAGATCTGCACCCAGAACGGCTCCAGCTGTGCGGACACGGCAACGTCGCAGGTCACGATCAGTCACACCTCATCGCCTCCGGTCAACTTCTCCGACACGCTGGCGCCCACCCAGATTCCGCTCGCAGTCACAGGATTCTACGACAATACCAGCCTGAGCTACTCGCAGCTCGAGCTCTCGCGTCCGGATCCGAGCCAGGAAGTCGGGCTTTCCGCATATAGCAGCTTACAAAATGGCACTTACAATTTTGGACTCCCGACTGGCAGCTGGAACTTCAGCTATCTGTACCTGGGCATCACGGACAACACCGATCCCAACCTCGCGGCCCAGAGCTCGCTGAATCGCTACCATTACAACGACCCGGATCATCCGCCATTCAGCGTCGCCTCGGGCACGCCGAGCACACCTCCGTCGGAGCAGGTCACGCTGGTGAAGAGCAACCTGTATTTCCAGGTGGGCAGCGCGGACGGTGGCAGCATCAACGTCAGCAGCCCAAACGTCACCGCGTACAAGTATGACTACAACGCAGACAACAGCCTGAAGACCTACTTCCAGGTGTACGCCACGGGCTCGTCCACGCCCAAGCCGATCGCCGGACTCACGATGATCGCCGAACCCGGCACGTACACGCTGGATGCCCGCGCCACCGTGAACGGCACACTCACGCCGTTCGGCGGCACCACGATCACGTTCGGCGCGCCGCTGCAGACCAACCCGACGACCACGCCCGAGCAACTCGTGCTGACGCCGCCCGGCCAGGCCCTCGAGGTCGACGTGACCTACAACAACGTCAGCACGGGCGGGATCACGACCATGGTCCAGAGCGAGCTCGGGCCGTCGCCGCCGGAGGGCCTCAGCGTGGGCTGCGACGACACGCTCGGCGGCAACAACTCCGGGAATACGCTCTGCCCGCCGGTCTACTACGACATCAAGACCAACGCGACCTGGAGCGGCCAGACCGAGGTCTGCATCAAGCAT
>DATBBB010000276.1:0-6671 GCA_036271215.1 Kofleriaceae bacterium | reverse complement strand
CAAGCCTCGGATGCAGGGACATCACCGCCGGCCGCTTCAACGCTGGACACCCCGTCCCCCGCACCGGTCGCGAAGAAGACGCCTTTGATCCCGGGCACGATCATCGAGGGTGGACCGCTCAGCGATGCCGATATCGACGCCGTCAACATGGCTGCGAAGTCTGTGCCCCCGCAGTTCAAGCGCTACGTCGCATACGCCGGTGTGATCAAGGTAGGTGGATCGCTTGCGTGGCGCGCAAATAACCCGGGGAATTTGCGCGATGATGCGTCCAAGATCGGGACGGTTCATGGTGCGGTGGGCACGTTTGCCGTGTTCGCGACCATGGAGGCTGGCCGCGCTGCCCAGAAGTCATTGTACCTGAACACGTACGGTGAGATGACTGTCAAGGCGGCGATCGAGAAGCTTACTCCGCGTTCCGAGAACGACACGGACGCCTACCTGAAGCGCCTCGCCGGAGCCGGCGTCGACCTCGACAAGAACGTGAAGCCCCAGATCGACACCCTGATGTCAGCAGTTGAGGCGAACGAGGGGATGATCATCGGTGTGGAGCTCACGCGCGCGGCTGCAGCGCCCTGACCTGTGCTGCTCTCAGCGCGAGATCGACAGAGTCCGGCGCATGCGCCCTCGAGCTATTTTGTTGCCAAGGTTGTACCCGAGAGCAGCAGCAACTGCAGAGATCAGCGAAGGCAGCTCTCGAACTCCTCGATGCCGAGATTGCTTACTTGCCGGCCGCCTTGGCCTGGATGTCCTTGAGCAGGAACAGGTAGCTCGTGGCGGCCTGCGGCTTGTGGCACGCGAGGCACACCGCCTGGTTGATCTCGGAGCGCGGCGCCTTGTCGGGGCCGAACACGCCGTAGTTCCAGTCGGCGTTGCGCAACAGGTCCGGGATGTTCTTGCCCCAGCCGGCGCGCGCCTCCATACCGGCGTAGCCCATGATCTTGTCGACCGACCAGCTGCCGTCCTTCTCGAGCGCCGGCTTCTTGTTGGCGTCGAGCTTGGCGGCGAAGTTGACCACGAGGATGACGCTGCCGTCGGGCAGCGGCTTGCCGGCCTTGACCGCGGCGAACCCGGCGGTGTTGACGTACGACTTGCTGACGGTGGCCTGATCTTCCTTGTTCGCGGTGCCGTAGAGCTGGAAGCCCTTGGGGAAGTCGCGCGGGAACGCCATCTGCGACTGCTTGGCCGCCGCGATCTCGGCCGGCGCGGTGGCGTCGCTGCCGGCGGCCTGGCCGCCCCAGTACGCCGCGAGGTTGGCGATGTCGGCGTCGCTGAGCTGGCTCGCGATCGCGTTCATCAACGGATTTTTGCGGTCGCCGGACTTGAACGCCTTGAGCTCCTTGGCGAGGTAGCTCTCGCGCTGGCCGGCGAGGTGCGGCGTGTCGCTCGCCGCCGGGATCGCGACGTGGCACGCCTGGCAGGCGAGGCTCCGGGTCTTGCCCGCGGCGGCGTCACCACCGGCGCGCGCCGGCGTGGCCCCCGCGACCAGCCCGAGCGCGAGGCCCAGGCCGAGGCCGATCCTGACGACGCCGGTGCAAACGAAACGATGCAATGACCGCATACCTGGTCTCCTGGCAATGAGCTGCTGCAAGCCAGCGCAGTCTGCCAGCAGAACCAACCCGCGTGGGGCCGCGCGCGCGACGAGCGGATCGCAACAATGGATCTACGTCACGCAACAATCCTCGGCGGCTCGTCGAGCGCACCGCTCCACTCTCCGGACGAGCCACTGTGGGCCAATGTCATGACCTCGCGAGTCCCGCGCGGCGTGCTTGCCGATGAACCCGCGCTGCTCGTCGAGGTTCCAGCAAGCTGCGAGGTGCAATCTACCGCGCGCCGGTCGGTGACGAGCCCTGGGTGGCCGAGGCCTGCGGGCCGTTCTTCTGGAGGTCGCGGGCCTGGTCGGCGTGGCGCTGCAGCACCGGCTTGACCGTCTTGAGCATCGCCTGGAGGTCCGGGTCGGTCGCCGCGCCGATCGAGACGTCGATCTTGGCGAGCTCCTTGTCGTGGCCCGACGCCATCATGGTGAGGAACTCCTTGTCGAAGTCGGCGCCCTTGAGGGTCTTGAGGTGCGCGACACCGATCGTCATGTCCTTGTCGGCCTGGCGATCGGCGTCGGTCATCGCCTTGTCGGCCGGGATCGACGACACGCCGTGCTTCTTGGCGAACGCCGTGAGGTCCTTGTCGGAGCTGGTGTGATCGGCGACCAGCGTATCGCAGTAGCTCTTGATCGTGGCGGTGCCGGACTTCTGGCCCCACTTGCCGAGATCGGTCTCCGTCTGGTTCACGTGATGGAGATGCGCGACGATCTTGGTGTCGTCGGCGCTGAGCTTGGCGGCCTTGTCGCTCGAGGTGGTCTTGGTGGTGGAATCGGCGATCGCGATCGAGGGCAGCGCGAGTGCGGTGATGATGATGAGTGCGCGAAGCTTCATGACATTTCCCCTGAGATGTGGCGACGTGAATGAATGTGAATTTCGCCCCCCGAGATTGCAAATGCGGGACCTGCGCGGAACCGGCGGTCATGGCCCCCGCGCGGCGGCCCCTGTACTCGGGCGCAGGGCATCCGGGGCGTTGCCGCGGTTCACGCGGACGCGGGTGCGCGCGGCGAGCCGCACGACGCGCGCCGATGACACATCGCTGCACGGCGGGCCAGGCCGGGAGCGCGTCGGGCCCCGAGGTGCTAGACGCCAGGAGTGTGGCTCGCCCATGCGTTGACCCTGTCGCGAATCCCGCTCGCGATCGCGCTCTGGGCGGTGTGGGGCGAGCCGGGGCCGGCCGCGGCGCTGGTGCTGCTCGCCGCGCTGACCGATACCCTGGACGGCCGGGTCGCGCGGTGGGCGAAGCGGCGGGGCAGCCGCGGGCCGGACATCGGCGGCTGGCTCGATCCGGCGGCCGACAAGCTGTTCGTCGTGATCGTGCTCGCCGCGATCTGGGTCCACACCCGGCAGCTCGCGGTGATCGCGCTGATCGGCGCCCGCGAGCTGATGCTGGTGCCGCTGATCGCGGTGTACGTGGCGCGCCGGGTGCCGCACCGGCCGCTGCGTGCCGACGGGCTCGGCAAGCTGGCGACGGTCGCGCAGTTCCTCGCGCTGTGCGTCATCGCGGTCGTCCCCGCGGCGGCGCTGCCGGCAGCAGCGGTCCCCGGCGTGCTGGGACTGGTCGCTGCGTCGCACTACGTCGCGCTCGCCGTCCGCGATGCGCGGGCGATCCCGGCCGCAGGCCTCGGCGCGGCCGTGATACTCCACGGGGATGAAGCTTCAGCTCGCTCTCCTGATCGGGCTCCTCGCGACCGGCGCGCCGGTGGCCGCGAAGGGCCTGACGATCGATGACATGCTCGCGATGCAGCGGGTCGGTGAGCCCGCGGTGTCGCCGGACGGCAAGTGGCTGGCGTTCGCGGTGCGCGACACCGACGTCGACGCCAACCGCGGCCGCTACGACGTGTGGCTCGCGGCGGCCGACGGCTCGAGCGTCAAGCAGCTGACGACCCACCCCGAGAACGATCAGGATCCGCAGTGGTCGGCCGACGGCGCGTGGATCTACTTCCTGTCGTCGCGCTCGGGCTCGGCGCAGGTGTGGCGGATCCGGCCGGCCGGCGGCGAGGCGGAAAGCGTGACCAAGCTGCCGGTCGATCTCAACGGCTTCAAGCTGGTCCCCGACGGCAAGCACCTCGTGGTCGCGGCCGACGTGTGGCCCGACGCCAGGTCGATCGCCGACTCGGCCAAGCGCGACGACGAGCACGCCAAGTCCAAGTCCAAGGTCAAGGCGTACGATCAGCTGCTGTTCCGCCACTGGGACCAGTGGGAGGACGGCAAGTACTCGCACCTGTTCGTGTGGACCGCGCCCGAAGCCGGCGGCCGCGCCGACGACGCGCGCGACGTCACCCCGGGCCAGCAGACCGACTCGCCGACCCACCCGTTCGGCGGCATGGAGGAGATCGCGGTCTCGCCCGACGGCAAGACGATCGCGTTCGTCGCGCGCACCGCGGGCCGCGAGAACTCGTGGCGCACCGGCACCGATATCTTCCTGGTCGCGGCCGACGGCCGCACCAAGCCGGTCGACATCACGGCGCAGAACCCCGCGTACGACTTCATGCCGGCGTTCTCGCCGGACGGCAAGTCGCTCGCGCTCAAGATGATGAAGCGCCCCGGGTTCGAGGCCGACCGCGAGCGGCTCGCGATCTTCGATCTCGCGTCGCGCAAGCTGCGCGTGGTCACCGAGGGCTGGGACCGCTCGGTCGGCTCGATCGCGTGGAGCGCCGACGGCAAGACCGTGTTCACCGACACCGACAACATCGGCAACCACTCGGTGTTCGCGATCGACGTCGCGTCCGGCGCCGCCAAGGTCGTGGTCGACAAGGGCACCAACGAGGCGCCGCGCCCGGTCGGCGATCGCGTGGTGTTCGTGCGCGACACGCTGCGCGCCCCGGCCGAGCTGTACAGCGCCAAGCTCGACGGCACGGACCTCAAGCAGCTCACCCACTTCAACGACGCGCGGGTCAAGGCGATCACCTGGGGCGACTACGAGCCGTTCTCGTTCAAGGGCGCCAAGGGCGATACCGTGCACGGCTTCGTGATCAAGCCGGCCGGGTTCACCGCCGGCGCCAAGGTCCCGGTCGCGTTCCTGATCCACGGCGGCCCGCAGGGCAGCTTCGGCGATCACTTCCACTACCGGTGGAACCCTGAAGTGTTCGCCGGCCACGGGTTCGGCGTGGTGATGGTCGACTTCCACGGCTCGACCGGCTACGGCCAGGCGTTCACCGACGCGATCGCCGGGGACTGGGGCGGCGCGCCGTACGACGATCTGATGATGGGGCTCGACGCGGCGCTCGCGCAGTACCCGTGGCTCGACAAGAACCACATGGCCGCGCTCGGCGCGTCGTACGGCGGCTACATGATCAACTGGATCAACGGCAAGACCGATCGGTTCAAGACCCTGGTGGTGCACGACGGCAACCTCGACGAGCGCATGGCGTACTACGACACCGAGGAGCTGTGGTTCCCGGAGTGGGAGCACGGCGGCCTGCCGTGGGACAAGCCGGAGGGCTACCTCAAGCACAACCCGGTCGACCTGGTGAAGAACTGGAAGACGCCGACCCTGGTGATCCACGGCGGGCTCGACTACCGCGTGGTCGACACCCAGGGCATGGCGACGTTCACCGCGCTGCAGCGCAAGGGCGTGCCGAGCCGGTTCCTGTACTTCCCCGACGAGAACCACTGGGTGGTCAAGCCGCAGAACTCCAAGCGCTGGCACGAGGAGGTGCTGGCCTGGCTCGACAAGTGGGCGAAGCGCTGAGCCGGCAGGACGCGAGCGAGCGCTAGAAGAACAGGCGCAGGCCGCCGCCGCCCTGCAAGCTGAAGTCGGTGTCGTTGAGCGTGAACAGCAGCGCGATCTCGCCGTAGAACTCGAGCGGCGCGCTGCGCATCCGGATCGCGAGCTCGAACGGCGCGCGGACCCCGATGTTGACGTTGTCGCTGTCGCCGTAGACCGCGGCGCCGATGCCGAACCGGATCGGCACCAGCACCGACTCGCCGTGGGTGACCAGCGGCGTGACCAGGTAGGTCAGGTGGCCGTAGTCGACGTGGCCATCGCGGAACGTGTCGATGCCGAGCACGACGTCGAGCGAGTGGCGGGTGCTGAGCCCGATCTTCAGATCGAGGCCGGTCGGATTGCCGATGAACAGCCCGAGCCCGAAGTCAGCGCGGGCCGGCGCGGGGTGCGCCGCAAACGCGATTCCGAAACCGAGGGTCGTCAGCAAGAGCTTGCGCATGCGCCGAGCCTATCCCGCTTGCGGGGTACGAAGCTGGCGGCGGGCTCGGACACCGCGGTACATCGCGGGACACACACGGCGCGCGGCGATCAGCCCGATCAGCCGATGATGTTGGGCGGCTGATCCGGCGTCGTCGGATCGTCGATCTGCGGCGGTGGGTTGCCGGGCTCGGGCGGGCGGGTCGGCGGATCGATGCGCGGTGGCTCGCGCTGCGGATCGCGCTGTGGCGGACCGGGCTGCGGGTCCTGCTTGGGCGTGGTGGGCTGCGGGGTGTCGGGCGCGGTCTTGAACGGCGTGGTCGTCGGCATCGGCGGGTTCGGCTGCGACGGGTTGGGCGACAGCGGATCGCGCTGCGGCGGGTCGCCGGGCCCACCGGGCTCATTGGGGTTGCTCGGATCCGGCCCCTGCGGCCCGGGCATCGGCTGGTGCGGGCCGTCGGGCGAAATCGCAGATGTCACGGAGCTGGGCGGGGTCATCATGGCAACGATGAATGCCAGCGACGTGCCTCGCATCGCAGGCCAGCCGCACGCCCCGGCCGAACGCTCCGGGACGGTGCCAGGACCGGCTCCGCGACGAGATCATGTGCGCGGTGATGCGCGGCGGCCGGGCCCACGGGCCCGTCGAGCGCGTGCGCACAGCTCGCCGGCGCTGGACTGCGCGTGAAAGCCTATCGCTGCCCGTAGCTAGCGCGCGAGCGCGGCGGCGACGCGCGTGGCACGCACGATGCTGTGCTTACCGGCATGGATCCTCTTACCTGGCTCATCGTTGGTCTGGTCGCCGGCGTGCTGGCATCGCTCGTCGTCGGCGCCGGCGGCAGCATCATCGTCGACATCGTGATCGGCATCGTCGGCGCCTTCATCGGCGGCTGGGTGTTCCACGCCGCGGGCTGGCACACGCCGTTTGCCGGGCT
>DATBBB010000275.1:0-4930 GCA_036271215.1 Kofleriaceae bacterium | reverse complement strand
CAGCCGGCGACGAGCTGGTGGTGCTCGGCGGCGGGCAGCACGGCGATCTCGGACAGCCGCTGCCCCGGATCGGCGATCACGCTCTCGAGCACGGTCCGGAAGTGCGCGCTCATCCGCGCCAGGGTCGCGGGCTCGAACAGGTCGGCGCTGTAGACCCACCAGCAGCGCAGGCCGTCGGGCGTGTCCCAGATCTCGAGCCGGAGCTCGAGCTGGCCCGTGCCGCTGTCGCCCTCGAGCGCGGTCAGGGTCAGGCCGGGCAGCGCGAGCCGCGGCATCGGGTTGTTCTGCATCGTCAGCGCGACCTGGAACAGCGGCGACCGGCTGAGGTTGCGGGTCGGCTGCAGGACGTGGATCAGGTGCTCGAACGGGATGTCCGGGTGGGCGTACGCGCCGAGCATGCCGTCGCGCACGCGGCCGAGCAGCGCGCGGAACGTCGGATCGCCGGACAGATCGGTGCGCAGCACCAGCGTGTTGAGGATCGGGCCGATCAGGGCTTCGAGCTCGGGGCGATCGCGGCGGGTGATCGGCGCGCCGATGCACAGGTCGTCCTGCCCGGTGTAGCGCCACAGCACGACCTCGAGCGCCGCGACCAGGGTCATGAACAGCGTCGCGCCCTCGCGATCGCTCAGTCCCTGCAGCGCGTCGCCCAGCGCGCGGGGCAGCTCGAGGCTGTGGCGGCCGCCGCGATAGCTCGGCACCGGCGGCCGCGCGCGGTCGGTCGGCAGCTCGAGCGGGTCGGGCGGGTCGGCGAACCGGCCGCGCCAGTACGCGAGCTGATCGTCGAGCGCGGCGCTGGCCAGCGTCCGGCGTTCCCACGCCGCGTAGTCGGCGTACTGGATCGGCAGCTCGGGCAGCGGTGACGGCCGGCCGTCGGCGAGCGCGGTGTACAGCGCGCCGAGCTCGCGGACGATCACGTTCATCATCGACCAGCCGTCGGAGATCACGTGGTGCATCGCGATCACGAGCACGTGGGCGTCGCCGGCGACGCGGATCAGCGTCACCCGGAGCAGCGGGCCGTGCGCCAGATCGTAGGGCCGGCGCGGCTCGTCGATGCTGAGCCGGCGGAGCTCGGCGTCGCGGGTGTCGGACGCGAGCTGCGAGAGGTCGAACACCGGCAGCGCGACCGCCGCGGCGGGGTCGATCACCTGGACCACGCGGCCGCCCTGGTGCTCGAACCGGGTGCGCAGGATCTCGTGGCGGCGCACGATCTCGGTGAAGCTTTGCGCGAGCCGCGCGCGGTCGAGCGCGCCGCGCAGATCGAGCACGCCGGCGAGGTTGGCGGCCGGGCTCAGCGGCTCGAGCTGGTGGAGGACCCAGAACCGCTCCTGGGCGAACGACAGCTCGGCCGGCGCGGGATCGAGCCGGCGCGGGATCGGGGCCTCGGCCGCGCCGGCGGGGCTCGGGTCGCGGGTGGTCGCGGGGGTCGCGGCCAGGAGCTCGAGCACGGCGTCGATCAGCTCGGCCGGGGTCGGGCCGCCGATCAGCCGGGCGATCGGCAGCACGAGCGCCAGCCGGCCGTGGATCCGGTTCTTCAGCTCGAGCGCCATGATCGAGTCGAAGCCCATCGTGGCGAGCGGCTGCGCGAGCGCGAGCTGCGCCGGGGCCAGGCCGAGCACGCCGGCGATCTCGGCCCGCAGCAGGCCGGTCAGCGCGTCCCGGCGGGCCGCCGGGTCCAGCGCGCGCAGCTCGTCGCGCAGCGCCGGATCGCCGGGGGCGGGCGCGGCCGCGCCGGGCGCCGCGGGATCGTCGAGCAGCGCGAACACCGGGCGCGGCCCCACGGCCTCGAACAGCGGGCGCAGCACGGACCACCGGACCGCCATCACGCCGGCCTGCGGGCGGCCCGACGCGAGCACCGGCGCGAGCGCCGCGAGCGCCTCGGCGGGCGCCATCGGATCCATGCCGCGGCGCGCGAGCCGCGCGCTGCGATCGGCGTCGGCCGCCATGCCGTCGCCGGCCCACGGGCCCCAGTTGACGCTGGTCGCGGGCAGGCCGAGCGCGGCGCGGTGGTGCGCGAGGCCGTCGAGGAACGCGTTGGCAGCCGCGTAGCCGGCCTGGCCGGGCAGGCCGAGCACCGCCGCGGCCGACGAGAACGCGATGAAGAAGTCGAGCGGCTGGGCCGCGAGCAGGCGGTGCAGCAGCCAGCCGCCGATGACCTTGGGCCGCATGACCTGGGCCAGCGCCGCGCGGTCGAGCTCGAGCACCGGCTGATCCTGATCGCCGAGCACGCCGGCGGCGTGGACCACGCCGCGGAGCTCGGGCCACTGGTCGCGGAGCTGGGTCACGAACGCCGCGACCGCGGCCTCGTCGGCGACATCGACCGCGGCGACGTGCACGCTGGCGCCCAGCGCCTCGAGCTCGCGGACGGCGCGGATCCGGTGCGCGGCGGGCGAGCCGTCGGCGAGCTCGGGCCACGTCGAGCGCGGCGGCAGCGGCGTGCGGGCGAGCAAGATCAGCCGGCGCGCACCGCGCTCGACCAGCCAGCGCGCGATCCGGGGGCCGAGGCCGCCCAGGCCCCCGGTCACCAGGTAGGTCGCGTCGGGCCGCAGCGGCGGCGCCGCGGGGTGGGCGGCGAGCTCGCGCCGGCGGACCAGGCGCTGGACGTAGCGCTGATCGCCGCGCAGCGCGACGCCGTCCTCGGTGCCGGGCGCGTCGAGCACGCGGTCGAGCTGGGCCGCCGCGTTGCGCGGGGTCGCCGCGGGATCGAGGTCGATCAGGCCGCCCCACAGCGCCGGGTGCTCCGATGCGAGGGTCCGGCCGAGGCCCCACAGCGCGGTCTGCGCGACCGCGATCCGCGGGGCGCCATCGCCGATCGCCTGCGCGCCGCGCGTCATCAGCCACAGCCGGCAGCGCCCGGCCCCGGCCCCGGCGCGTTGCGCGAGCGCCTGGACCAGTGCCGCAACCGGGCCGCAGCCGGAGGCCAGCGCGTCCTGCAGCGCCGCCGCGCCGGCGTCGTCGGCGAGCTCGCCGTCGATGCTCGCCAGGTACACCACGCGCAGCTCCGTTGCCGCGGGCTGAGCGTGGAGCGCCGCGGCCGGATCCAGCTCGTGCCCGGCGGGCGCGGCCGCGACGACGCAGACCCGGTCACCGGCGCCGCGCAGCCGCTCGGCCAGCGCGTCGCCGATCCCGTGGCGATCGGCGAAGATCAGCCACGCGGCGCTCGCCGGCGCGCGGGGGGACGAGGCCGGGGACGAAGACGAGGACGAGGCCGGGGACGAGGCCGAAGACGAGGACGAGGCCAGAGTCGAGGCCGGAGACGAGGCCGGAGACGAGGCCGGAGACGAGGCCGGAGTCGAGGCCGGGGCCGAGGACGACGCGGGCGCGCGGGGCGCCGGGGCTGGGGCAGAGGCCGAGGCCGAGGCCGGGGACAACGCCGGGGCCGGCTGCCAGACCAGCTCGTACAGCCAGTCGGCGTTCGCGGGCGCGTCGCTGCGCGTCGGCGAGGTGGCCTGCGCCGGCGTCGGCTGCGCCGGGGTCTCGAGCCAGCACCGCTCGCGCTGCCACGGGTACGCCGGCAGCGCGGCGAGCTCGGCCGGCGCCCGGTACAGCGCCGGCCACCGCACGTCCTGGCCGTGGCCGTACAGCGCGCCGAGCGTGCCGAGCACGACGCTCGAGTCATCCTGGCCGCGGTGCAGCGACGGCAGGACGCAGCCGGCGTGCGCGCCGGCGCGGAGCAGCTGGGCGATGTCGGCCGCCAGCACCGGGTGCGGGCCGACCTCGACGAACACGCCGTGGCCGCCGGCGATCAGCGCGCCGATCGCGGCCGCGAACCGGACCGGCGCGCGCAGCTGGTGCGCCCAGTAGCTCGCGGTCAGCTCGTCGCCGCGCACGACCCGGCCGGTCACCGTCGAGATCATCGGCAGCGTCGTCGGGCCGGGCTCGAGCGCGCGCAGCGCGTGGCCCAGCTCGTCGCCCAGCGGCGCCATCTGCGGGCTGTGGAACGCGTAGTCGACCGGCAAGATGCGGGTCGCGATCTGCCGGCGCTCGAGCCCGGCGAGCACCTCGGCGAGCGCGCCCGGCTCGCCGGAGATCACCGTGGCGCCCGGGTTGTTCTCGGCGGCGATCGCCAGCCGGTCCTCGTAGCCGCGCAGCACGAGACCGGCCTCGCCAGCGGGCAACTCGACCAGCGCCATCTTGCCGAGCCCGGTCGCGCGCTGCATCAGCCGGCTGCGGTGGCCGACGAGCTCGATCGCCTGCGCGAGCGACAGCGCACCGGCGACGTGGGCCGCCGCGATCTCGCCGACGCTGTGGCCGACCACGGCGTCGGGCACGATGCCGAGCGACCGCCACAGCGCGGCGAGCCCGACCTCGAGCGCGAACAGCGCGGGCTGCGCGATCGCGGTCTGCGCGAGCCGCGACGTCGCCTGATCGGCCACCAGCTCGTCGATCAGCGAGCCGCGGAGCCACGGCCGGAGCAGCGCGTCGCAGCGCTCGATCGCGGCGCGGAACACCGGCTCGCGCGCGAGCAGCTCGCGGCCCATGCCCCAGCGCTGCGCGCCCTGGCCCGCGAACACGAACACCACGCCGCGCCGGCCGCCCGGCGCGAGCTGCCCGACCTGGATCCCGGGCTGGCCGCCGCCGGCGAGCAGCGCGCGGCCGTGCGCCGCGAGCTCCGCCGCGTCGCGGCCGACCAGCGCGAGCCGGTGCGGCAGGTGGCTGCGCCGCACGCCGGCGGTCGCGCACAGCCCGGCGAGCGGCGCGCGATCCTCGACGAGCGCGACGTGCTGGCGCAGCCTGGCCTGCAGGGCCTCGGGGCTGCGCGCCGACACCGCCAGGAGCCACGGCCGGTCGTGCGGATTGTCACCGCCGGTGTGCAGCCGGTCGTGCGGCCGATCGTGCGGCCGATCGTGCGGCCGATCGTGCGGCCGATCGTGCGGCCGATCGTGCGGCCGATCGTGCGGCCGATCGTGCGGCCGATCGTGCGGCCGATCGT